>JAQTOP010000095.1 GCA_028713285.1 Terrimicrobiaceae bacterium
ACGAGAAGAAGGCCTCGTCGGGCAAGGAGGCGACGCGCCACTTCACCCTGCTCGCTCAAAATGACACCGGCTACCGCAACCTCGTGAAGCTCGTCTCGCTCGCGCACCTCGAGGGCTTCTACTACAAACCGCGCGTCGATAGGGAGCTGCTCGCGAAGCATGCGGACGGCCTCATCGCGCTCTCCGGCTGCCTAAAGGGCGAGATCAACCAATGGCTCATCCAGGGCCAGCCGCAGAAGGCCCGCGAGGCCGCCGCGACCTTCCGCGACATCTTCGGTCCGGAGAATTTCTTCATCGAGCTGCACGATCACGGCATCCAGGCGCAGCGGCAGTGCAATCCCGGCCTCGTGAAAATCGCGCGCGATCTGGACCTGGGCCTCGTTGCGGCGAACGACGTGCATTTCCTCGACCGCGCCCACCACGACGCGCACGACGTGATGATCTGCATCGGCACGGGCGCGATGATCCACGACGAGAAGCGCATGCATTACGTGCCCGAGCTGTATTTCAAGAACGGCGACGAGATGGCGGCGCTGTTTTCCGAGCTGCCCGAGGCCTGTGCGAACACGGTGCGCATCGCGGAGCGGTGCGAAATGCGGTTCGAGTTCAACCAGCCGAAATATCCCGACTACCCGCCGCCGGAGGGGCGGACCCGCGGCGAATACCTGCGCGAGCTTTGTTACAAGGGCCTCGCCGAGCGATACGGCGGACGCGCGGAGAGCGATGCCTCCTTGCGCGAGCGGCTGGAATACGAACTCGGCGTGATCGAGAAGACCGGGTTCATCAGCTACTTCCTCATCGTCTGGGATTTCATCGCCTATGCGAAATCGCGCGACATTCCCGTCGGCCCCGGGCGCGGATCGGCGGCCGGTTCGCTCATCGCCTACGCGCTGGGCATCACCGATCTCGATCCGCTGCGCTACGGGCTGATCTTCGAGCGATTTCTCAATCCCGAGCGCATCAGCCCGCCGGACATCGACGTCGATTTTTGCATGGATCGGCGCGGCGAGGTGATCGACTACGTGCGAAAAAAATACGGCGAGCGCGCGGTGTCGCAGATCGTGACCTTCGGCACGCTCGGCGCGAAATCCGTGGTGCGCGACGTCGGCCGCGTGATGGGTATGAGCTACAGCGAGGGCGACCGGCTCGCGAAGATGATCCCCAACGAGCTGAACATCGACCTCGAGACCGCGGCGGAAAAAAATCCCGATCTTCGGGCCGCCATCGACAGCGAGCCGGCCACCAGGCAACTGTGGGACTACGCGCTGGTGCTCGAGGGCCTGAGCCGGAACATGGGCACGCACGCGGCAGGCGTCGTGATCGGGGATCGCGCGCTCGACGAATACATCCCGCTGTGCCGGGGCAAGGAGGACGAAGTCGTCACGCAATACGCGATGGGTCCGCTCACCGACCTGGGTATGCTCAAGATGGACTTTCTCGGGCTGAAGACGCTGACCGTGATTCATCATGCCGTCGCGTTGATTCGCGAATGCGAGCCCGATTTCGACCTGCGCAGCATTCCCGACGACGACGCGGCGACATTCGCTCTGCTGAACAGCGGCGAAGTGGCGGGAGTGTTCCAGATCGACGGTGGAATGAAGTCGTGGTGCAAGCAGTTCGACTTCCGCTCGATCGACGACATCATCGCCCTCAACGCCCTTTACCGCCCGGGGCCGATGCAATTCATCCCCGACTACATCGACCGGAAAAAGGGCATCAAGGAGGTCAAATACGCCCACCCGCTGCTCGAGCAGGTCTGCGCCGACACCTACGGGATTCTGATTTATCAGGAGCAGGTGCAGCGCGCGGCAAACGTCCTCGCCGGCTATTCGCTCGGCCAGGCGGACCTGCTGCGCCGGGCGATGGGAAAGAAGGATCGCGAGAAAATGGCGAAGGAGCGCGTGACCTTCGTCGAGGGCTGCGCGCGCGTGAATCAAATCCCGGCGGACACCGCGAACGCCATCTTCGGCTTCCTCGAGAAATTCGCCGAATACGGATTCAACAAATCCCACAGCGCGGCCTACGCGGTATTGAGCTACCAGACGGCGTATTTGAAGGCGCACCACCCGGTCGAGTTCATGTGCGGCCTGATGAGCGCCGACTCCGACAACACGGAGAAGCTCGCCACGCTCCTCGCCGAGTGCAAGCGGATGGGCGTTCGCATCCTGCAACCCGACGTGAACGAGAGCGGGCTGAAGTTCACTCCCGCGCGCGACGCGGATCCTCCGGCGATCCGCTTCGGCCTCGCCGCGATCAAGAACGTCGGCGCCGGCGCGATGGAGCAGGCCGTCGCCGAGCGGGCGAAGGGCGGGCGCTTCGCGTCGATGGAGGATTTCTGCTCCCGCCTCGATGCCCGCACGCTGAATCGCAAAATCCTCGAGAGCCTCGTGAAATGCGGCGCCTTCGACAGCTTCGACGACAACCGCGCGCGGATTTTCGCCGCCATCGACGACGCGATGGCCTCCGCCGCCAGCGCCCAGCGCGACCGCGCGAGCGGCCAGGTCTCGATGTTCGACGTCTTCGAGTCGTCCGCGCCGGCCAAAGCCCGCCGCAATTCCGCGGCGGAGATTGTCCCCTGGCCGCTCGCGGAGACGCTCGGATATGAAAAGGAATTGATGGGATTCTACGTGACCGGTCATCCGCTGGACGCGTATGCGGGCCACTTCGACAGCGCGAAATACCTCCGGATCGCCTCCGCGAAAGAGATGGCGGAGTCCGGCACGGTGAAGCTGGCCGGCATGGTCGTGACGGCCGAATCGAAGTTCACGCGGGAGGGCAAACCGTATCGCATTTTCGTAATGGAGGATTTCAGCGGGTCGCTGGAGCTTACGGCCTGGGATGAGACGGCGGCGGAGCATGCGGAGCTTTTGAAGCCCGGCGCCGCGATCGCCGTGAGCGCGCGGCTGAACCGGCGGGACGACGTCGTCCGGGTGTATGCGAACTCGATTCAGGCTCTCAAGCCGCGGGCATCGCGGAGCGCGGTCGAGCTGCGTTTCGCCGGGACGGCATTGAAGCCCGGGGATCTGGATCGCATCGCCGAATCGATCCGCAAATTTCCGGGACCGCGGCCCGTGCAGCTTGGATTTGTGCGGGCGGACGGGGGTTGCGTGCAACTGCGCGCGGGTGAGGAATTCGCCGTTGGCGACGAGCGGGCGTTGCGCGCCGACCTGGCCGACCTCCTCCTGCGGGGGTGACGGGACGCTCAGCGGGCGCGTCCGCCGCTGAATCCGAAGGTCACGTCCCCCTCGGGCAGGCCCGAGAGCGTGGCGGCAATCGAGAGCGCCCCGCCGCCGATGAGGCGCAACTGGCCGGTCGCGGTGACGAGGCCCGTGGCATCCGTGGCGGTGAAATTGACCGGGAGATTTCTGTTGAGAGTAAAGGTGCCGTTCGCGGCGAGGGTCGCGACGCGTGGATCCATCGTCGAGGCGGCAAGCGCGCCATTGGCGCTGAAGATCCAATGCAGGGAAACGCGGAAGGTGCCCTGGGGGGTGTAGAATGTGTTGCGCCAGTCCACCTTCGCCGAACGGCCATTTTTCGAGGCATGGATGCGGATGGTCGCCGGTCCCGAGACGGTGAGAGCGGAAGAGACAACGGTGACGGTGTAGCCGCCGGCGTATCGGGCCGGGAAATTTTGGAAGCCGAAACGCAGGTGCCGAGGCTTGGCCGGAGCGGACCCGACGTGGAGGAGAAAAAGAATGAGGGCGACGGGCAAAATCCGCCCAAGCCCATACGGGTTTCCGAAACGCATCGGGGCTCTATACGAAAATCACGGCCCGCCGGCAAGAGTCGGCGCAACTCGCGGGTCCCGGCGGAGGATTCGAAGCTATCGCATATTGCCGGGAAAGAGCCGCTGTTGCGTCATCCGTTGCTGCTGAATCTGCAAACGTAACGCCTGATCGAGCTCCTGCCGGATTTGCCGCAATTCGTCGAGGACGACGCCGTCGATGTCGGCGAATGCCTCCGGATGGCTCTTTTTCAAACGCTCGATCGCCTTTTGCGCCTCGGCGGTCGGCGCGTATTTGCCACCCTGTGCCGAAGTGATGACCCTTCGGTATTCGTTCACGGCTGCGAGCGCATCGCCTGCTTGTTCGAGCTTGCTGGCATTCGCGTAGGCGAGCAACGCGGTCGCGTCACCCGGGCTCCAAGGGTAATCGACCTTGCCGTAAAGTGTGGTCGCTGGAAGCATGGAGATCTCAGTGACGAGATCGGACATTTTGGTGTATTCCCCCCCGGCCTGCAGCCCATCCAGCACACGGCGAAGCATCGTGTTCGAGCTTTCGTCGCTTCTTGGCTTCGCGCCCGTGATTTGCTGGAGTTCGCCGGCGGTCAGGCGCTGACGGATTGCGGTTCGGATTGGCTGCAGCCATCGCCTGCAAGTTTGATATACCTCGCTCCGGTCGAGATCGGAGAGGGCTTCCTCGGCTGCAGCAAAATTGCCCTCCTTGACCTGTTGGTCAGCCGTGACGAGCGCAAGAATATCCCTCGGATCCGAAAGGAAAAATCCAGCTTCATAGATGGCGGGGTTGCTGAGCAATTCATTCATCTTTTCGACGGCGGGAGGGAGATCGGCGACATTCTTTACGTCGCGGAATGCGATTCGGGGCACGTCCGCCGTGGTCCACGGCGAAGGCAGTTGCTCAATAAATGCGCGTTCCAGATCCTTTTGCGAAATAATCGGAGGATCATTTTCTGCACGGAGGTTCCGTAGCAGGTTGTTCGCTGCCGTGATGGAGCCTGCGGCGCGAAAATCCAGGAAACGGCTCCATTGATCGAGGAAGCGCGTGATCCCTTCGAGCTTCCGATTGGCTCGATCAACAAGCAGATTGTTCATTTGCCGGTGCTTGTTTTGGAGGGCTGCGACTTCGAGTGTGATTCCGTCGAGATCGGAACTCGTTTTCGCCGCGATGCAGACGTCGCGGGTTTTTGTGGCCGCTTCGTCCACGGCTTTCTTCCACGAGATCGCGGCCTGCTGTTGCAGTTGGATGATTTGGGCGGCGAGTGCATCCGCCAGTGACTGCCACGCATCCTGCAATTCCGGCGGGAGGCCTGCACCGTTGAGATTTTGCAGTATCTCCCTCGCTTGGTTCAATTCCCCGCGCTTGAGAGCCAGTCCAAGTGCCTCGAATCGAGCCTTGAATTGAGAGATCGTGTCGCGCCGGTATCCGTCATCAGACGGTTGGGCAGCGCAGGCGGCCTGGAGCTGCCTGGTGAATTTGTCAAGCGCATCGGAGGCCGGTTCGGCGTGGACCGAAACGATGGCGAGAAGCGCGACGGCGATGCGGAGGGAACCGGCGGGATGCATGGAGCAATTGAACGGAAATCACTACATTTGCGCAAGCCTTCCGGCCCGGACTCCGCGCGCTTTACAACCGGGAAATGAGCAGCTCGCGCTGGAAAACGAGTTCCTTCGGGAGATCGGTGTAGAGCTTGATGAAAAGCTCGTCCTGGAGCACCAGTTCGCGGTGCCAGTCGGTCTTGTCGATGCGCTGGAGCTCCTCGAAATGCTTGCGGGTGATTTTGTCCTCGAGGCCCTGCATGTCCAGATCGTCGTAGTCGGGCACCCAACCGATCGAGGTCTCGAGGGCGTGCGCTCCGAACTGGCAGCGCTGCACGATCCACTTAAGCACGCGCATGTTGTCGCTGTAGCCGGGCCAGAGAAACGCGCCGTCGGCGCCTTTGCGAAACCAGTTCACGTGAAAGATGCGGGGCACGTGCTTGATTTTGCCGCGCATTTCGAGCCAATGCGCAAAGTAGTCCCCCATGTTGTAGCCGCAGAAGGGGAGCATCGCCATCGGGTCCCGCCGCACCTGGCCGATCGTCCCCGCGGCCGCCGCCGTCATTTCGCTGCCCACCGTCGCGCCCAGATAGACGCCGTGGATCCAGTTGAATGCCTGGAAGATGAGCGGCATCGTCGTGGCCCGGCGGCCGCCGAAAATCATCGCGCTCACGCGCACGCCGGCGGGGTTCTCCCAATCGGAATCGATAATCGGGCAATTTCGCGCGGGCGCGGTGAAGCGGCTGTTCGGGTGGCTCGAGACGATGGGCTTGCCGTCGTCGCCCTTGCGGCCGGGCGTCCAGTCGTTTCCGAGCCAGTCGATCAAGTGGGCGGGCGGCTCCTTCGTCATGCCTTCCCACCACACGTCGCCGTCGTCCGTGAGGCCGACATTTGTAAAGATCGTGTCGCGGAGGATCGAGTCCATCGCCATCGGATTGCTGTCGTAGGAGGTGCCGGGCGCGACGCCGAAGAAGCCGGCCTCGGGATTGATCGCGCGCAGGTCGCCGTCCGGGCCGGGCTTGATCCACGCGATGTCGTCGCCGACGCAACTGACCTCCCAACCGGCGTCCTTGAGATGCTTCGGCGGGATGAGCATCGCAAAGTTCGTCTTCCCGCAGGCGCTGGGAAATGCCGCGGTGACATAGGTCTTGCCGCCTTGCGGATCTTTCACGCCGAGGATGAGCATGTGCTCGGCCATCCAGCCCTCGTCGCGGCCCATCACGCTGGCGATGCGCAGGGCGAAGCACTTCTTGCCGAGCAGCGCATTGCCGCCGTAGCCGGAGCCGAAGCTCATGATCAGGCGCTCGTCGGGAAAGTGCGTGATGTAGGTTTCCTCGGGATTGCAGGGCCACGGAACGTCGGGCCGGCCCTCGGCGAGCGGGTAGCCGACGGAGTGCAGGCATTTTACGAAAAACCCGTCCGCGCCGATCTGGTCAAGCACGGCGCGGCCCATCCGGGTCATGATGCGCATGTTCGCGACGACGTAAGGGCTGTCGGAGATTTCGACGCCATATTGCGCGATGGGTGAGCCGAGCGGACCCATGCAAAACGGGATCGCGTAGAGCGTCCGCCCGCGCATGCTTCCGGAGAAAAGGTCGCGCATGCGGACCTTCATGCGGTCGGGGTGTTCCCAGTTGTTCGTGGGGCCGGCGTCCTTCTCGCTGTGCGAACAAATGAACGTGCGCTGCTCGACGCGGGCCACGTCGCGCCGGTCGGAGCGGACGAGGATGGAGTTCGGGCGCTTTTCGGCATCGAGCCAGACGCCGGCGCCGCTCGCGACGATGAGGTGGCGCATGCGCTGGTCCTCCTCCTCGGAGCCGTCGCAGAGGTGGACATCGTCGGGGGTGGTGAGGGCGGCGATTTCCTCGATCCAAGCTTGAATGTGGGGATTGCCGGGGCAGAGCGTGCGGCATTTTTCCAGGACGGCGGCGGACGTGGGCATGATGAAGCGGCGTGGGTTGGGTTTTTGATGAGCGGCCCCTGGACGCACGGGAACGCCGGTGGAGAATCCCAAGCATGATGAAAAAATTCAAGCCCGGCGGCCGCGGCCGTTTCTCGCGGACATAGCACTTGTCCCCGGTGGGGAGCGTGGCTAAGTTCTGGCTGCAATATGATCGCCGGTCGGCACTCCGAGGATTACTACCCGATTACTTGGGTGGGACGTTTCCCCATTTACGTCACGACGCTGCTCGTGATCATCCATGTGATTGCGATGATTGCCGCCGCGGTGGCGATGTCCATCTCGGGGCCGGACTCGGATCCCTTCACGCCGCTGATCTTCTCGAATACGGAAATCCTCCAGAGCTTCAAGATCTGGCAATTCGTCACCTATGCCTTTGTGAACCAGCCCACGATCTGGTTCGCCGTCGAGATGTGGATGCTCTACGCGTTTGGCCGCGAGGTGGAGAAATTCCTCGGCCGCCGCGCGTTCCTCTGGCTCTACCTCGCGCTGCTGCTGGCCGCGCCGGTCGCGCTCACGGCGCTGGGCCTCGCGCACGTGCCCGCGGTGCTCTTCGGCAGCGGGGCGATCCATTTCGCGATCTTCACCGCATTCGTCGTCATCTATCCGAACGCGGAACTATTCTTTTCGATTCAGGCCAAATGGGTCGCCGCCATTCTGCTGGGAATTTACTCGCTCAGTTACCTTGCCCACCACGCGTGGGTTCCGCTGGGTGTGATCTGGCTCGATTGCGCCTGCGCCGTATTCATGCTTCGGCTCTCGGGCGCCACGAACGCCTCACTCGAGGCCTGGCTGCCCGATCGGGACGACGAGCCGGTGCGGTCCGTCCGGCGCATCAGGCGCCGTGAGCAGCCGCCGGAGCCCGACGTTCACGACTCGATCGACCCGCTGCTGGAAAAAATCTCGAAGCACGGCATCGGCAGCCTCACCAAGCGCGAACGGCAGCGGCTCGAGGAGGCGCGCGAAGCTCTGCTCGAGAGGGAGAAGCACTCGCATTGATGGACGGTGCGGCGAATCCCGCGGAACCCGAGCCACCCCCATTGTCCGCGGCCGGGAGCCGCCCGATGCCCCCGGCGAGTCTCAAGGATCCGTGTTACGTCAACGCGATGGTCCATTTTTATCGCGGCGAGCTGGGGCGCATCATGGTCTGGCGCCAGCGGCTGGACCAGACCACCCAATGGGCGCTGGCCACCAGCACGACCATCATTACCGTCGCGTTCTCCTTCCGCGACCTTCCGCACATCATCTTCTTTTTCAATCTAGCGCTCGTCTGGATCATGCTGTGGATCGAGGCGAGGCGCTACCGGTTTTACGACGCCTTTCGCGGACGCGTGCGAATGCTCGAGACGCATTTTCTCGTGCCGATGATCTCGCAGAGCGACCGGCTGCTCGACGGGGAATGGCGCCGGTTGGTGTGCGAGGATTTGATCCTGCCGTCGTTCAAAATCTCCGCGATCGAGGCGATCGGGCGCCGATTGAAGCGCAACTACGTCTTTATTTTTGCGATCATCATGGTCGCCTGGACCCTCAAGATTTTCATGCACGCGAATCCGCCGATCACCTCGCTGCGTTCGTTCTGGGCGGCCTTCGGGACCGCGCACCTGCCGGCGTGGTTCAGCGGCTCGATTTTTCTCGGCACCATTCTCCTTGTGACCGGGCTCATTGTTTATTTTGCGCGGCGCACTTCCGGCGAGGTCTCCGAATTTGGCAGCGAGAACGTTTCGCTGTGGCGCATATGAGCGATCCGGTCACGCGGCTGCGCGAGATTGTTTCCCGATTGCGCGCGCCGGACGGCTGCCCGTGGGACCGCGAGCAGACGCATTCCAGCCTGCGCGGCGCCTTGCTCGAGGAGACCTACGAACTGGTCGATGCGATCGATCTCGCCGACGATGCGAACCTGCGCGAGGAGCTCGGCGACCTGCTGCTGCACGTCGTGATGCACGCGCAGATGGCGGGCGAGCGCGGCGCCTTCGAGTTTGACGCGGTCGTCGCCGGGATTTGCGAGAAATTGATCCGCCGGCACCCGCATGTGTTCGGCGACCAATCTGCCGCCGACTCCGCGGAGGTGCTCCGGCAGTGGGAGCAGATCAAGCGCGCGGAAAAAGCCGAGCGCACGTCGGTGCTCGACGGGATGCCGCGGGCGCTGCCCGCCCTCATGCGCGCGCAGACGGTCCAGAAAAAGGCCGCACGCGTCGGCTTCGACTGGGCGGCGGCGGCGGACGTGATCGCGAAGATCGAGGAGGAGCTGGCCGAGCTGCGGTCCGCGCTTGCGGGCGCGGACGAGGCCGCGGTCACCGAGGAGACCGGGGATTTGCTGTTCTCGGTCGTCAACCTCGCGCGCAAACTCGGTCAGGATTCCGAAATGACGCTCAACGCGGCGACCGACAAATTCATCGACCGTTTCAAGGCCGTGGAGCGGGCGGCGGCGGAAACGAATCGCCGCGTCGAAGATTGTGCGGCCGAGGAGTTGAACGCCTATTGGGACGCGCACAAGGCGGAGAAGGCGTGAGCGGCGGCTTGGTGGTTCTCAATCCCGGCGGGCGCGACGCCCCGCAGTCCTTCGCGGCGGGCGCGGGCACGCCCCGCGATCCCGGTCATCCGCCGGTGAACTACCACGGCTATGCGGCCTGCATGCACGGGCATTTTCTGCGGGACGTGCGTGCCATTCCGTCCGGCACGCGCGCGGCGATCGTTCTACTGCGGAAGCGCAACCTGCGCGTCGTTCTCAAGGCGCTCGCGATCTTGAAGGGACGCGGAATTCGCACGTGGATATCGTTCAAGGAATCCGGCGCGCACCAGGTCGCGGAATTCCTCTCCGACTACAATCGCTCGCTGCTTTTCCGCCGCATTTGCGCGTCGGCGGACGGCTACCTTTCGAGCACGCCCGACCTGGAGCCGCTCTATCGGACAGCCGGGTGCCGTGACGGCTTCTTCGCGCCGACGCCCTATCCTGTGGAAGAGCCGGCGTGGGATCGGGGCATTCCGCTGGCGGATCGCAAGGGCATCTTTGTCGGCACGCGCGAATTCGACGTGCCTTCGCGCAACCATTGGCAGGCCGTCGCGATGGCCGCCGCGCTTGGGCGCGAGCTGGAGGTCCCGGTTGCGGTGATGAGCAATGCCGGGCGCCACGGCCTGCGTTTGCTCAAGGCGATTCGCGGCGACAACCCCTTCCTGCACTTCCTAGTCGGGCCGTTCGCGTATCCCGATTATCTGCGCGTGGTGGCGGCGCACCGCATCGTTTTCCAGCTTGATGCAAGCGCGGTGCCGGGACAGGTGGCGGGCGACGCGCTGCTCTGCCGCATGCCCTGCGTCGGCGGAAACGGCGCGGTGGACCGGGCGACCTTCGGCGGCCTGGCGGGCGGCGATGTGCGGGATCTGGCGAAGCGTCTGATGATCGATGATGAGGCCTGGCGCGCCGCGGTGGAGGATTCGCAGCGCGCCGCGCGGGAGCGGTTGAGTTTTTCCGCGGTTCGTGATCTGCTCGCCGCCCGGATGGACGCATCGCCATGAGCCACGAGCATTCGCATTCCGGGCATCCGCACGTCCACGCGCCGGCGGATTTCGGTCGCGCATTTCTCATCGGCATCGTGCTGAACACCGGCTTCGTGATCGTCGAGGCGGCGATGGGCTTCCATTCTTCATCGCTCGCGCTGCTCTCCGACGCCGGCCACAATCTGAGCGACGTGCTCGGCCTCGTGCTTGCCTGGGGCGCGGCAATTCTTGCGAAGCGCCCCGCCGCCGGGCGCTATACCTACGGCCTCAAGCGGGTGACGATCCTTGCGGCGCTCGCCAACGCGGTTTTCCTGCTCGTCAGCGTCGGCGCCATTGGGCTCGAGGCGATCAATCGTCTGCACACGCCGCAGCATGTCGCGGCGGAGGTCGTGGCGTGGGTCTCGGGTGTCGGCATTTTCGTCAACGGCGTCACCGCGCTGCTCTTCATCTCCGGCAGCAAGGGCGATCTCAATATTCGCGGGGCCTTTCTCCACATGGCTGCCGACGCGGCGGTTTCGCTCGGCGTGATGCTTGCGGGCATTCTTATCCTTTTTACGGGCTGGACTTGGGTGGACCCCGTCGTGAGCCTTGGGGTGCTGCTCGTCATTCTCCTTGGCACATGGAATCTGTTCACGGAATCGCTCGGGCTCGCGCTCGACGCCGCTCCTCGGGGAACGGAGGTCGAGAAAGTGAGCGCGATGATTGCGGAGCTGCCGGGCGTGACCAGCGTGCATCACGTCCACATTTGGGCGCTCAGCACGACGGAGACCGCGCTTACGGCGCACGTCGTGAAGACCGATCCGACGCTGGATGACGCGCTGCTCGGGACGATCCGCAAGGAGCTCGAGGAGCACTTCGCGATCAGCCACGTCACGATCCAGCTCGAGGAGGCCGGTCTGCGCGGTTGCGCGGAACGTTAGTTGAAGGTCTCGCCGCGTAGGAAGAGCAGGCGCCGAATGACGTCTTCGATGAGATTATTCGGACACGATGCGCCGGCGGTGATGCCCACTCGCAGAGGGCCTTCGCGGAGCCAGTCCCGGACGGCCATCTCGCATTTGTTGTGCAGATCAAAATGCGCGATCTCGCCGGCGGAGCGCAGGCAGGAGGCATTGCGCACGAAAAAAGTGGGCGCCGCCCTTTCGCCGATTTCCGCAAGATGCGTGGTATTCGAGCTGTTGTAGCCGCCGACGACGAGAAGCAGGTCGAGCGGGGCATTGAGCAGATCGAAAAGGGCATCCTGCCGCTCCTGCGTCGCGCCGCAAATCGTGTCGAAAAATCGAAAGTTCGCCGCGTCGCCGCCGTCGCGATCCGCAATGGCCGAGCGGATGCGCCGCTGCACTTCCTCGGTCTCGGTGCGCAGCATGGTCGTCTGGTTGGCCACGCCGACCTTGCGCAAATGCTGGTCGGGATCGAAGCCGGGGGAGCAGGCGCCGGTGAAATCGCGCAGGAATGCCGCCTTGTCGCCGCCACGCCGGATGTAATCGCCCACGCGATCCGTCTCGGCAAGATCGAGCACCACGAGGTAGTGTCCGCCGCCCTCGCCGAGCGCGCGGGAGGCGGTGGCCCGCGTTTCCTCATGGTGCGCCTTGCCGTGAATGATCGACGTAACCTGCTCGCGCGCGTTTTGCCGCACGCGCTTCCACACGCTCATCACGTCGCCGCAGGTGGTGTCCACGATCTGGCAGCCGTGCGCCCTCACAGCCTCGACGATCGGCACCTCCGCGCCGAAGGCGGGCACGATGACGACATCCTCGGG
>JAQTOP010000011.1 GCA_028713285.1 Terrimicrobiaceae bacterium
GGCGAGCGGCTGCCCGCCGAAGAACTCACTCCCCACCTGCTCCATCCGGAGGAATCGATCCGCCGCGCGGCTCTCGAGCTGCTTGAATCCAGCGCCGATCCCGGGAGCGTGCCCGCGCTGCTCGAGGCCGTCGCCGATCCGAACTTTGAAATCAGCGTGGCCGCCACGGAGATCCTGCGATCCCTGCGCGATCCCGCCGCCGCGGAATTTCTTCTCGCGGGTCTCGACCACCCTGCCGCGGAGGTGCGCCTCGCCGCGGTGGTCGCCCTGCGGCAGCATCGCGCGCCGGCGGCCATCGAGCGGTTGATCGCGGGCCTGGGCGATGACGAACCCGCGGTCCGGAGGGAAGTCGTCAACACCCTTGCGCGCTATCGCCGGCCCGATCTGATCGTTGCATTGCGCTCGGCGCTTCGGGACGACACGGCACTCGTGCGTCGCGCGGCCGTCGAGGCTGTGACCGATTTCGAGAGCGCCTTTGTCTTTGACGATCTCATCCACGCGCTCGATGACGAGGATTGGCAGGTGCGTCGCGAGGCCGCGCGCGCGCTGCGGAAATTCCCCGGCCAGGCCGGCCGGGCGGCCCTGCTCGACACCCTTGGCGACGAGGTGGGGCAGGTCGTCCAGGAGGCCGTCCACAGCCTCGGGGTCCAGCGCGCAAAGCTCGACCATCGCGTCCGCCACCTGCTCCACCACAGCGCGCCCGAGCTTCGCAGCGCGGCAGCCGCCGCCGTGGGAGCCTCGGGCGACACCGAGTGGAGTGCCCATCTCGAACCGCTTTTGGACGATCCCGATCCCTCCGTGCGAAAGGCAGCCCGCCGGGCGCACGAACAGCTCACCACCTAGCCCACCGTTCAACGATCCGCCATGAGCACCGTCACTCCCGCCGCCGAGTCACTGAACCGCCGACAACCGCCGCCCAACGAACCGGACTGGCTCGATGTCGTCGGCCGCCAGGTGCAGTCGCTCAAATTCGGCTCCGTGCACATTACCGTGCACGAGGGCCGCGTCGTGCAGGTCGAGACGACCGTGCGCGTGCGATTCGACAAGCCGCAATGACGCCCGCCGCATCGTGCCGTCACGATTGTCCGCCTGGCTGCCGCAATGACTTGAATCCTCCGCCGAAGCGACAGACCGTGGCCGGATGATTGCCATTGTCGGCGGCGGCGCAAGCGGCGCGATAACCGCCGCGCAAATCGGCCTCCAGGCGACCGTTCCCTGCCGGGTGATCTTGTTCGATCCGGCCGATCACCTCGGCCAGGGACTCGCCTATGGCACGCGAAACCTCGCGCATCTGCTCAACGTCCCCGCAGGAAAAATCAGCGCGCTTCCCGACCAGCCGGGACATTTTCTCGATTGGCTGAATCGCGCCGGAAACGTCGCCGCGCTGCTGCGCGAAGGCCCGATCGCACCCGGTGATTTCGTTCCGCGCGCGATCTACGGTTGCTACCTCGCATCGCTCGTCGAGGAGGTGTTCTCCCATCCCGCCTGCGTCGCGACCCTTGACGTCCGGCCGAGCCGGGTGCTGGATTTCATCCCGACCGATTTCGGCGGGACCATCGTCACGGGCGACGGCGACACCGAGGATGTCTCCCACGTCGTGCTCGCGCTGGGAAACCTGCCACCGCGCGATCCGCTGCCCGGCCGCCATCCATTTTTTCGCAGCCCGCGATATGTGCCGCTTGTCTGGCAGGCCGGTGCGATGGCGGCCGATCCCGACGGCGACGTTTTGCTTGTGGGCACCGGGCTTACCGCAGTGGACGTGATTCTCGCGCTTGAGGCCGCGGGGCATCGGGGAAAATACATCGCCACCTCCCGCGGAGGACGATGGCCCCAGCCCCACGGCCCGGGCGCGGCATCCGGCGACTATCTGGCGGACCGCCCGCCGCCCGCGACGATTCGGGAGCTCGTCCGGCTCGTGCGCAAAAAAATCGAAGATACCGGATCCGGGAATTGGCGGGGCGTGATCGATGCGCTTCGCCCCCGCACCCAGACGCTGTGGAAAAGCCTTCCCCTTCGCGAACGCCAGCGCTTCCTGCGGCATGTGCGGCCCTTCTGGGAGTCGCACCGCCACCGCGTGCCGCCCGATGCGTGGCGCAAATTGGAACGTCTCCGCGCGGACGGCCGACTGGAGCTGATTCCAGGCCGATTGCGCGATTTCGTGGAAGATCCAAATGGCGTGACGGCCATCCTCGATCCCAGGCGCCGGCCAGGTCCATGCAAGCTGCGCGTGCAAAAAGTCTTCAACTGCATCGGCCCGGAGTCGAACTTTCGCCAGCACTTCAACGACCCGCTGCTCATCAACCTGCTTGCGCGGGGGGTATTGCATCCCGACCCGCTTCTGCTCGGCCTCGAGGCGACCGATGATTTCGAGCCCATCGGCGCGGCGGGGCGAATCTTCTCGCAGATTTCCCTCATCGGACCGCCGCTCCGCGGGATGCTCTGGGAGACCACGGCCATTCCGGAGATTCGCGCGCAGGGCGCCCGGATCGCCGCGCACGCCCTGCGGCACTACCTGCACCCGGCGTGGGAAATATAGAGAACGGCCTGCCTCGACGCAGCCCCGTTACAGCACGCCCTCTCGCCGCGCCTCACGGGCCGCGTGGAGGAGGCTGAGCACGAGGGAGATCGCCTCGTTCGCCTGGTCGGCGGGAGATTTCGCGGCAGCGAGGCCGATCGTGATTTCCACCGGCTGGCGATTCCTGTCGGGCAATGGAGTGAAGGTGCGCGTGTAAATCGGGCTTCCCGGATTCACCCGCCATTTGAAGCCCTCATCGACGGCCGCATAGCGCTTGAGCGCCGCCGAGATGACGACCTGCTGCTCCCTCGACGGCAGCCACGCCTCGACATCCGCGGCCACCGCGCGCGGATTCTCGCGCAGCAGGATCACATAATCGTAGTCATATCGCAGAAGCTCGTTTTCGAGCACCCGCACGTGGTTGCACTGGCTCTCCGACCAGCAGACCGTGCGCGGCGGCTGATCCGGGGTGAGGAAGACGCCTTCGCGGTAGGCGGCGAGATTCGCGATCGGATACGCCGTGAGCTCGGTATCGGCGGCGAGGGGAACCTGTGCCTCCATGGCGGCGATGAGCCGGGCCAGAGCGTAGGGACTCACGATTTCCGTGCCGACCCAGCCCGCCACCACCAGCGCGCGGATCGGTTCGTGATCCGCGTTCCTCCCGCAGACATGGAAGTAGGGGATCATCTGCGATCGGTCGCCGGGCTGACCGATGCCATAACCCACGACGAGGCTGGCGGAGTCCATCGCCAGCTCGACGAGCGGCGCGATCAGGTCGTCCACCGCCGTCTGGCCGGCAGCGAAGCGCTCGGAGATCAATAGATCGGTGTGATTGATCATGGCAGCTATCATGGCCGAAGGCGGCCACCGTTAACCGGGACTCCGCAAAATTTAGCCGCGCGATTTGGGATGCGCAAATCAATCTCGCGGGATTTTGAAATTAACCTCCGCGGGCCGCCCTCGAGTCATGCGGAACGCGCCGGATTCAAGCCCGCTTCGATCCCTGCAAGCGGTGCGCCCCGTCGCGAAGTTCCGCGCTTGGATCGTCCGAGCCATGAACGCAGGCGCTCCATCGCAAGGTAGGTGACCGGCGTGGTGAACAGCGTCAGCGCCTGCGAGACGAGGAGCCCTCCCACGATGGCGATGCCCAGCGGCTGACGGAGTTCCGAACCCACGCCCGAGCCCAGTGCAAGCGGCAGGGATCCGGCGATCGCGGCCGCCGTCGTCATCAGGATCGGACGAAATCTCACCAGGCACGCTTCGTAGATGGCGGCTTCCGGCGACAGGCCGCGGTCCCGCTGGCCGGCGATGGCGAAATCCACCATGAGAATCGCATTCTTCTTCACGATGCCGATCAGCAGCAGAATCCCGATCATCGCGACGATGGAAAGGTCGAGTTCGAAGGCCCGCAGCGCGAGCAACGCGCCCAGGCCCGCGCTTGGCAGCGTGGAGAGAATCGTCAGCGGATGGATGAGGCTTTCATAGAGGATTCCCAATACGAGATAGACCGCGACCAGCGCCGCCAGAATGAGCAGCGGCTGCGAGCTGAGTGAGTCGCGGAAGACCTGCGCGTTGCCGGCGAAGCCGCCCCGAACGGTCGCCGGCATGTGCAGATCGCGCTCGGTCTGCAGGATGAGCTGCGTGGCCTCGCCGAGCGAGATTCCCGGCGCGAGGTTGAACGTGATGGTCGAGCACGGAAATTGCCCCTGGTGATTGACTGCGAGCGGCGTGTTCGTTGATTCGAAATGCGCGATGCTGCTGAGCGGTATCATTTGGCCGGCCGCGGTGCGCACATAAATTTTTTTCAAATAGTCCGGGTCCTCCTGGAAGGCCGGACTCGCCTCCAGAATCACGCGATATTGATTCTGCGAACGATACATGATCGAGACCTGGCGCTGCCCGAAGGCGCTGTAGAGCGTGGAATCGACGGCGTCGGGCTGAATGCCCAGCCGCCCCGCGGCGTCCCGATCCACGACGACCGTTGTCTGCAGTCCCTGGAACTGCTGGTCGCTGTTCACGTCCTTGAGCTGGGGCAATTTCTGGAGCGCCTCGACGAGCTTGGGCGCCCAGGTGTTCAGCCCCTGGAGGTCGGAGTCCTGCAACGCATATTGGAACTGCGCCTTGCCCATGCGGCCCCCCGCGCGGATGTCCTGCACGGACTGAAGAAAAACGCCCACGCCCTCGAGGCGCGCGAATTGCCTGCGCAAGCGCACGATGACGTTGTCGGCGGATTCCTTGCGTTCCGGACGCGGCTTGAGCGTGATGAACATCCGCCCCGAATTCGACGGTCCGCCGCCGCCCGATCCGAGAAACGAACCGACATTCTCGATGGCGGGATCGGCCAGCAGGATGCGCACGACTTCCTCCTGCTTCTTCAGCATCGCGCTGAAGGAGATGTCCTGCGCCGCTTCGACCTGGCCCATCATGAGCCCCGTGTCCTGTTGGGGAAAAAATCCCTTCGGCACCACGACATACAGCCAGACCGTTGCCACAAGAATCGCCAGGGCGAGAACCTGCACGGCCCGCCGATGTCCCAGCACCCGGCGCAGGCCCCGCTCGTAACCGCGCTGCAGCGGTCCGAAGAACTGCGCGCCGCGCCGCGTGTCCGCGTCGCCAGCCTGGCGCCGCATGAAGTGCCCGCACAACGTGGCCGTGAGCGTGAGGGACACCACGGCGGACACGATGATCGCGGCGCACAACGTCACGGCGAACTCCTGAAAGAGCCGTCCGATGATTCCGCCCATCAGCAGAATGGGAATGAAGACGGCAACCAGCGAGAGGCTGATCGAAATGACGGTGAACGCGATTTGTCGCGTGCCGGCCAGCGCGGCTTCGAGCGGCGGCACGCCTTCCTCGATGTGGCGCACGATGTTTTCGATCACGACGATGGAATCATCGACGAGAAACCCGATGGAGACGGTGAGCGCCATCAGCGAAATGTTGTCGAGGCTGAAGCCGCACAGCCACATCACGCCGAAGGTTCCGGCCAGTGCGAGCGGCACGGTGACGCCGATGATGAATGTTGGCCAGAATCGGCGAAGGACCAGGAACATCACGACGATGACCAATGCGATGGTCAGCGCGAGGGTGAATTGCACGTCGCTCACCGAGGCCCGGATCGTCTGCGTCCGGTCGCTGAGCACGCTGAGCTGGACGCCCGGCGGCAGCCACGCGCCGAGCTGCGGGAGCAGCTTGCGGACGGCATCCACGACCTCGATCACGTTGGCGTCGGGCTGCTTCATCACCGGCAGGATGACGGCCCGCTCCGTGTTGAACCATCCGGCCTGGCGCGTGTTCTCCGGGCCGTCGATGACCTTGGCGATGGAGTCGAGTTGAACGGCGGTGCCATTGCGCTCGGTGACGACCAATGGACGGTAAGCCGCCGCGCCGACGAGCTGGTCGTCCGCAGCGACCATGTAATTTTTCCCGCCGCTTTGCAGCCCGCCCTTGGGCAGCATGCGGTTCGTCTGCCCGAGGAAATTGCGGATGTCCTCGATGCTCAGTCCCATCGCGGCGAGCGCGGCGGGATCGGCCTGCACGCGCACCGCGGATTTCGCGCCGCCGAAAACATACACCTGACTGACGCCCGGCACCTGGCTCAACCGCTGCGCGACGATTTGCTCCGCGAAATTGTAAACCTCCGACAAAGGCCGCGTCGCAGAGGTCATCGCCAGCACCATCACTGGAGCGTCCGCGGGGTTCAGTTTCCGGTAGGTCGGCGGGTTCGGCAAATCGGCGGGCAGATCCCTCGCGGCGGCGTTGATGGCCGCCTGCACGTCGCGGGCCGCGCCGTTGATGTCACGGTTGAGGTCGAACTGCACGGTGACCGATGCGCCGCCGACCGAGCTGGACGAGGTCATTTCGATCACGCCCGGAATTTTTCCGAGCCGACGCTCGAGCGGCGCGGCGAGCGAGCTGGCGGCCGTCGCGGGATCGACGCCGGGAAGCGTGGCGCCGACGCTGATCGTCGGGAAATCCACGCGCGGCAGCGGCGCGATGGGCAATGAGAAATACGCGGCAACACCGAGCAGAAAAAGCCCGATGGCCAGCAGCGACGTCGCGATCGGGCGCCGGATGAAGGGCGCGGAGACGTTCACGATGCAACCGGCTCCAGCGCGGGAGCCTCGGGTTCGCCCTGGTTCCGGGTCCTACCGGCGATCCAGCGCTCGAATCGGTCGAGATACAGGTAGATCACCGGCGTCGTGTAGAGCGTGAGAAATTGCGAAAGCAGAAGGCCGCCGACGATGGCCACGCCCAGCGGACGGCGAAGCTCGGAACCGGCGCCGGTTTGCAGCGCGAGCGGCAGCGCGCCGAGCAGCGCGGCAGCCGTCGTCATCATGATCGGGCGGAACCGCAGCAGACAGGCCTGATAGATGGCCTCGGCCGGCGGCAGCCCCTGCGCCCGCTGCGCATCGAGCGCGAAGTCGATCATCATGATCGCGTTTTTCTTCACAATGCCGATGAGCAGGATGACGCCGATGAGCGCGACAATCGAAAAATCCATCCGGCACAACCACAGCGCGAGCAGCGCGCCGACGCCCGCGCTGGGCAGCGTCGAGAGGATGGTGAGCGGATGGATGTAGCTCTCGTAGAGCACGCCGAGCACGATGTAGATGACGACGAGGGCCGCCAGAATGAGGAACGGCTCGCTGCGGAGCGAAGACCGGAACTCCGCGGCGCTGCCGGCAAACTCCGCCGCGACGGTGTCCGGCACGCCGATTTCCTCGCGCGCTTTTTCGATCGCGCCCACCGCGTCGCCGAGGGAATGACCCGACTGGAGGTTGAAGGAAATGGTGACCGAGGGAAACTGCCCCTGGTGTGTGATCACGAGCGGCGTGGTGGTGACGCGGGCGGTGGCGAACGCGCTCAATGGAACCAGCCCGCCCGTGGTGGATTTCACGTAAATTTTATCGAGCGCGTCGGGCGATTCGCGGAACTCGGGCGCGACCTCCAGCACGACGCGATATTGATTGAGCTGCGTGAAGATGACGGAAATCTGTCGCTGCCCAAACGCATCGTAGAGTGTGTCGTCGATGGCCTGGATCGGCACATTCAGCCGCGAGGCGCGCGTGCGATCGATGTCCACATGGAGCTGCAGCCCGCTGGTCTGCTGGTCGCTGGCGGCGTCCGCGAGCTGAGGCAGCGTCCGCAGCTTCTCCAACAGCTTCGGCGCCCATTCCTGCAGCTCGGCGGCGCGGGCATCCTCGAGGATGTATTGGTATTGGGTGCGGCTCACGCGGGTATCGATCTGCAAATCCTGCGCGGCCTGCAGGAAGAGCGTGATGCCCGGCACCTCACGCGTGGCCCTGCGAAGCCGCGTGATGATTTCTCCGGCGCCCGACTTCCGGACATTCCGGGGTTTGAGCACGATGTAAAGCCGGCCGGTATTCGGTGTGGAGTTGACCGTGCCTGCGCCGACGAAGCCGGCGACCCGATCCACGTCGGGGTCGGCGCGCAGGATGTCCGTGAGCGCCCTCTGCCGATCCAGCATCGCGGGAAACGAAATGTCCTGCGCGGCGTCGGTGACGCCAATGATAAGTCCCGTATCCTGCAGCGGCAGCAGGCCTTTCGGAATGAGGACGAATAGCACGATGGTGGCCACAAGGGCAGAGGCGGCAACGAAAAGCGTCGCGCGCCGGCGCTGCAGCACCCAGACCAGCGAGCGGTCATACCACCGAAGCATGCCGTCGAAGAAACGCTCCGCGGCGCGCTGGAAGGCGTTTTGACCCTGCTCCTCCTCGCGGCGCAGCATTTTTGCGCACATCATCGGAGCGAGCGTGAGCGAGACGCACGCCGACACGAGCACCGCGGTGCTGAGCGTGATGGCAAACTCGCGGAACAGGCGGCCGACGATGCCCGTCATGAAAAGCAGCGGGATGAAAACCGCGATAAGCGAAAGGCTGAGGGAGATGACGGTGAAGCCGATCTGCCGCGAGCCTTTCAACGCGGCCTCGAAGGGACGATCGCCCCGCTCGATGTGGCGGAAAATATTTTCGACCATCACGATGGCGTCATCCACCACGAAGCCGGTCGAGATCGTGAGCGCCATGAGCGAGAGGTTGTCGAGGCTGAAGCCGGCGAGATACATCACGGCGAATGTGCCGAGCAGCGACAGCGGTACCGCGACGCCGGGCATGACGGTCGTGCGCACACGGCGCAGGAAGATCAACAACACGAGGACGACGAGCGCGACGGTGAGCGCGAGGGTGAACTGCACGTCGCGCACCGAGGCGCGAATCGTCTCGGTGCGGTCGGAAAAGATCGCGACGTGAATGCCCGGCGGAATCGAGGCGGTGAGCCGGGTGAGCAGCGTCTTCACGCGCTCGACCGTCTCGATGATGTTCGCGCCCGGCTGGCGCTGGATGTCGAGCAGGACGCAGGGCCGGTAGGCGCTCGACGGCGTGGAAATCCAGGCGGCGAGCTGGCTGTTCTCGACGCCGTCCTCGACGGAGGCCACGTCCTGCAGGCGCACGGGCGCGCCGTTGCGATACGTGAGGATGAGCGGCTTGAAATCCGCCGCGGTGAGAATTTGATCGTTCGATCCGATGGTGAACGACTGCTTCCGCCCGTCGAAGCTGCCCTTCGGAGCGTTCACGTTCGCCTGGGTGATGACCGTCCGCACGTCTTCGAGCGCGAGCCCCTGGCCGGAGAGCGCGGCGGGGTTCATGCGCACCCGCACGGCCGGTTTTTGGTTGCCCTGGATCGTCACCAGGCCGACTCCGGTGACTTCGCTGAGCTTTTGTGCGAGCACGGAATCGGCGTAGTCGTTGATCTTGTCCAGCGGCAGATTGTCCGACGTGATCGCCAGCGTGAGGATCGGCGTGTCGGCGGGGTTGACCTTGTTGAAAACCGGCGGGTTCGGCATGGTCGGGGGCAGCAGGCCGCCAGCCGCGTTGATCGCCGCCTGCACGTCCTGCCCGGCCTCGTCGATCTTCCGGCTGAGCACGAATTGAAGCGTGATGACCGATGTCCCGAAGGAACTCACCGACGTCATCGAGGCGAGCCCGCTGATCTGGCCAAACTGCTTCTCGAGCGGCGCGGTTACGAGCGAGGCCATCACGTCCGGGTCGGCGCCGGGATATTGCGAGACGATCTGGATCGTCGGGAAATCGACGGTCGGCAGCGCCGAGATGGGCAGAAAGCGATAAGCGAGCAGGCCGGCGAGCACGATCGCAGCCATCAACAACGAGGTCGCGATCGGACGCCGGATGAATGGCTCGGAAACGTTCACGGACTCTTCGCGTCGCGCCCCGATTTCCGCGACGGGCCGGCGCCGAGCGTCACCGTGGAGTCCGGCTTCAACCGATACTGGCCGTCCACGACGACGCGGTTTCCGGCGCTCAGGCCTTGTTCGATGAGCGTCCAGTCGCCGTCCGAATCGCCCGGTTGGACGACTGCCATTTTCACGGTCGAGTCAGGCTGGATCACGTAAACGAAAGCGCCGTCCGGTCCGCGCTGGATCGCGGCGGTTGGGACGCAGACGGCCGCCTTCCTGATGCCGAGCAGCAGGCGCACGTTTACGAACTGCCCCGGCCAAAGCCTGAGGTCCTCGTTCGCGAAGGTCGCCTTCAGCTTCACGGTGGCCGTCGTGGAATCGATCTGGTTGTCCATCACCGTCAGCTCGCCTTCGCTGAGCGTCGTGAGGTTGTCCCGATCCACGGCGATGACTTTGAGCGTCTGCTTTTGCAACAAGGCATCGCGCACCGGGGCGAGTTGCTGCTGCGGGAGCGTAAAGACCACGGAGATCGGCTGCACCTGATTGATGACCACGATGCCTGTGGCGTCGCCGGCGCGCACGATGTTGCCTTCATCGACGAGTCGGATGCCGGCGCGGCCTGAAATGGGGGAGAGCAGGCGCGTGTAGTCGAGCTGGGTCTGCGCGTTGTTGATGGCGGCCTGATCGGCGTTCACGAGGGCCGCGAGCTGAGCAACGCTGAACTTTTGCGTGTCGTAGGTTTGCTGGTCGATGACGCGGCTTTTCATCAGCGTGTCGTTGCGGGCGAGCATGAGGCGGGCGTTCGCGAGCTGCGCCTCGTCCTGTGCCTTCTTTGCGGCCGCCTGGTCGTATTGGGATTGATACGTGCGGGGGTCGATCTGCGCGAGTTGATCGCCCTTTTTCACCTCCTGGCCTTCGCGGAAAAGTATTTGCTGGATCTCGCCGTCCACGCGCGCCCGCACCGTCACGCTATTGAATGCCTGGGCGGTGCCGAGCGCCTGGAGGTAGATCGGAAAATCGCGTTGCTCGGCCGCGCCGGCCACCACGGGAATCGGCCGCGTGGCGTCGTCGTCCGCCCGAAGGCCATGCGCCTTCGCGCCGGCGACCGAAAGTGTGAACGCCTTCCAGACGGAAAACGTTCCCGCAATCGCAAGCAGCAGCAGGATCCATCGGCCGGCCCGGAAGCGCTTTTCGGATGGGGGAGCGATCGGCGAATCGGGAGCCGCGGGCGGCAGTGCGGGCTCCGCGCGTTTTTCGTTGGTGACCATCATGATACTTTTACTTCCCCGGGTTGTTCAATCGCTGGCGATGCTCGCTCTCGATTTGAGCCAGCCTGCGCCTTTGCTCCGCGCTCAGCGCGGCGGGCCCGGCGATCCGGGCATGGAACTCGACAAAGATCGCCCCGACCTGCCGCATCGTTTCCCGATGGATCGCTTCGAGCCGCGCCGCCGTGGTCTCGATGGTGGCGTCTATTTTTTGAATCTGGTCGGAGCTAAGGCCGGCGCGGCTCTGGAGGTGCTCGCGGATTTTTTGCGCGATTTCCGACTGGCTTGGAATCGCGGTGACCGAGTGCCTGGCAAGATTTAACCCGAGGATTCCCCCAGCCAGGCCGCCGGCCACGAAGATTGCCGCCGCGTAGGCGAGCATTTTCCATTTCGCGTTCATCGATTCAGCGCGGTGAGAAAAGCCTCGTCGGCAATCTGCGTGGTCGGATCCGCATCGTCATTGAGGCGGTTGTATTCCCACGCGCCGACTACGCAAACGAGCGCGAGCGAGCAGATCAGCGCGCGCCGGAAGATCGCCAGCGCATCCGGCGAAAAAGTCCCGCCGCCCGAGGAGCTGCGCCACGACGCAAGCACCCGGCTTTCCAAGCCATGCGGCGGGCTCCCGGGTTCCCGCGCCGCGGACGCCGCCGCGCGAAAGAGACGCTCCAAAATATCCTCTTTCCGATTCACGACTTTGCCTCCTTCTCAATCCGGTCAAACCTCGCCCGCAGCTTTTGTCGCGCGCGAAATGCCCGCACCTTGACGACCGCGGGATTCCAGCCGGTCATCGCGGATACTTCCCGCACGGAGCGCTCCTCGAGATGCAGGAAAGTGATTACCAAACGCTCCTTCGGCGCGAGGCCCGAGAGAAGCTGCTCGACCAGCTCGCGGGCGGCTTCCGCGTCGCTATCCGGCAACGCGCGGGCATCCCCCGTCAATTGATCGAGCATCCGCCCGGCGCTTTCGCCGAGGTCGGCATGGCGGATTTCCGGCCGGCGCTTTTCGTGCCGGAGCTGGTTCAGGCAGGTATTCACCGCGATCCGTGCCAGCCAATGAGCGAACGAGCCGTTCCCCGTGTATTGGTCCAGGCAGGAAAATAGTTTCACGAAGATCATCTGACACAAATCCTCCTCGTCGGTTCGGGCGGGAAGGTGAGCCCGCACGATAGCCAGGACGTAGGGATAAAACTGCCGGAATAACTCGCGCGCCGCAGCTTCGTCGCCGCCGCGGACGCGCTGCAGGCAGCCCGGCAGATCAAACTCCGCTCCATCCATCCATCAATCCTCGCACGCACATCATCTAAAGACACCGCGAAGCGCATTGCGGTTACGTCGAAGTGACGAAAGGTGCTTCAACCGCCCGTTTCAAGCAGACTCGTTATGAGAAGGGCATGGCACGGCGTGCGGCGGGATCCATCCATCGGCCCTGTGACATTCGATCTCCTTCACCCGGCGAATGAAAACCAATCAAAAAACCCTCGGCAAACGCGCAAAGGAGGGCGCCGCAAAGCGTCCAAAGCCGCTGCAGAAGGAGAGTTCGCTGCACGAGGCCGGCGAGCAAATGCGTCGGCTGGGGACGGAGCGGTATCCGGTGGCGGCGGGAGACCGGCTCGTGGGAACCGTGGAGGGAAAATTTCCCGACCGCAAGGCCGCCGGATACGGCCACGATCCCTCGACAACGCTCGTTGGCGACCACATGTCCCGGAAAAAATACTTTTGTCACGCGAACCAGTCCATTGAGGAGGCGAGAGACATCATGCGGGAGAATGGACTGCAACACCTGCCCGTCGTCGATGACGATCTCCACATCATCGGAATCGTTGCGTTCGAAGAACTGCGCATGCCGGCTGCCGACGGCTGAAAGTTTTCCAGCGCCAGGGGGGAATGCGCCCGTGCAACGTGCCGGGAATCGTTTCAGATCCGTGCGAGGATTGTCGCCTCCGCGCGGGAAACAGGTGGATGATAAATGATCGATCGGGGTGCTGAACTTGGCGCACAAGGCGTGGAATATTGCGTGTGGTCTCCGCATACCGCGCGCGCCGTGGCGGAGATCGAGCCGGCAAACGGGGAGGCGCTTCGCCGCATTGCCCTGCAAAAAGACCAGGACGGTTTTCATCGGGGAACGGATCCCGCGGGCCGGGCGGGGGATGCCTATGGATTCCGTCTGGACGGAGGGAGGCTGCTGCCGGATCCGGCCTCCCGGGCCCAGCGCGATGACGTGCATGGGCCGTCCCTGGTGGTTGACCCGCGGCGCTACGCGTGGCGGGACGCGGCGTGGGTTCGCCCACCATTTCGCGATCTCGTCCTCTACGAGCTGCATGTGGGAACGTTTACGCGGGAAGGGACTTTCCGTTCGGCGGCCGAGAAACTTGCGCACCTCGCGGCATTGGGACTAACGGCCATCGAATTGATGCCGGTGGCGGATTTTCCCGGGAGCCGCAACTGGGGTTACGACGGCGTGTTGATGTACGCGCCCGCGCGCTGCTATGGAACGCCGGATGATTTGCGCGCGCTGGTCGATGCCGCCCACGCCCTCGGCCTCGCGGTCATCCTGGATGTCGTTTACAATCACTTCGGACCGGCCGGGAACTACCTATCCGCCTACAGCCCGCTGTATTTCAGCCCGCGCCATCACACGCCGTGGGGGAATGGTTTCAATTTTGACTTGGATTCCTGCGGGGCCGTGCGCCGATTTTTTTTGGGCAATCCCGTTTTCTGGATGGAGGAATACCACCTCGACGGGTTCCGTTTGGACGCCACGCACGAGATACGGGATGACTCCCATCCGCCGCTCCTTGCGGAAATGGCGGCTGCGATTCATGCCCGCGGCGGGTATGTCATGGCCGAGGATCCACGCAACGACGCCGGGCTGATTTCGCCGGACGGGCTCGGATTCGATGCCGTGTGGGCGGATGATTTTCATCATGTCGTCCGGGTGGGGCAGACGGAAGAGCGGTTTTCTTATTTTCAGGATTTTGCGGGAACGCGGGAGGAGGTGGCCAGCGTGCTGCGGCACGGCTGGCTTTACCGGGGGAGGATTTCGCAATTTCGCAACGCTCCCCGGGGGACCGAATGCCGGCATTTGCCGCCTGCGCGATTCATTCATTGCCTTTCCAACCACGACCAGACGGGCAACCGCGCGCTCGGCGAGCGCCTTCATCATTTGATTTCACCCGAGGCCTACCGCGCGCTTTCCGTCCTGCTTTGTCTCACGCCGTACACGCCGTTGCTGTTCATGGGCCAGGAATGGGCGGCCTCCACACCGTTCCAATTTTTTACCGATCACGAAAAGGAACTGGGCGAAGAAATCACGCGGGGACGCCGCCGGGAATTTTCCGCATTCCCGGAGTTTTCGGCGGGGGGCGGTGTTCCAGATCCGCAGGACGAGAATACATTCCAGTGCTCCAAGCTCGACTGGGAGGAAATCCATGAGGCCGCGCACCGGGGCGTCCTCGCCCTGTACCGCGCGTGTCTTTCCCTGCGCCGGGACGATCCCTTGTGGCGTCCGGCCGATCGCGGGACATGGAGGGTTTTTCCCGCCGACTCCAAAGCCGATGCCGTGGTGTTGGCGAATTCCGGATACTCCCTGATCGTGAACTTGCGCGGCTCCGGCACGTTCGTGCCGCAGCAGGCGTTGGAGCGGGTGCTCTCCAGCGAGGAAGCCCGATTCGGAGGCTCGGGCGGCAGCGCATGGCAGGGGCAGGAAAATTCGATTCGCTTCACCGGTCCCGAGGCCCTGCTGCTTCGGAAAATCTCGCGCCGTTCGTCTCCGCGGGCCGCGAAGGCAGCGGTACCGTGATCGCTTCTGCGGGCGGGAAGACCGCCGGACTTTTCGATTCCCGGGAAACAGCCGAAGGCGCGTCGGGAGCGATTTCCTTATATGCCGGCAAGATCTCAAAAACAGCGAATGGCGGCGGGCGCTGCACTGGCTGCAAAGCGGGGCGAAACGAAGAAATCCCAGCTCAAGGGCGCCTCGAAGGACATGTATGCCTCGATGAGCGAACGGGAGCTTCGCGATATGGCGAAGACCAAACGCAGAAAACTTCCGGCCAAAAAGTCATGAATCTCCTTCTGCTCATCATCCTGGCGATCGTTCTCGTCTCGGTCCTTCCCACATGGCCCTACAGTTCGGGGTGGGGCTATTATCCAAGCGGCGGACTCGGTTTTCTCCTCGTCATTCTGCTGATTCTCCTCCTTCTGGGGGTGATATGACGCTCCGGGCGAAGCCGGGTCAAATCTTGGCCGAGTGGTTTCCTTTTCACGGAAAATCAGGTCGGCATACGGCCATCTCGAATGCCGGTTGCGATAATTTTTTGAAACACTTCACGCCATGAGAACCCTTCACCTTGCCTTTTTATTCGCTGCCACTTCCGCCGCCCTCGTTTTCGGCGGATGCGTCAACGTCAGACACGAGCCCGAGCCGTCCACCACGACGACCACCACCACAAGCACCCTGCGGCCGGCTGTTTCCCCGTCCACCACGACGGTGGAGCGCACGACCACCTACTAACTTGTCTTTGCTTTCGGGACGAAAACCCCGAGCGGAAAATCGGCAAGCCACGTGGCCGCGAGGGCCTTGTTTTCCACGGGATGGGCCGTTGTTGCGGCGAGGATGTTTTCCCACGGGCCGGCGGATCCGGGGATCCCCGGCACCGCCGTGTCCGCCCACGCCTCGCCCCGGGGAAATGTCCCCAGCGGCCCGGTGAGCCGTGGCACCATGACCACGAGATGCCCGCCATTCCAGCTTCGGGAAAAGGCGATGAGACGCGAGGCATGAGTCCCCGTGGTCTCGAGCGGATGGTAGCCGGCATGGCGGAAAAAATCGGCGCGGGCGTGGCGGAGGCGCAGGAGCCTTTGCGTGACATGCAATTTAATCTGGCCGGACTTCCAGGTTTCCACCAGTTCGCCGGGCGTGGTGCCAACGAGTGAGGCAAGCCCTTGGCGGCGCGCCGCGTAGTCCACCGGCCGGCGGTTGTCGGGATCGACCAGGCTGAAATCCCACAATTCCGTTCCCTGATAAAAATCCGGAACCCCGGGCGTGGTGCATTTCAACACGAGCTGGGCGAGCGAATTCATGGCGCCGAGCGGAGCCAGCCTTTCCACGAGGCGGCTGAAGCCCGCGAGAAATTCCGCGGAGCGGTTTGCATCGAGGATGCCGTCGATGAAATCCATCACGGCCTTTTCCCACTCCTCGTTCGGCTCCGTCCAGCTGCTGTTGATCTTGGCCTCCTTGAGGGCCTTCGTCATGTATTGCTGGATGCGGCCGGCGTAGGCGGAAGGCTCCTCCGGCGCGAGCGGCCACGAGCCCGCGAGCGTTTGATACAGCAGGTATTCCTCGTTGCGCGAGGGGGCGTAGTCGCCATTGATTCTGGCGCGAAGCCTCCTGTTCAGCCTGCTCCACTTTTTGAGGCCCTGCCGCCATTCCTCGGGAATTTCCGAGAGGGCGACGATGCGCATGCGCACGTCTTCGCTGCGCTTGGTGTCGTGCGTGGACGTGGCGAGTAGGGCGTGGGGGTGCCGTTCGAGGCGCGTGGCGCAGAGGTGATGGAACTCGCCGGGATCGAGGCCGAAAAGATCGGGATTGCCGCCCACCTCATTGAGGGCGACGAGGCGGTTGTAGATGTAGAAAACCGTATCCTCCACGCCCTTGGCCATGACGGGACCGCTGTTTTGCTGGAACCTCATGACGAAGCGGACATGGGCCTCGCGCTGTTCGGGGGTGAGGTGGCCGGGCAGCCGGAGCAGCAGGACGCCGCGAAGGAAATCGAAAACCGATTTTTCCATCGAGGGATTACGCCGCCGCGCGGCGTGGATGGCGCGCAGAATCACCTTTTCCTCCTCGGCGGAGGGAGCGGTCTCGCCGGTGACATAGGTGCGATAAACGGGAAAGCAGGCAATGACTTCGCGCACGGCGGCGGTGAGGGTGTTGAGCGTGAAGTCGCGGAACTGGCGGTGCATTTCCGAAAGCCCGTCCAGCATGCGTCCGAGGGTGGCGATCTCGCTGCGGAGCGAGATTTGCATGGTGAGTTTTTTCTTTTCATAAACGAGCTCGGCGTAGTCGGGGTGGAGTCCGGTGAACTTCCCGTAGAGATTCGTCATGCGCTTCGCGGCGGCGGAATCGGTGAAGAGCTGGACGGCCTGGCAGGCGAATTCGTAGCCCGTGGCGCCATGCACCGGCCAGTCGGAGGGGATCTGCTCTCGGGCCGGATCGAGGATTTTTTCGACCAGGAGATAAAGCGGCCGTCCGCAGAGCTGGGCGTAGCGTTCCTGCACGCGGCGAAGGTAGGCGAGGGGATCCCAGAGCCCGTCGATGTGGTCGATCCGCAGGCCCGTCACGTCGCCGCGGGCCAGGAGCTCGAAGACGAGCAGGTGCGCGGCCTCGAAAACCTCGGGAATTTCGACGCGGATGGCGGCGAGCGTATTGATATCGAAAAAGCGGCGGTAATTGATTTCCTCGGCCGCCACGCGCCAGTAGCTTAGGCGGTAGAATTGCGCCTCGAGCAATTCGTGAAGCGGGTCGAAGCTTTCCGTCCGTCCGACCTGCCCTTCGAAAAAGCGGAGAGTTTCGTCAATGGCATGGCGGATCGCGGCGTCCGTCGTGAGTTCACGCAGGGCATTTTTTGCCTCCGCGGCGGAAGCGCATTCGGCGCAGATTTCCAGCACGCGGCGCATCTGCTCTGCGGCGCCGCCGCGCAAGCGGCCGAGGGCGCGGCGCAGGATGAGGGGATAGCTGCGGGGATTGATCGGAAGACGGGTTTCGTAATAGAGGAGAAAAAACCCTCCGTCTTCCAGGCCGAGCCGAAAGGCGCCTTCTTCGAGCACCTTGCCGTAACGGTCGCCGAGAAGGGGAAGCAGGACGCGGTCGGAGAGCGCGTCCCTGCCGGGATGCCAATCGATATCGAAAAATTTCGCATACGGCGAGGCGAGGCCTTCCTCCAGCACGGCCATCCACCAGCCATTGAGCGACTGACCGATGCCCATGTGATTCGGGACAAAATCCAGGATCTGGCCCATGCCGCGCTGGCGCAGACCCGAGGTGAAGGCGCGGTGATCCGAATCATCTCCGATGGCGGGATTAAGGCGGTTGTGATTGGCGACGTCGTAGCCATGGGTGCTCTCGGGCGAGGCCTGAAAATAGGGCGAGGCATAAATGTCGCTGATGCCGAGCTCGTCGAGATAATCGAGCAGGGCGAGCGCGTCGCGAAAGGTGAACCCGGCGTGGAATTGCAGGCGATAGGTCGCCGACGGGATGCGTGCCGCCGCGAGGTTCATGGCGATTTGCGCCGTCCGAGGCCGTGCCGCAGGACGACGAGCGAACGTCCGGCGACCGGGATCTCGTCCGAGACATGATGGCGGCTTGCCGGCACGAGAAAGCCGGCCTCGTGGCTGGTGTCGAGGATCCTTTCCCAGCCGGCGCGGCTGGATTTCACCCGGGGGAGCTTGAAGGAAACGCTTTCGTGATGGGCGTTGAAAAGCAGGACGAAGGAGTCGTCCGTGACAGGATTCCCCAGCGCGTCCTGCACGTCCATGGCCTGACCATTGAGCAATACGCCGATCGAGCGGGCGAAGCCGTTGGACCATTCGTCGTCGCTCATCTCCCGGCCGGTGGGATTGATCCACAGGATGTCCTTGGTCTCGGTGCCGCGGATGGGCTGGCCCTGAAAAAATTTCGGACGGCGGAAGACGGGATGCTCGCGCCGGAAACGGACGAGCTGGGAAACAAAGGCCGTAAGCGTCTCATCTTCGGGAGCGCGGTCCCAGGAATACCAGGTGATTTCGTTGTCCTGGCAATAGGCGTTGTTGTTGCCCTGCTGCGAACGGGCGAATTCATCGCCGCCGGCGAGCATGGGGACCCCTTGGGAAAGGAGCAGGGTGGCCAGGAAATTCCGCATCTGGCGCCGCCGCAGGGCCCGCATGTCGTCATCGTCCGTGGGCCCCTCGGCGCCGCAATTCCACGAATTGTTGTTCGTGTCGCCATCGCTGTTGTCCTCGCCATTGGCTTCGTTGTGCTTTTCGTTGAAGCTGACGAGATCGCCCAGCGTGAAGCCATCGTGGGCGGTGATGAAATTGATGCTGGCGTAGGGGCGCTTGCCATCATGCCGGTAAAGATCCGAGCTGCCGGTGAGGCGGGCGGCGAATTCGCCGATCCTGCCTTCGTCCCCCTTCCAGTATTTGCGAATGCAGTCGCGGTATTTTCCGTTCCATTCCGTCCACAGCACGGGGAAATTTCCGACTTGGTAGCCGCCTTCGCCGACATCCCAGGGCTCGGCGATCAATTTGACCTGCGAGAGGACGGGATCCTGATGGATGATGTCGAAGAAGGCGGAAAGGCGGCTGACTTCGTGGAGCTCGCGGGCGAGCGTGGAAGCGAGATCGAATCGGAAGCCGTCCACGTGCATTTCCAGCACCCAGTAGCGGAGGCTGTCCATGATCAGCTGAAGGACGCGGGGATGCATCATGTTGAGCGAATTCCCGCAGCCCGTGTAATCCATGTAATAGCGCTTGTTGTCGGGAACGAGGCGGTAGTAGGCGGCATTGTCCGCCCCGCGAAAGCTCAGCGTCGGGCCCATGTGATTGCCTTCGCCGGTGTGATTGTAAACCACGTCGAGGATGACTTCGATGCCCGCGGAATGGAGCCGTCGGACCATTTCCTTGAACTCCGTCACCTGCTGGCCGGCGGCTCCGCTGCTGGAATAGAGCGCGTGGGGGGCAAAATAGCCGATCGAGTTGTAGCCCCAGTAATTGGCGAGGCCTTTTTTCTCGAGGTAGTCGTCGTTGACGAAATGGTGGACGGGCAGCAGCTCGACCGCCGTGATTCCCAGCCTGCGAAAATATGCGAGCGCAAAGTCGCTGGCCAGGCCGGCGTAGGTGCCGCGCGCCGGCTCGGACACTTCAGGGCAGAGCTTGGAAAACCCCCTCACATGCACTTCATAAATGACGGATTCCGCAAGCGGCGTGTCCGGGGGGCGGTCGCCCGCCCAATCGAAGGCATTGTCCACGGTGACGCATTTGGGCATGCCCGCGGCGTTGTCGCGGGTGTCCCTGTTCAGGTCGAGATCCTCGCCGCCGAGTGGGTAGGCGAACATTTCATCGCGCCATTGGATCAGGCCGGTGATGGCGCGGGCGTAGGGATCGAGGAGAAGTTTGCTGTCGTTGAAGCGGTGGCCGGCGCTGGGTTCGTAAGGCCCGGAGACCCGGTAACCGTAGAGCAGCCCGTGGCCGGTGCCGGGGAGCAGGCAATGCCAGACGCCGTCCGTATGCTCGCGCACGGCGATGCGCGCCGACGGCCGCCCGTCGCCGGGATTGTCGAACAGGCACAGCTCCACCGCGGTGGCATTTTCCGAGAAGAGGGCGAAGTTCACGCCCTCCGGCGTGAGCGTGGCGCCCAGCGGGTAGGGTTTTCCGGGCCTGACGGTCCTTTTGGAGTCGAAGGGCATGGGGCGATTACGAGGGGTTCGGTTCCCGGGAACCCGGGCCAGGTTCCGGCGCTTCCTCGTCGCCGAGGAGACGCGCGACCGCGCCGAGGGGGATGGAAAGAAAGGCGGGGCGATAGCTCAATTCGTAGCCGGTTTCGTAAACCGCCTTGTCGAGAAGGAAGAGCTTGAGCAGCAATTGAAATTCCTCCCCGGCGGGAGGGAGGAACGCCGTTCCCCGGACGGCTTCGCGATACCCGGTGAGGAACTCGCGGCGAATGGCGGACAGCCAGCGCGCCGCCCAGGGCCGGAGCCGCGTGCGATCGTCCTCCTTTTGCTGGAGCAGGCTGGTTTCCATGGCGTAATCGAACGATCGCAGCATGCCGGCGACATCCACGAGCGGGGAACGTTTGAGCAGGCGCTCGCCCAGGCTGCGGCGCGGCTCGCCCTCAAAATCCACAATGACAAAATCGTTGCCGGTATTCAGCACCTGCCCCAGGTGGTAGTCGCCATGGACACGAATCTTCGCGGCATGGAATCGTCTTTGAAGCAGCACGGCGTAGGTCCCGAGCACGCGCGGGAGGGCGTCGGTCCAGGCCTTGACCTGCTGGCGGAGGTCCGGATCAAGGGCGGACAGCCGGGCGGTGACCTCGCGTTCTGTCCTGCGGAGCAGGCTGCGCATGCTCTGGTAAAGCGAGCGCTGGTAAAGCGGCGTAAAGGGCTCAGGCGAAAAATCGGCGCGGGCATCGAAGCCCTCGAGGCAGCGGTGCAGGGCGCCGGTGCGGTCTCCGAGCTGGCGAGCGCGCCCGGGATAATGCGCTCCCAGCAGCTCCTCGAACGAGACGGACGGTTCCTGCATCTGCGCGGCGATCACGCGCTCGAAAAATCGCGAAATGGCGTCGAGCGTAAACGTCCAGCCATCGCCGTCGTTTTTGACATATGTCGTGAGCATGGCGAGCAGGCCGTCCTCCTGGCCGCAGCGGCAGCGGATTTCCGCCGCGAGACGTGGCGCGTGGGGAAACTCCCGCTCGCCGAGAGCCCGCAGGATTTCGGCATCGGGGTGCGGGCCGGGTTCGAACCGGCGCAGGAACTTGAGCAGAAAGAGTTCGTCATATGCGATCGTGGTGTTCGATTGTTCGCCGCCCAGCAGGTGCGAAGCGGCGGGAGTCGCGGTGGAGGCGGCGGGATCCATCCGGCCGCTCAGCGAGGCATTTGGCGATTTCCAGGATTCGCCGCGCAGCATCAGCTTCCACAAGCGCGCGCGGCATGCGGGCACGGACAGGGCGTCCCAAAGCACGGCGCCATCGCGAAAGCGCGCCACGATGGCCTCGCTGGAGGCGGCATCGCCTTCCTCTTCCCGGCCAAAGGCCAAGGGTAGTACCTGGGTGACCGTGGTGCCGTCGGTAAACGCGACGTCCAGCAGGAGGACGTGCAGCATGCCGTCGGGATCGCTGAAATTCTGCGCGATGCGGAGAACGCGGACGACGCCCTGCTTGTGGCCGAACCACCGGCATTGCGCGAGGTAACGCGGAAGCGCGGTGAAGCGGAGCACGGCGAGCAGTTCATCCGACCATTCGGGCTCCAGTTCGAGCGGGGGGATTTCCGGATCGGGCCCGCTTTCCGAAACCCCGGATGCAGTAAGGGACAGCCAGTAGAATCCGTGCGGTCCGATGGTGAACGCCGTCGGCTGTTCCGTGATATCCACAAAACGGCTGCCGCCGAACATCTCGATGGCCGAGCAGCCCTTGTAGGCGGGGAGGTCGAGCGCGACGGCCTGGGAAAAGCGGGAGAGATTCGCCACGACGAGGATCGTCTCCCCGGCGCCCCCCTTGCGCAGGAAGGCCAGGATCTTGGCATTCGCGGGACGCAGAAACTCGATGGCGCCGCGGGAAAAGGCCGGGTGGCGTTTGCGGATGTCAACAATGCGGCGCATCCACCAAAAGAGCGAGGAGAGGTTCCTCACCTGCACATCGACGTTCACCGCTTCGTAGTGGAACTCGGGGTCGATGATGATCGGGAGAAAAAGCTGCTGGGGATTGGCCTGGGAAAAGCCGGCGTTGCGATCCGAACTCCACTGCATCGGGGTCCGCACGCCATTACGGTCACCCAGATAGAAGTTGTCGCCCATGCCGATTTCATCGCCGTAATAGAGGATGGGCGTGCCGGGCAGGGAGAGGAGGAGCGAGTTGATGAGATCGATCTTCCGGCGATTGTTGCCGAGCAACGGGGCCAGGCGGCGGCGGATGCCTAGATTGATCCGGGCGCGCGGCTCCTCGGCATAGAGGCGATACATGTAGTCGCGCTCCTCGTCGGTTACCATTTCGAGGGTGAGCTCATCGTGGTTGCGCAGGAAGACAGCCCACTGGCAGGAGACGGGTATTTCCGGCGTCTGTTCCAGGATGTCGATGATGGGGAACCGGTCCTCCATTTGAAGGCCCATGAACAGGCGTGGCATGAGTGGAAAATGGAAGGCCATGTGGCATTCGTCCCCGCTGCCAAAATAGCGCGCGGCATCCTCCGGCCACTGGTTGGCTTCGGCAAGGAGCATGCGGCCCGGATGGCGGGCATCGACATGTCGGCGCAATTCCCTGAGGTAGGCATGCGTTTCGGGAAGATTCTCGCACGAGGTGCCCTCACGTTCGAAAAGGTAGGGCACCGCGTCGAGCCGCAAACCGTCCACGCCCATCTCGAGCCAGAAATCCACGACCTGAAAAACGGCCTCCCGCACGCGAGGGTTGTCGAAATTCAGGTCAGGCTGGTGGGAGTAGAAGCGGTGCCAGAAATAGGCATGGGCGAGGGGATCCCACGACCAGTTTGAACTCTCGAAATCCTGGAAGATGATGCGCGCTTCCTCGAAGCGGCGCGGCGTGTCGCTCCAGACATAGAAATCTCTTTCGGGCGAACCCGGTGCCGCCCGGCGTGCGCGCTGGAACCACTGGTGCTGGTCGGAGGTGTGGTTGATGACGAGTTCGGTAATGACGCGAAGGCGCCGCCGGTGGGCCTCGTCGAGGAATTCCCGGAAATCCTCGACGGTGCCGTAGGCGGAATGGACCGAGAAGTAATCCGCAATGTCATAGCCGTCGTCGCGCAGCGGCGAGGGATAAAATGGCAGCACCCAGAGGGCGTTGACGCCGAGGTTTTCAAGATAGTCCAGCTTGCCCGTCAACCCGTGGAAATCGCCCACGCCGTCGCCGGTGCTGTCGCAGAAGGACCGGACATGGAGTTCATAAATGATGGCGTCCTTAAACCAGAGGGTGTCCTGCATCGGCGCGAGATGTCGCTTCACCGAGAGTTTCGCATCCCGACGGGCTTTCGCGTGTCCTTTGCCGGACTCATCGCGGATCCGGGGAGACCCGATGGTGGCGGTTTTGACTTCGCCGATTGCAAGGGACATCCCGTGATGCGAGAACATCCCGACATATCGTGAGGGGGCCCATTTTTCGATTGTGGGGGATTTTCGCGACCATGGCCTTTGTGCTGGTGGTCAGCATCCTCGTGACTTTTTTGGCCGGCCGCCAGGTGCTGGTCGCGCGCGACCAGATCCAACAGCACGACGCCGTGCTGGCCCAACTGCAGGCAACGTTTTCCGCCATTCAGGATGCGGAGACGGGCCAGCGCGGCTATTTGCTGACGGGGGATGGCCCCTACCTCGATCCCTACCGGACGGCGAACCAAGCCATCCGCAAACACCTCGATGGCCTGCGCGAGCTGGCGGATGCCGGGCAATTACCGGCGCCGGCCGTCCAGGTGCTTCACGACGTCATTCTGCGCAAGGTGGACGAAATGCAGCGGACCATCGATTTCGCCGAAGCCGGCCAGCGGGCGGCCGCCATGGCCATCGTCAGGCGGAATACCGGCAGGAAAATGATGGAAGCCATTCGCGCGCAGATCGACGCCCTCGAGACGGAGGAAGGCCGGGCGCGCTCGAGGGCGCACGAAGCGGACGCCCGCGCGACGATGCAGCGCACGGTGGTGTTTGTTTTCGCCGCGTTGGTCAATCTGGCCTTTCTCGTCTGGACCTATAAGCGCATTCGCCGGGAAGTGTCCCTCCAGCATTTGGCGACGCTGGAGATCGAACGGCAGCGGGAGATTCTGGCGGTGACGCTGGCGAGCATCGGCGATGCCGTGATCCTTACGGATTTGACCGGCCACATCACCTTCGTCAATCAGGTGGCCGAGGATCTCACCGGTTGGACGGCGTCGGAGGCGAAGGGCCAGCCGTGCGCGAAGGTTTTTCGCATCATCAACGAGGACAGCCGCAAGCCGGTGGACAGTCCGGTGGAAAAGGTGCTGGCATCCGGGGCCATCGTCGGATTGGCCAACCACACCCTGCTCATTCGCAAGGACGGCAGCGAACTGCCGATTGACGACAGCGGCGCCCCGATCCGCGAGACGGACGGCAGCGTGCGGGGCGTGGTCTTGGTGTTCCGGGATTTCACCAGCCACAAGGAGACCGAGCGCCATCTCGTGCAGGCCAAGCAGCAGGTCGAGGAGGCCAGCCGGGCAAAGGACAAATTTCTGGCCACCCTCTCGCACGACCTGCGCACGCCGCTGACGCCCGTGCTGGCCGCCCTCTCGACCTGGGAGGCGAATGAGGCGCTGCCCGAGGCCCTGCGGCCCGATCTCAGACTCATCCGGCGCAACATCGAACTCGAGGCGAAACTCATCGACGATTTGCTCGACATCACGCGCATCGAGCACGGAAAGCTTTTTCTAGAGCGGGACACGACGGACGTGCACGGGCTGATCGAGGGCGTCATTGCCATCTTCAAGCCCGCGTGCGAGGCGAACGGGGTGGAGATTTCCTTGTCGGCCCGGGCTGGGGAGACCCATGCCCATGTCGATCCCGCCCGGCTGCAGCAGGTATTTTGGAACATCATCGGCAACGCGGTGAAATTCACCATGAAGGGCGACCGCATCACCGTCACAACGCGCAACCTGCCTGGCGAAAAACTCGAGATCTCGATCGCCGATACTGGCGTGGGCATGACGAGGGAGACGATGGACATCCTTTTCCAGAGTTTCCGGCAAGGCAATCCCGCTCCGCATCATAAGCCGCGCGGGCTGGGCCTGGGGCTCTCCATCGCGGATGCGCTGGTGGAGGCCCACGGCGGCACCTTGCGGGCGGACAGTCCGGGACCGGGCAAGGGATCCACCTTCACCATCGTTCTGCCGGCCGTTCCGTCTCCGGCGGCGCAGGTTCAGCCGGTCCCGCGCGAGACGGCTGCCGGGAGAAGCCTGAGGATTCTGTTGCTGGAGGACCATGAGGACACCGCCCGGGTGCTGGGTCAAGTGCTCGGCGGCATCGGGCACACCGTGGAAACGTGCGGCACCGTGGCAGCGGCTCTCGAAAAAATATCGGATGCGAAATTCGATCTCATCCTGAGCGATCTGGGTCTTCCCGATGGCAGTGGCCTGGATTTTGTCCGCGCCGTGCGCGAGGCCTCGCAGGTTCCCGCCGTCGCGCTAACCGGTTACGGAATGTCCGAAGACATCGAGGAATGCCTGGAGGCTGGCTTCGATGAGCACCTCACCAAGCCGGTGGATTTTGAAAAGCTGCAGATGGCCCTGCGCACGCAAAGACGGACCGCGAGGGAATAGAGCACGCTCGATTCGGGCGCGGCTGATTTCAATCGCAATCGGTCCGACACGTGCGCGCAGGCCCATACCGCCGCCGGCCGGCTGGCGGACGATTTCTTTGCAAAGGGCTTCCCTTGGCGCCTCATTCGCCGAAATGCCATGAAGACTTCCCGACCCAGCTCGCTTTTTACCCGATTTGCCAAATGGAGCGCCCGGACCGCCGGCCGGCCTGGCACCTTCGTCATTGCCGTCTGTGTCCTGCTGGCATGGGCGCTTTGCGGACCATTCTTCGGCTTCAACGACACCTGGCAGCTCCTCATTAACACGAGCACGACGATCGTCACCTTCCTGATGGTGTTCGTGATCCAAAGCACGCAAAACCGCGACACCGAAGCGATGCAGGTGAAGCTCGATGAACTCATCCGCACGCATATCGGGGCGCAAAATGCGCTTCTGGACCTGGAGGAAATGGAAGAGGAGGAACTCGATCGCATTCATGCCACTTACGAAAAGCTGGCGCAGAAGGCCCGCGACGAGATTCAACGCAAAAGAAGGAGTCTTTCTCCGAAAGACTAAACCGGACGATTCTTCATGCGCCGCCGCCGTATTCGATTCTTCGCGAGCACTATTCCAGCTCAACAGGCCACCGCAAAAAAATCGTCCCTCGGTGGAGGGGACGTGAGGCGACGAAAATAAATGGAGCGGGTGAGGATGCCGTGAGAACGAGCGGCTCGATGGACGAAATGCTGATGAGGAAGATCTTCAGATTCGGGTTCAGCGCCTCGAGGGACGAGGCGTTTTTTTTGCGAGATTCGGTGCGTTTCCTGCCGTTCCCGAACCCGTCTTTGTCGTGCGAAGCTATTTGCGGGCCGAGGGATTGCCCAGACTTCAACGACTGGTGGACGCGAATCTGTGGCATCAAGTCGCAGGGTGAAGTCGCGGTCATCCACACCTTCGACCATGACAATCAAGGCGTTCCCTGCACCGATGAGGGGGGCGGGAGCTCGCAAACAGCCTGCTGTGTCCCAAAGTGTTACGTGAATGTTTGCAAGATCGGCCGGACCGCTAAAAAGAAAGATAACCGACCGAAGCCCCTTCGGCAGGCCGAGGTGGATGGGCTTTTTCCCCGGCGACAAGCCAGTCGTGGGATCGCGGTCGAGCAGTTCGGCTGGCGCTTCACGGAGGTTGAAGATGGGGGAAATTTGAAACGTCAGGACGATGTCGCGCGTCTGGCCAGGAAGCACAATTTGGCCGTTTTGCGCCTCGTTCGCCGGCCGGAAAAAGCGGCGGCCCTCCGCCCATTTGTTTCCCGCGTCCGCCACGACGAGACGACCGGCGCGATAAGCGCTCTCGCTCATTTTCGACGCGCGAAGGGAATAACCAGGGATCGTCCGGGCTAGGTATTTGACATAGCGGGAGCTCTCGATCCTTGTCGTGGGATCGAAGGATTTTTCGAAAACCTCGGCGGCGAGTGTCCAATTCTCATGGGGCACGAACTGGAACGTGCGCAGGGAAGGGACAATCCGCTGCGTGAGATCGATCACCACCAGGCTGATCCCTCGAGCGAACGCAGGTTCGGTGCGCAGCAGAGCCCCAGCGAAAAAATTCCCGCAAAAGCAAAGGGCACGAAGCCGAAGTTCGCCATCCGCACGGGACTGGTGCGAATGTAGAGCAGCAGGCCGAAGAAGCTGACTGCAGCCGCCATGAAAACTTTGCGTCCGAGCGCCTCGCGGTCTATGATTTCACCGTTTTCCCGCCAATGAACCGCATTCAGGCAACGCGCGCAGGAGGAGTGACTAGGCTCGGTCGTTTGGAATCCAAGCGCGCCATCGGGACCGACGACCCCCGTGAGGTCACCGGATTTTCGAATCCATGCGGGATGTCGGGAAGGCGGCAGTCATTCCTTGCGCCCAACCACCGATCCACGAACGATTCCACTCGGGAGGAATCATGACGGATGCCCATCCAACCCAGCGATTGCCAACGCGGCAAAGTCTGCCGGACCCCGCTGGCATTCCGCGCATTGCCTTGTTCATTTCCGACCCGGAGTTGCTCCTGGAGACGGAAACGATTCTTCGCGAGCACTATTCCAGCCTGCTGCTCATAACGGAGCAGGACAAACTGAAGGAGTTTTCCCTTCCCCTCATCATCATTCTCGACTCCGTCCGTAACGTGGCGGCGCTTGGAGCCATGCATCTTCCCGAAGGCACGCAAATTCTTGTTCTCCGCGATCCAGCGGACAGTGAGGCCACGGCGGCGGCGTTCGAGGTGGGAGCGACCGACTACCTGCCCCTACCGCTCTCGCGGGAAAACGTCATTGTCAAGACCGAGAGCTATCTTGAGGCATTTCGCTCTCCGCCGTCCGGTGCTCAGGCGCCGTGAGTCAGGAAGCAGCGCGGAATCCACGCGCATTCGAAAACTGCCGGGATTGCATATCATCTGCCTCGGCGCGATGGAGGCGCGAGTCGATGAAAACAAGTGGAGCGGGTGAGGGGAATCGAACCCCCGTTTTGAGTTGAGTGGTGCAGAGTGGTTTTAAGTGGTTGATTATCAGTGTAGTGCGACTTGCGCAATCTACGATTTTGGTGCACTTGGTGCAGTATGGCATCTCTCATTCCCAAAAATGGTTCACGTTTCTGGCACAAGAAATTCAAGGACGCCGAGGGCATCTGGCGATCTCGCTCAACAGGCCTGCTCCGCGTGGACGCGAGACAGACAGCGGACGCCCGCGTCATGAAGGCGGAACTCGACGCCGTGCAGATCAACCAGTCCGTAGACATCTTCAACAATGCTTTGCGGCCTCGAGCATTCAGCCCACTTTTCCCGGCGTCGGAATATGTCCGAACGATGGTCATTCCGCGACGGGCGGCCCATGCCTCGATAGCGTCCATCTGGTTGGCCGTGGAATATTGCTGATGCTCCGTGGACATCCGCACATAGGCGACCGCCCGTATTTTGGATTCAGATATATCGGCAGTCATCTGCGGCAAAAATGAAGAGTTGACCGGTGAAAAGTGCCGACGCCGCCGGACGCCCACCGTGGCCGTGGTCGCAGATGGCTGAATGAATTTCGACTCCCGGCATTGCCAATGGTGCCGATCGGGAATTCGGAAAATTCTGCCGCAGGAAACTGTCGGATAGGCCTTTCATCGAGCTGGAGCAAGTGTCCGCTCACTTTTTCCGTCTGCAAATAAACAAGATGTGTGGACTTGACCTATATCTCGCCTTCGCAGCGGTTCGGAACGTGGCACCGGTAACGACCAAAAAGCGTGATTTGAAAATCACTCGTGAGTCTCGCGGTCGCGCTCGATAGTGAGCCGGCCCAAATGACAACCTGCCTCCAATACGCGGCGGCATCCTCCGAGGGAGGAGAAAGGCCGATCCCCGGAACTGACTGGCGGAGGAGGGGAAGCCAGAAACAGAACCGTTTCCAATAACGCCGAAGGTAGATGATCCACCATTCGACATCGGGATGGTAGATGTCGCCGGCGGCGAAAGCCTGAATGGTCGCGTTTAGAACAATGCGGTAGGGTTGGGCAAACGAAGGCAAAAGGCTGACGGTCTTCCCACAGACGATGCAGCGAAAACGGCGAACTGAGATCCTGACGTAGCCCTTCTCATTTAGACGAGAAACATCCCGATCATAGTAACCCAGCGCTCGCAGAACCTGTTTCGAATTGCAGTGTGGACAGGGAGACGGAGGACGCATGCTCCGCTGCTTCTCATTTGAGAAGTAGTCGTCGGACGATCCTTCAACCATGCAGATAATCTGCATGTCGGGGCTCTCTACCAGTAAATCAGAAAATATGCGATGCAGGAGAACGCCCAGCGTCGCCCAAGCAAGTTGAGCACAGCTTCCAAACCAAAAGCGGATCAGGTTCCCTGGTCATACGCTCTTGGAGAGGATTTGGGGGGGATCGCATGCGACGAGGTAAAAAGCGATCCTATTGAGTGTGGCATGATGTTGCGAAATCCGGCCTAGCGACCGGCGTTGAATTACGCAGGCTTCTCTGCGTATAAATGAGCCGGTTTTGTGACGAATGATTTCTTTCTCCCACTTTGAAAGTGACCCGGCGCAATTGTTGAGCCAGCGTCTGGGACCGCTTTTCAAGCAGGGGTTTTTTCGCCCACTGGCGCGTCCTTCCGCGCCGGTTTATGTGGATTTTATTGACCGTTTTGACGCACGGAGCAACGAAGATGGACAGCTTTCTCATGAGGAGACGCTCGCGCTGATTCGCGACACATTGATGCTGAATCCCTCCGCGGAACTCGATCTTGACGAAGGGGGAGACACTCAGGATCTGCGCCTGAAGGCAGGCAAGCTTTTCAACAACTTGCTTCAGGCGCAGTGGATTCAACAGCGGCGCGTGAGCATTGATGAGCGTTGGGTTACTCTTTCTCCTCAAGTGCGACCGTTGATCCGCAGTCTGCGCGAGATTGCCCAAGATGACGTCGCGGAGCTCAAGGATTTTGCGGCAACGATTCGCTCAATCTGTGAAACCCTGCTCGCCGAGGGGACTCTTGATCCTCACCGACGAACCCCCGAAGAATTGCGGCAGGTCATCAAGGAAATCACGGATCGCGTCCTACACGCTGGCGATCAAATGCTTGCCTTGGAGAGTCTCGTGCTCAAATACGAGCGCCAGCAGCGTGAGAGCAAAAGCGCCGGCGAAACCCTGGATCGGCTCCTCGTGGAATTCCATGAAGGCGATCATATGATCTGCTATGACACACTCCAAAAAGGCGGACTTCTGCCGAAGCTGAAGCAGGCCCGCTTGGTGGTCCAGGATGCGATCTCCAATCCCTTTCTAAAAGAGCACCTAGCCAAAGCCATCGCGACGCACAAAGGGTTGACGGAGATGGATGCCTATGGAAAGGCGGAACAAAGCCTGTCGCGGCTGGACCGGGAGCTGGGGGGGCTTCCTTCCAAACAGCGAATCGTGGATGGACGCGTGGCCGACTTCAGCCGACTCTCCGCGCAACGCTACCGTTACCAAACCGAAGTCCGCGGTCGGCGACCGGAGCAGGTTAAGGAATATCTCCAGGCTGCGGCAGAAAAGTATGCCGGATCTTCATTCGCCGATTTAGCCAGAGAGACGGGGATGCAACTGCTCAGCCCCGAAGTGGAGATTTATTTTGGACGCGATGCTTTGTCGCGACCGCGAAAGGCCAAACTGCCGGTGGATCTGACGATGGCCAGCACCCCGCGCCTTGGGGATCCTTTCGATGTGCAGGAAATGATTCGCAGCCGGAACCGCACGAGCATCACGCCCCAGCGCGCAGCGCGGTTGATCGAGGAGAGGCTGCCCAACGTTGGCGACAAGATCACAACCGCCGATTTTCATCTGGTCTCGGAGGACGACGATCTCCTCGATCTGCTCGCTGTCCTTTCCTTCCATCGCGCCAACACCAAGGGACACAAACTGCGTTGGCGCATTCACAGCAGTCGTAAAGAGCACGGCTTGCACCCGGAAAACATCCCTTTGGATAGGCAGGCGGGCCATCTCATCGAGCGAATTACTATCGAACGCCTCGCATGAATATCTGGCCCACATTTTGGGAACACATCCCGGAAACGGACCGTCCGTCGATCCGCTCCATCATTGCCGAACTCCTCAGCACGGGTGTTCTTTTTGGTGATATGGGACGGGAACGCGAGCTGTTCCTCGTTACGCGGGAATATCAGACCGAACTTTCCGATTACCTTGCGGTCGCTGGGTTGGAACTATTCGTTGATCCGGACCGCCCGATCTTCCAAGCCCGCCCCATCCCGAGCGAGTGCGGCCTTATGGCGAAGTTCGGCAAGGACGAAACACTCGTCGTGCTGACGCTCTGGCGGATTTATGACGAGATGAGGATGGAGCAGACCAGCGAAGCGATCGTCATCACCGCAAACGACCTTGATGCTCGCCTGAAGCTATATTTCGAAAGCGTCGTTCCACCAACGGACGGACATCTTGAGCGCATGCTGACAAAGTTTCGGCAACGGCGATTTATCAGGTTTCAAAAAGACGAGGTGAAACTTGGTGAGTCGCGAATTGAGATTCTGCCGACTCTGGCGCGGGCTATCCCTTTCGACAGTCCGGATGATTGGGCCAGTCATGCCAACCTTTTCCAGAAAAGCGACACTGCCCCAGCGCAAACTTCCGAGGAATGAACCCACGCATTTCGCTCAGTCGCATCATCGCGATCAATTGGTATGGATTTCGGCAGATCATTGACGTTGAGGAGACGATCCTCATGTCCGGCGTGTCAGGCACTGGGAAGTCGGCTCTGCTCGATTTGGTTCAACGTGTTATGCTCGGCGAAAACTGGCGCCCGAACCGGGCGGCAGCCGGTGCGGCCCGGGGTCGCACCGAGGTCAGCTATGTCCTTTGCGATACCAATACCACCCGCGATGGTGAGCCTCACTACACTCGTCGCAGTGGCGCTTCCTATATTGCTTTAGAATTCACCTGGCCGGTGGAAAAAGGTGAGCCACGCAAGGAAACCTGGGGTTGGCGCATTCAGTATGACAGCCCGACCTCGGATGCGAGCCGAGTTTATTTCAGCATGCCGGAACGGGCTGATTGGACGACCTTCACCAAGGGCAACGAATTGCTCGGTGAAGACGAGTTTAAAACATTCATCCGCCGGGAATACGGGAACGATCACCTCTATTCTCAACGGGAATATTTGGCGGAAATGGCAACGCCCCACCATCTCTGGTTCAACGAGGATCGGCTCCACAAGACCATGCCCAAGGCGATCGCTTTTGAGCCCGAGGCCAATATGGAAACGTTCATCCGGGAGTTCATTCTCGAAGAAGCGCCCATTGATGTAAAAGACGTCCGGAAATCCGTGATCGCCTACCGCGAAACGCAGGAACGACTTTTGAAGCAGGAGGATGAAGCCGCGTTCTTGCGCCGAATACGTGAATTTCACTCGGTTTTTGAAATCGAAAATCGGGCTGCAGCACTCTTCTCCCATCTCCGTATCGTTCTGGAATGCACACGCCTGAAGGAGGTGCTCACCGGCCACGAGGCCAAACTGGTGTCCCTCGACGCAAGGCATGCGGAAGATAACCTGGCCTACGAGGCGAAAACGACGGAAGTGGCCCGACTGCAGACAGCCATCAAAGAGTTCAATCTGGATGCGGATGAGTCCGAGTTGGTGGCCAAACGGAGCGAGCAGCACCGCAAACTTCTGGAGCGAAATAAACTTGTCGAGGCACAGCAGTCGATCCGGCAGCGGCTCCGCACTTTGGCTCAACGGTGGCGGGAGTGGCTCGAGCGTGGGCGTCAGCAGAAACTCGATGGTCTCCGCGAGGCGTTGACCGTAGATGTGAATCTGCTCGATGCGCTCAGTGCCACTGATGAAGCAGTGGGTCTCGACGCACTGCCCAAGGTGGCTGCGCGCTTCGAGGAACTCTTTACGGCCGTCAGAGGGCTGCTCGAACCCATCGACACTGAAATCAAAACGGTGGATGCAACTTTGCGGAGCATCGCTGCCTCGCTGGAAAGATTGGATGCCGGCCAAACGCCCGGTGAGTTTCCGCTTTTCCAAGCCGTCAAACAGGCGCTCGCCAGATCGCCCACACCACCGGAACAGCTTTGCCGAATGATCGAAGTCAAACCGGAGGCGGAAACGGACGGATGGCGAAGGGCATTGGAACTAGTTCTTGGCCGCAATCGATTTTCGATCGTGGTTGGATCGATGGATGATTATCGCATCGCGATGGATCAACTGCGCCGGCAGCCGCGTGGTGACGAATCGATCGTCCACCCCCGCGAAGCCCTGGACCTGGGGTCAAAGGCGATGCCGGGATCACTCGCCGAAAAAGTCGAGATCGGTGCCGCAGGCAGCGAACAGAGAACCATCGCCGCATTATTTGTTTTTCATCTGATCGGCCGGATCACTGCAGCAGAAAACATCGATGAGTTAGACAATGCTCCGGATCGTGCGGTCACTCGGGATGGAATTTTTAAACAAAAGCCCATCCGGCGGAAGTTGACTCAGCCTGAACGGCTCGATTTTACCTTGGGCAAAGAAGGTCTCAAAAGGCTCCGTGAGACATTGCTTCGCGAGCAGCAGGAACTTATGGCGCTGCGCTCCGCCAGATTTGCGCTCCGCAGTGAAATTCACACGTGGATTGATCTCGGGAAGAGTTGGGAGCTTGGCAACGCCAGGCTGCCAGACCGGAGTAGTGAACTCCATCGTTTGCCGGAGTTGCAAAGCGAACTCGCTGACCTGTCCTCGCGCCTTGAATTTCTGGAGACTCCAGAGCGTGCCGAGCGGATTGAGAAACGCGAGGAATTGCGCCGACAAGAAACAGCCGCCAATATCGCAATCGGCCAACTCACAACTTCCCGGCAGGGTTACAGCCAGCAGCGCCTAGGGATCGAAGAAGCCATCGCCTCGGCTTCGACGCGTTTAAAAAACCAGGAACTTGAGGCTGGCATCAGTCGCGGTAAGCTGCCGGCGGACGTGGGAGACACCGAGGTTCTCGCTCAAGTGGAGGCTTTTCAGTCCGAGTGGAAGTCATGGGATGAGAGAAAAGATGCCGCTGAGAAGCATGAAGGTGCCGCCATCAAAAAATCCGCTGACGCCCGCCGCGCTCGCGACAACGAACGCCGTGCCTTGATTGCCGCTGTGAACAAGGACGGGCGACTCCGGCACCCGGAGTATCGCCATGACTATAATCCCGACGACGAAGACAACAACCAATGGACGGCGCGCCTCCGAACGCTCGAGGAATTTGAATTGGATAAATTCCGCGGTCTCGCCGCAGATCGCCGCCGCGATTGGGAGCGGAGGTTGAAGGAGCACGTTTTGAATCGTCTCAATGACAATATTCAAGCGGCGGAGCGGACGGTGAAGGATTTGCGCAAATACCTGGATCGCCAGGTTCGCGGTCACCGTTACGAAATAAGCCAAAAACGTGACCCCGCGTTTAGCACGCTTTTTAGCCTCCTCGATACTGGATTTGAGCTTTCGGATGACCTTGCGGCCGTTGGACGGGCTAACGAGGTGCAACAGGCGATGGACGAACTCATGGCCGCCGTCGAAGCCACCGCCGACAAAACTGACGACCGCGCCAAGCGGCTATTGGATTATCGATACTACCACCGCTACGACCTTGAGATGATCAATGTTGGCGGTAGCCATGGAGTTAAAGCACAGCCGATCTCGCTCGGGCGAAGTGGCGTAAATCTTTCGGGCGGCGAGAACCAAGCACCTTTCTTTATTTCGATGCTCGCGGCCTTCCGTCGGGTGTATGACCTCGGCAGCGGTCGTTCGAATCACCTCGGCCTCGTGGTCATGGACGAAGCGTTCGCCAAGCTCTCTGGCGATGGCGTCGAAGACTGTCTGGAACTTGCCAAGGAATTTGATCTTCAACTCCTCATGGCTTTCCCGGTGGATCGACTTGGAGTCATGGCCCCCTTCGCGCAAACAATCATCCTTTGCGAAAAAGAGGAAGAGCGCGACGCGGCGGGATATGTAACCCGCGTCGATAACATCCCGACTCGACTCACCTCCGAACAGACTCTCGAATCCCTTGCATGACGCCGGACGATTCATGCTGGCGAAAGTTTCCAGTCTTCCGTGAATTCTTTGTCCAGTGGCGGGCGGCACGGGGAACGGCCGAGCAGGGAACCCACAAGAAAGTATTCTCTCGCGACTGGGAGGAGTTGCTCCGTGACGCCGGCCTGCTGTCGGCGGTAGATCGGCGCGAGGCGATTCGTGACGTTCGTTTGCTGGAGAGCGTCCGCTTGCTCAGGCTGAAGACACCCGCCCAAAGACCGGAGGAGATTCTACGTGTCCTGCTTCCGCTTGATGCTGAGCCCCGGTTACGTCAGCTTTTTGCCGATGAACTGCCGCAGAAAGTGCCGGCATTCGATTTTGGCTCCGTCGAATGGGTGCCAGAACTCGCCTTCCTCAAAGCGGGTGGCGTCAACGTAGCGGTCGAAGACTTGATCAAGTTAAACGAATTTTTCCGCAACGGCCGCAGTGAAATCGAGATCAACATTAAAGAACGGTCTCTCCAGATTTTTGGCGATGAGAAACGCCTCGATTCACTCCGAGCCACGACCCTTCTTCGCGATGATCGCCTAACCCTGCGCGCATTGCGCTGCTACACAGTCGCCGAGCCACTCGGCTGGAAACGCGGCCCAAATACTGCGGGGCCAGTGCTCGTAATCGAAAACGCCTGCACCTGGGACACCTATTGTCGTTGGAACTGCGAGGTGGCTGAGTTTGCCGGGATCGTGTATGGCGGAGGGAATCGCTTCATGGACAGCGTGAGTCGTTTGAGCGACGTGTTTTCCGAGATCGGCGGTATCCGGCGCGTTCTCTACTTTGGAGACCTCGATCCGCAGGGCCTGCACATTCCCAAGGCCGCATCCAAGGTTGCCACACGATGCGGCCTTCCTCCCGTCGAGCCGGACCTGTGGAGTTACGCCCACCTTTTAACGGTAGGTCAACAGAGCCCGTTGGGGGACGTGAATGATGCGACTAAAATCGAGATGGAATGGATCGGGAGCCTCACTCAAAGCGTCCGAGAGGTGTTCAGTCGCGGACTTCGGATCGCTCAAGAAGGCATCAATTGGGAATGGCTCAGCCACCAAAAAAGGTAACCAGGATGCCCTCCTTCTCTCGCCTCAAGCCCTGCCGAAAATTACCGCCGCACGAATGGAAATCTCACCAGAAAGACCGTCCCTGTAGATCGAATTGAGTGGCTGCCCAAAAATATTTTCTGCGCGGCCAAAAAATCTTATTTGGTGCAGTCTTGGTGCAGAGACCGCGTAAGTCGTTGAAAATAAGGAGAGCGGGTGAAGGGAATCGAACCCTCGTATGCAGCTTGGGAAGCTGCCGTTCTACCATTGAACTACACCCGCAGTGCGACAGCTACTCCCACGACTTGATGAACTTTTTGACGTCGCTGTTGGGCTGATTGCCCTTCGGCTTTCCGGTGGACCAGACGAGGACGGTCTTGCGGACCGGGTTGCCGTCGGGCCCATTGACTTCATTATCGTAGTTGCCATCGACCCAGATTTGGTAGTCCTGCTTCCAGGGATCCTTGTAGCCGGAGGTGTATCCGCCGCCGCCCGTGGATTCGGCCCCGTTCGCTCCGGATTTTGCGCGAGGCACCTCCAGAAATACGATCGCACGCGGGTTGTCGGCATTCGTGGTGACTCCGCTCAAGACGTTCATGAGAGCACCCCCAGCATCGTTGATTTGTAAGTCGCTACCGGCAGCCGCCATCGGCACCTTCCCATACTCCGTAACGTAGGCGTTGATCGCCGTGGCGATTTGCGTCGCATCATTTTTTGCCTGCGCCCTCTTGGTCGCGTCGAGGGCCGCCTGAATCGCGGGGAACAGCAGCGTCATCAGGATGCCTATGATGGCGATGACGACGAGCAACTCGATGAGCGTAAAGGCGCGGCGGGGGGATACGGAGGGTGCGGTCATTCGGAGAAAGCGGATGCGTAAATGTCGCCTGCGGCCATGGGCAGGCAAGCATTTTCTTGTCATCGAGCGCCGCGATGAAGAAAGTGGCTGGCGTGTCAGGGAATTCGCGGCGAAGAGGCAACCCCCCAGCCGCCGCGCCAGCCGGCGGCGCGAAATCGTTGCGGCAACGCATCCTCGATCTCGTGCGGAGCCAGGCGCTCGACAAGGTCGAGATTTCCAAGCGGCTGAATCTACCTGAGGGCGACCGGCGGAAGTTGCGCGATCTGCTCGGGGAGATGGAGACGTCCGGCCAGATCGCCCGGGTGCGGAAAGATCGCTACGTCGTGCCGCAGGACGCCGACCTCTTCACCGGCACGATCCAGTTCCACGCCAGCGGCGCGGCGCATGTCCTCAATGAGGAGCGGGGCGCGCCCGACCTCTACGTGAGCGCGGAGAATACCTGGACCGCGATGCACGGCGACCGCGTCGTGGCGCGCATCATCAAGGACCGCCCGGCGCCCGACAGCCTGCGCCGGCCCGTTGCCGGAGCCTCGGCGCCGAAGCGCGAAGGCCGCGTGATCCGCATCCTCAAGCGGGCGAACGAGACGCTCGTCGGCACGCTGCAAAAATCGAAAAACTTTTACTATCTTGCGGCGGACGATCCGCGCTTCGTCCACAACCTCTATGTGCCCGAGCCCCCCGCCGCGCTGGGCGCGCACATCGGGGACAAGGTCGTCGCCAAACTCGAGGAATGGCCGTCCCGCCACGTGAATCCCGAGGGCCGCGTGATCGAGGTGCTCGGCCGCGCGGGCGCGCCGGGTGTCGATATCCTCTCGATCATTCGCAAATACAACCTGCCGGAAAAATTCCCCGGCGACGTGGTGCGCGAGGCGGAGGGGATCTCGCCGCTCGTGGCTGCGGCGGACGCCGCGCACCGCACCGACCTGCGCGACCGGTTCATCGTGACGATCGACCCGGACGACGCGAAGGACTTCGACGACGCCATCGAAGTGCAGCGCACGAAAAGCGGCTGGGCCGTGAGCGTGCATATCGCGGACGTGTCGCATTACGTGCGCCCGCGCACCGCGCTGGACCGCGAGGCGGTCGTGCGCGGGAACAGCGTGTATCTCGCCGACCGCGTGATCCCCATGCTGCCCGAGGCGCTCAGCAACGGCATCTGCAGCCTCAAGCCCGCGGTGGATCGGCTCGCGTTCTCGGTTTTCGCCGAGGTTTCGCAGCAGGGGAAAGTTCACGGCGTCCGCTTCGCGAAATCCATCATCCGCAGTGCGGCGCGCCTCACCTACAAGCAGGCGTTTGCCATCCTGCAAAAGCCGCCGGCGGACGAAGTCGCCCATCGGGTGCATACGGCGTGGGAGCTTTCCTCGCTGCTGCGCACGCGGCGATTCGAGAAGGGCTCGCTCGATCTTGATTTTCCCGAGGTGAAGGTGTGGCTCGACGAGCTGGGCCATCCCGTGCGCCTCGAAAAGGTCGAAAACGACATCTCGCACCAGCTCGTCGAGGAATTGATGCTCTTCGCGAACGAGTGTGTCGCCCGCGAGCTGAAGCTCGCCCGGCAGCCGACGATCTATCGCGTCCACGAAGATCCCGATCCCGACAAGCTCGCCGAGTATCGGCAGATCGCGCTCACCTACGGGGTGAAATGCGGCGACCTCACGCAGCGCGAAAATCTCGTGCGGCTCATCGCGGCGACGCGGGGGAAGCCGTTCGAGAATGCCATCAAGATCGCCCTGCTCAAGAGCCTGAAGCGGGCCACTTACGGGCCCGACCCCCTCGGCCACTACGGCCTCGCGAAGCAGAACTACACGCATTTCACGAGCCCGATCCGCCGCTATGCGGACCTCGTCGTCCACCGCTCGCTCGAGCGGCATCTGGGCCTCACCAAAAGCGGCCCGGCATCGACCGAACTCGCCGGACTCGCTGAGTATATTTCCACCACCGAGCGCGTTGCCACGGATGCGGAACGCGAATCGACACGGCTGAAGAAGCTGGAGTTTTTCCAGGGGCAGGCGTCCACTCGCGGGGGCAAGCCTTTCCCTGCCCGCATCCTCGAGGTGCGCAACTACGGCCTGCTCGTCGAGCTCCCGGAGTTCCTGCTCACCGGGCTGGTCCACGTCTCGACGCTCGACGACGATTTCTACCTGCACGACGCCGCGCGCGGACGATTCGTCGGGCGCAAGACGCGCCGGACCTATCAGGCCGGGCAGGAAATCGAGGTGATTGTCGCGCGGGTGGACATGCTCAAGCAACAGGTGGACTTCAAGGCTGTTTGACCTGATCCCGCGACTTTACACTTGTGGGCCGCGCGGGCCGCACGATATTGCGGGGTCTCAGCGTCATCGTCGTAACCCAATAGGAATGGACAATATCATCCTGGCTCGTGACTTGCAGATCGAGCGCAAGCACTTCTTCATCGAATATCGCGAGAACGAGCGCGGAAAGTTCGTGCGCATCACCGAGGAGGCGCATGGGCGCCGAAACTCGATCATCATTCCGAGCACGGGCCTTGCGGATTTCGTCCGCTATTTCGACGAGGTTGCGGCTGCCGCAGTCGAGTCGCAGCCGGCCTGAGCGCGCTTCCAGCATCCGATCCCGCCGCCTTCCTGCCGCGGGTGTTTCGTCAACGCCATCCCTTTGCGCGCCGTTGACACCGCCGGCCCGCCTGTTATCAAGGACGGCTCCCTCTTTTCCTGAATTCATGTCCAAAAAATCCACGAAGAAACTGGCCAAGGCATCCTCCGCAGGCGGCAAAAAATCGAAATACGTTTACACTTGGGGCGACGGCAAAGCGGATGGCGACGGCTCCATGAAGCCGCTCCTCGGCGGCAAGGGCGCGAACCTCGCCGAGATGACGCGCATCGGCCTCCCCGTGCCTCCCGGCTTCACGATTACGACCGAAGTCTGCACCTATTTCTACGACCACAAGCGCAGCTATCCCGCCGAACTCCAGGCGCAGATCGAAAAGGGCATCGCGAACATGGAGAAGATTATGGGCTGCAAATTCGGCGACGCGTCGGGCTTCCCGCTGCTCGTCGCGGTGCGCTCCGGCGCGCGCGACTCGATGCCGGGCATGATGGACACGATCCTCAACCTCGGCCTCAACGAGCAGACCGTCCTCTCGCTTGCCACCGCGACGAAAAACGAGCGCTTCGCGTGGGATTGCTACCGCCGGTTCATCCAGATGTATGGCGATGTCGTTCTCGGCCTGCAAAAGGAGGAAGGCGAGGATCACGAGCCGTTCGAGGTCGTCATCGAAGCATTCAAGCAGGAGAAATATCACAAGCATTTTCTCGACAGCGAACTCACCGCCGAAGACCAGCAGGAGCTGGTGAAGCGGTTCAAGGCGCTCGTGAAGGAGCGGACCGGGCACAGCTTTCCGGATGACCCGTGGGAGCAGCTCAAGGGCGCGGCCGGCGCCGTGTTCGGCTCGTGGATGAACGACCGCGCGATCGTCTATCGCCGCAAATACAACATCCCGAGCGAGTGGGGCACCGCGGTGAACGTGCAGGCCATGGTCTATGGCAACACGGGCGAGACCTCCGGGAGCGGCGTCGCGTTCACCCGCAACCCCGCGAACGGCGCGAACGAATTCTACGGCGAGTTCCTCATCAACGCGCAGGGCGAGGATGTCGTCGCCGGGGTGCGCACGCCGGAGCCCGTCGCGAAGCTCAAGGACCAGATGCCAAAATCCTACGCCGAGCTGTTGAAGGTCCGCAGGATTCTCGAGAAGCATTTCAAGGACGTGCAGGACGTCGAGTTCACCATCCAGGACGGCAAGCTGTTCATGCTGCAGACGCGCAACGGCAAGCGCACCGCCGCCGCCGCGCTGAAGTTCTCCATCGACATGCACAAGGAGAAGCTCATCGACTGGGAGACAGCCGTGCTGCGCAACCCCGCCGACCAGCTCGATCAGCTCCTCGCGCCGATCTTCGACGCGGTCGAGGTCGGGAATGCCACCTCCATTGCCACCGGCCTGCCCGCAGGCCCCGGTGCCGCGTCAGGCAAGGTTTATCTCAATGCCGACCGCGCCGCCGCGGCCGCCGCGCGGGGCGAAAAGGTCCTGCTCGTGCGCAACGAGACCTCCCCGGAGGATTTGCGCGGCATGATCGCGGCGGAGGGCATCCTCACCGCGAAGGGCGGCGTGAGTTCGCACGCCGCGCTCGTCGCGCGCCAGATGGGCAAGGTCTGCATCTGCGGCGCCAGCGCGCTGCACATCGACTACGAAAAGCGGACGGTCACCGCCAGCGGCCAGACCTTTGCGGAAGGCGACTTCCTCTCCATCGACGGCACCGCAGGCACTGTCTATGCAGGCCAGGTTGCCACCGCACCGTCGGAAATCGTCAGCGGCACCCTCGAAGGGGACCAGGCCGCCCGAAAGACCGAGAAATTCAGGAACTTCACGCAACTGATGAAATGGTGCGCGGAGGCGACCCGGCTCGACGTGCGCACGAACGCCGACACGCCCCAGCAGACCGTGAACGCCCTGGCCTTCGGCGCGACGGGCATCGGCCTCACCCGCACCGAGCACATGTTCTTCGAGGGCGAGCGGATCGACGCGATGCGCGAGATGATCCTCGCGGACAACGTCGCGGACCGCAAAGCCGCCCTCGCGAAGCTGCTCCCGTATCAGCGCGAGGATTTCACCGGCATCTTCAAGGCGCTCAAAGGCTACCCTGCCACGATCCGGCTACTCGATCCGCCGCTTCACGAGTTCCTGCCGCACAGCGAGGACCAACAGCGCGACCTATCGGCGAAAATCGGCATCCCCGTCGAGAAGATCCAGGCCCGCGTCCACGCGCTCCACGAGTTCAATCCCATGCTGGGCCACCGCGGCTGCCGCCTGGGCATCGCTTATCCCGAGATCACCGAGATGCAGGCGCGCGCCATCTTCGAGGCCGCAGCCGAGGTCGCGAAGAAAAAGATCAAGGTCCATCCCGAGGTCATGATTCCCCTCGTGGGCTTCAAGCGGGAGCTGGATCTCCAGGTCGAGATCGTCCACCGCGTCGCGAAGGAAGTGCAGCGCGAGAAGGGGATAAAGTTCGATTACCTCGTCGGCACGATGATCGAGGTGCCGCGCGGTGCGCTCACCGCCGACGAGATCGCGAAGACGGCGGAGTTCTTCAGCTTCGGAACGAACGACCTCACCCAGACCGCGCTCGGCATCAGCCGCGACGACATGGGCTCGTTTCTGGTGCCCTACACCGAGAACGAAATCTTCAAGAAAAACCCCTTTGCCTCGCTGGACCAGACCGGCGTCGGCCAGCTCATGGAAATTGCCACCGTCAAAGGCCGCGCCAGCCGCCCGGGCATCAAGCTCGGCATCTGCGGCGAGCACGGCGGCGATCCCGACAGCGTGAAATTCTGCCACAAACTCGGCCTGAATTACGTCTCCTGCTCGCCCTACCGCGTTCCCGTCGCGCGACTCGCCGCGGCCCAGGCCGCCATCGAAGAGAAGCGCGCCAGCAAGCCGGCGAAGAAGAAAAAATAGCCGCCCCGCGTCGATGACCACTCCCCTGCGCATCACGGTTTGGGGCGAATATCGCCACGAAAACAAAAACCCGAAGGTCGCCGCCCTCTATCCGCAGGGCATGCACGAGACCATCGCGGGATTCCTCCGCGCACAGCCGGAGGTTTCGGTGCGCACCGCGACGCTCGACGAACCGGAGCACGGTTTGACCGAGACCGTGCTGGCGGAAACCGATGTGCTCGTCTGGTGGGGACACATGGCCCACGGCGAGGTGCGGGACGAAGTCGTCGAGCGGGCGAAGAAGCGCGTGCTCGAGGGGATGGGCCTCATCATGCTGCACTCCGGCCACTACGCGAAACTCTTCAAGGCGCTGCTGGGCACGACCTGTTCGCTGAAATGGCGCGAAGCCAACGACAAGGAGCGGCTCTGGAACATTCGTCCCGACCATCCGATCACCCAGGGCATCGGCGAGTATTTCGAGATCCCGTCGGAGGAAATGTATGGCGAGCCGTTCGGAATCCCGACGCCGGACGAATTGATTTTCATCTCCTGGTTCACCGGCGGCGAGGTCTTCCGCAGCGGTTGCACGTGGGTTCGCGGAAACGGGCGCATTTTCTACTTCCGGCCCGGACACGAAACCTACCCGACGTATCATCAGCCCGAGGTGCAGCGGGTCATCACGAATGCCGTGCGCTGGGCGAAGCCCACCGTCTGCATCCCGGATGTCTGCCCGAACTCCCCGCCCATCGAGGCGCTCCCCGAGGATCCGGAGCGGCAGTTCCGCTCGACCGTGGGGCATAAATAGCCCGCGCCGGAGCCGGAAATGAGCAAAAGGAAAGTTCGACTCGCCGTCATCGGCACCGGCGGCATGGCCAACGTGCATGCCTCGAAGTTCGCGGAGATTTCGGCCTGCCAGGTGGTCGCTGCCGTCGATATCGACGCGACCCGGGTCGGCGAATTTTGCCGCAAGCACACGATCCTGTCGGCCTTCGCGAGCGTGGACGGATTGCTGGCCGGGGCGGATTTCGACGCCGTCACCATCGTCACGCCGGATGCCTCCCACGCTCCGCTGGCCATCCGGTGCCTGAAGGCGGGAAAGCACGTCCTCTGCGAAAAGCCCCTCGCGGCGAATTACCCGGACGCACGCCGCATGGTGGCCGCCGCGCGGAAGGCTGGCGTCATCAACATGGTGAATTTTTCATATCGCGACTGGCCCTGCATCCAGGCCGTGGCGACGCTCATCCGGCGCGGGGGGCTCGGCGAGATCCGCCACGTGGAAGCCAGCTACCTCCAAGCCTGGCTCGCGAGCAAGATCTGGGGCGATTGGAGAACGACGCCGGCCTGGCTCTGGCGGCTTTCCTCCCGCCATGGCAGCCTGGGAGTGCTCGGCGACGTCGGCGTGCATATCGTCGATTTTGCCACCTATCCCGCCGGTCCGATCTCGTCGGTCCATTGCCGGCTGAAGACCTTTCCAAAGGCCCCGGACGACCGCGTGGGAGAATACATCCTCGATGCGAACGATTCCGCCGTCCTCGACGTGGAGTTTCGCAACGGCGCAATCGGAACGATCCAAACCACCCGCTGGGCCGGCGGACACGCCAATCGCCTGTTCCTTAAAATTTACGGAACCAAGGGCTCGGTGGAAATCGATTCCGACCGCACGACCACGGGATACCGGTTGTGCGCCGGCAAGGATCTCGATCTCGGGAAATGGAAGGAAGTCGAAGCGCGCGCCGTTCCGAACAACTACCAGCGCTTCGTCAAATCCATCCTCACCGGAGTCCAGGATCAGCCCGATTTCGCCCGCGGCGCCGAGGTTCAGAAAATCCTCGACGTCTGCTTCAAGTCCGACGCGGCGCACAAGCCCCTGGCCGTTTGAATCGGACGTTGCCGTGGAAGGCCGACGGCCCGGCCCCTAGATCTCTCGCAGGAATCTCTTGAAAAACGCCACGCCGGCTTCGAGATCGGCGACGGCCAGGAATTCGTCCTTTGTGTGCGCCTGGGCGATGGAGCCCGGCCCCAGCGCCACCGCCGGCACGCCCCGCTCCGCAAAACTCGCGGCGTCGCAAAACCACGCCGCCGTCGCCAGGCCCGCACCCGAGCGCTCGAGCGCGTGAATCACCGGATGCTCCGGCTCGGTGAACATCGGCTGCGCCTGCCAGCTCTCGATCTCCAGCCCGGCGCTGGCGGCGCGCAGTCGCTCGAAGACCGGATCGAGATTTTGCCCTGGGATCGTGCGAATATCCACCGCCGCCTCGCAGGCATCCGGGACGATGTTCGACTTCGTGCCGCCGCGAATCGTGCCCGCGCTGATCGTCGGCGAGCCGAGCGCCGGATGCCGGAAGGTCGCGAGCGACGGCGCGATCTCGTCGCGAATGCACCGCAGCACGTCGGCCATCTTGTAGAGCGCATTCTCGCCCAGCTCCGGGGCCGACGCATGGACCGCCCTGCCGCGCGTGCGCAGCGTGAGCCACGCCGAGCCCTTGGTCGCGTTGACCACCTGGAGCCCGGTCGGTTCGCCGACGATCACAAAATCAAATCGTTCGCTCGCTGCCAGCGCCCTCGAGCCGTGCAGGCAGGCCTCCTCGCCCATCAGCCCGGCGAACCAGATTTCGCAGGATCGGCTGGCAAGCAAATCGCGGCTCTCCCCGAGCGCCCACAGCATCGCCGCCAGCGAGCCCTTGGTATCCGAGGCGCCCCGGCCCCAGATCTTTTCGTCCCGCAGCCCTCCGTCGAAGGGATCGATCGTCATGCCGCCCACGCTCACGGTGTCGGTATGGGGCGCGAGCAGCAGGCGGGCTTTGTCCGAACGATCCGACGGAAACCGCGCCACGACATTCGGCCTCCCCGGCAGGATTTCGGTCAGCGTCACCTCCGCGCCAAGGTTGCGCAGAAATGCGGCAATAAATTCCGCGATTTGCCCTTCGCCGACGTGCGGCGTGCCGGGATCGCCATCCGGATTCACGCTTGGAATACGGATCAACTCCTGAAGCAGCTCAATGACGTTCGCGGGCATGGTTCCGGCCTCAGACGCAGGTCACAAAGGGCCTCCCCGCGGGCTCCATTGTGTCTTCGCGCGAGTCCTCACGACTTTTTCAGCCCCCGATACCACTCGACGAATTTCGGAATCCCTTCGGCGATCTTCGTGCGCGGATCGTAGCCAAGCAGGCGGCGTGCCTTGGATATATCGGCGCAGGTGAGCGGCATGTCGCCCTTCTGCTCGGGAAGCTGGCGGATTGCGGCCTTTTTCCCGAGGGCGTTTTCGAGCGCGGCGATGAGTTCGTTGAGCGTGGTCGTCTCGCTTTCGCCGAGGTTGAAAATCGCGAACGGCTCGTCGCGATACGCGATGGCGCCCAGCACGCCCTGCACGATGTCGTCGATATACGTGTAGTCGCGCCGCGTGCCGCCATCGCCGAATTTCGGGATCGCCTCCCCGCGCTCGATCATGTCCGTGAATTTGTAGATCGCGAGGTCCGGCCGCTGGCCCGGCCCATAGACCGTAAAGAAGCGCAGGCACACGACGCGCATCCCGTGCAGATACGAAAAGTTCCCGCAGAGCTGCTCTCCGGCAAGCTTCGTGGCCGCATAGGGGCTGAGCGTCTGCGGGAGCGCGAGCTCCTCGGAAAAGGGCACGGTCTTCGCGAGGCCATAGACGGACGAGCTGGATGCGAAGATGAATTGATTCGTCCCGGCAGCCCGCGCGCCCTCGAGCAAGTTGTAGGTGCCCGTGACATTCGTCTCGATGTAGCCCCGGGGATCCTCAATCGACGGGCGCACCCCCGCCCGCGCGGCAAGGTGGGCGATGGCGTCGAATTTTCCTTCTGCGAGAATGCGCTGCACCCCGGCGAAGTCGGTAATATCGACGTCGAAGATCTGCGCGCGTCCGCCAAAGCTCTCGACGTTTGCCCGCTTGATCCCGGGCGCGTAGAAGTCCGTGAAATTGTCGATCACCCCGACCTCGTGACCCTCGTCCAGCAAACGGCGGACCAGGTGCGAGCCGATAAACCCGGCCCCGCCGGTTACAACGATCTTCATCGACGCACCCTACCGGGCGCGAAAAAATGCCGGCAAGGATTTTCCCCGGGGAACAATGTTGTCCGCGCGATGCGGCGCGCTACGCTGCGGCGGATGGATCGGCGCTTTACGGCAGCCAGCGCGAGCCGCTTCGCGATTCTGCTCACCGTTTGCGGGGCGCTCCTTTTGCTCATCGGCGCGCTCACGGTGCGTTACATCGTGGTGGACCTGCCGGCGATGGTCGCTCAACGCACGATGCACGGTGCGGCGGATACCGCCCGCGAGATCGCGACGCAGGTCGCCGCGGCGTTCCAGGTGCAGCCGAAGGTCGTTCTTGGTGGCAGGATCCTGGTTGCGCAACGCAGCGAAGTCCTGAAGCTCGTGACGCTGGAGCAATCGCTCACCGAGCGGCAGCGGCTCGACGAATCGTGGCTCCACAGCACCAAGACCCTCGAAATCGAAGGCGACTTCGTGATCCGCGCGGGATTCGACCTCGCAAAGCCGTTTGTGGTCGAGATCGACGAATCCTCGGGCGTGCTGCGCGTCACTCTGCCGCCCGCCGAGATTCTCGCGACCGATCTGCAGGACGTGCGATTTCTCCATGACGAGGATGGGCTTTGGAACCGGCTCACCGCCGACGACCGCGAGCGGGCGCTTCGCGACCTGCGGCTGCGCGTGGCCCGGCGCGCCGCGGAGTCGGACCTGCGCGATCGCGCCCGGGCCAGCGCGGAGAAACGCCTCACCGACCTGCTTTCACGGGATGGACACACCGTCACGTTTCAAACCGGCAAGAGATCGAAAGCGCCCTGAGGGAAGCCCCGCTCTTCCCCCCAGATGACCGCCCGGCAGGCATCCAGGACCGGTGAGTCCGCGCATACCTCTGAGAGACAACGACTATGGGAATCTTCGCCGCCCGGGCCCGACGCCCTTTGGGGTTGACTCCGCGGGGCGGCCGAGAGTTGCCTCTCCCCTGCCGCTGCGATTACCAAAATCATGATCAATGAAGCCAAACAGGATCTCGCGACTCAATACGTGCTCGGCCAACTCGAGCCCGAAGAAGAGGCGCGCCTTCGTGCGATGCTAAGCGGCGATCCGGAGTTGCAACGCTTCATTTCCGAGCTCCGGGAGGCGGCCGCCAAAATGGCGCTTGCGACCCCGCCGCAGACCCCGCCACCGGAGTTGATCCGCCGGATTCTCGATCAAGTCCGCAAGGACGCGGAATAGAACGATCCTTCGGCTCCTACGCTTTGGACGCGGCGATCCTAAGTGCGCCTTTGTCCGGTGTGATCCCCCAACGACAACTATTTTTTGATCCATTGCGAAGTGGAGGACGAAAAAGAGGGTGCATCCAAACTCGATGTGCCTGCGCACTCCTCAACACAACGGAACATCGGACAAAGCGACCTCGAAACAAGGCTGGGTTGAACCGGTTTCGTTAAACCAAACACAAACAATAAACCAACACACATCATGATCAAAAACATCAAATCCATTGCAATCGTCCTCGCGTTGAGTTCGTCCTCGATCTTCGCGGCAAACACGGTCGTCGTCGGCGGCCAGAATATGTTCCCGGCACGGGACATCATCGACAACGCCGTGAATTCGGCGGACCACACCACGCTCGTCGCAGCCGTCAAGGCCGCCGGCCTCGTGGAAACCTTGAAGGGCCCCGGCCCGTTCACCGTCCTTGCGCCGACGAACGCCGCGTTCAACAAACTGCCCGCGGGCACCGTCGAGACGCTCGTGAAGCCGGAAAACAAGGCGACGCTCACCAAAATCCTCACCTACCACGTCATTCCCGGCAGGCTGGATTTTGCCGCGCTCTCCGAGCAGATCAAGAAGAGCCACGGCTCGGCGAAACTCAAGACGGCGGCCGGTGAAACGCTTAAGTTCACGATGAATGGCCCGCACAACATCCAGATCAAGGATGAAAAAGGCGACACGGCCAACATCTCGACCTACGACGTCTATCAATCCAACGGCGTGATCCAGGTCATCGACTCGGTTCTCCTGCCCAAGTAATCAACACCAGGGAACTCCATGCGAGCGCGGGCGATTCGGAAACGGATCGCCCGCTTCGTCATGCTAATACCCGGAAGAGCACTGCCCTCGCCATGCATATCGTCGTCCCTCCGACCTGGTCGCTTCCCGATTCCTCCGTCGCGCCGGAGGCGATTTATCGCGGCAGGCGCGACTTTCTCAAGCTATTAGGCTTCGGGGTCGCGGCTGCCGCCATCGCGCCTGAGGATTTGCTCGCCAGCGCGGCGGAAATTCCCGCGCGACTCAATCCTGCTCATCGCCTCGACGGGCTGAGACTAACGAAGGAAAACGCGATTCTCGGCTACAACAATTATATTGAATTCTCGCTGGTCAAGGAGGGTCCGCGCATCGAGGCGAACAAGGGATTCCGGGCTCGTCCCTGGTCGGTGGACATTACCGGGCTCGTCGAAAAGCCGCTTAGCCTGGATGTGGACGAGCTGGTCCGGACAATGGGTGGCATCGAGCAGCGCAACTACCGGCACCGCTGCGTCGAAACCTGGTCGATGGTCATTCCATGGGACGGCTTTCCACTCAGCCGGCTCATTCAGCTCGTCCAGCCAAAGCCGGAAGCCAGATTCGTCAAATTTACCTCGTTTCTGGATACGGATGCGGCGCCGAACCAGAACAATCCGCTGATCCCCTGGCCCTACACCGAGGGCCTGACGATCGCGGAGGCGGCGAACGAGCTGACCTTTCTGGCGACCGGCATTTACGGCAAGCCGCTGGCCAATCAAAATGGCGCGCCTCTGCGGCTTGTAGTGCCGTGGAAATATGGCTTCAAGGGCATCAAGGCGATCACCGAGATCGCGTTCACCGACGGGCAGCCGGCGACGCTTTGGAACCAGGTCGCTCCGGCGGAATATGGCTTCTACGCCAATGTGAATCCGACAGTGGATCATCCGCGCTGGTCGCAGGCGCGCGAATTCGTGCTGGGCGGAGGGATATTCGACGGCAAGAAGCCGACGCTCATGTTTAACGGCTACGCCAGCGAAGTCGCCGGGCTGTATCGGGGTCTCGACCTTCGGAAAAACTATTGAGGGCCGGCGGCATGGAGAAGGCCTCGAAAATCATTGGCTCGCGCTGGTTTGCGTGGCCGCTTCTCACCCTGCCTGCGCTCTTGCGGCTGGTCATCCCCGCCCTCACCGACGGGCTTGGATTCAACCCGTTGCAGGAACTGCTGCACCGCACCGGGCAAATCGCCGTCTGGACCCTGGCAGCGGTGCTCTGCCTCACGCCGCTCAAGACCCTCTTTCCGAAGAGCCGGCTCGCCGGCGCGCTGAACCGTCACCGTCGCACCGTGGGAGTGGCCGCGTGCGTCTATGCCGCGCTCCACGTCACCGCGAACTTTCTCTACGAGGGCCAGTTCCAGAGCTACCTGGACGGCGTTTGGAAGCCGTTTCTTCTCTCGGGAACCACCGGCTTCCTGATCCTGCTCGCGCTCGCCGTGACGAGCAATGCCTGGTCCGTGCGGCACCTTGGCTATCGCCTGTGGAAATGGATTCACCGTCTCGCCTACGTCGCGGCGGTTGTGTTGTTCTATCACCAGGGCACCTCCGGCAAGGGCAACTGGCCGGCGGCGCAATGGATTTTCTTCCCGCTGGCCGGCTTTGAAATCCTGCGCCTGGGCAAATCGCTCGCGGACCTCTGCTGGCGGGGGATTCGGCGCCGGCGGGGCGCGTGGAGCGGCTGGCGGGATTTCGAAGTCCTGCACCGCGAGGAGGAGAGCGCGACAATTACGTCGTTTCACCTGCGACCGGTGGATGGACGACGTCTGCCGCCGCACCAGCCCGGCCAGTTCCTCACGGTCGAGGTGACCATTCCGAATGAACCGCGTCCCTTGGTGCGCACCTACACGATTTCCGACTCGCCGAACGGACGGACTTATCGGCTGAGCATCAAGCGCGAGCCGCGCGGCGTGGTTTCCAATTATTTTCACGATTCGCTGGCCGAGGGGGCGCGCCTCCGGGCGAGGCCGCCGGCCGGCGGATTCTGCCTCGACCCATCCGCCCCAGGCCCGATCATTCTCCTCAGCGCGGGCGTCGGCATCACGCCGATGATCGCGATGCTCGATGCGCTCGTCGCGAGCGGACGGAGCCGGCCCGTGTGGTTCCTTCACGGCGCGCGCAACCGCCGCGAACACGCCTTTGCATCGCACGTTCGCTCACTCGCCGCGCGCCATGCGCATGTGCGCGCGCACATTGCCTACAGCCAGCCCGAGCCCGGCGACGAAGGATCGTCCGCTCCGGCCAGCACGGGCCGCGTGGACATGGAACTGGTCAAAAAGTTGCTGCCATCCAGCGAGGGAGAATTCTACCTTTGCGGGCCCGGGGCGTTCATGCAATCCCTCCACTCCGGCCTGATCGAGTGGGGAGTGACGCCAGCGCGGATCCATTACGAATCCTTCGGCCCGGCGACGGTGATGGCCAATGGGGCGGCCAGTCCATCCGGACCGCGCGCCAGCAGGCAGGTGAGCGTCGAGTTTTTGCCGTCTGGCGTCCAGGCCGCCTGGGATGGAGGCCCCGCGAACCTGCTCGAACTCGCGCTCACACGCGGGTTGAAGCCGGCCTACGGCTGCCGGGCGGGCGTCTGCGGCGCCTGCTCCCACCGGCTCATCCAGGGCTCCGTGGCCTGCGTGCAGGAACCTGCGTGGCCCGCTGAACCCGGTCGCGTCCTGCTGTGCAGCGCCTTCCCGGTTACGGACGTGCAAATCGACATCGCCGGCTAAGCGGCCAGCGCGGGGCAAAGAATCAACAGGGCCACGCAGCCATCGGGCGAACTCGCCTCGTAGTGGTGGCTGCCCGCATCGGCCTTGAGGTAATCACCCGGTCCCAACAGACGGCCTTCGGTCTGCAAATGACCCGAGAGCATATAGATCTCCTCGGTCCCTTCGTGATCGTGATCCGGCACGCTCGCGCCCCGGTCCAGCGCAATCAACATCACCTGGTAACCCGGCTGCGGGCCGCTCGACAGCGGCTTCGTTCGAAATCCCGGGATGTCCGTGCCGGTCCATCCCTCGTCACTGCGCGAGACGATGCGATAGGCTGCGGGCAACTCCGGTGGCGCTGCGGCCTCGCTGGCTGCCTGCGGCGTCGCGACAATATCGGTAAGAATCTGCGCGCGCAGCCGCGGGGACGGCGGGACGCCAGGACTCGCGGCGGCGGCGATCGCCGCCGCAGTGTCGATGAAGGCTCCAACTTCCTCCCGCGCTTCGGCATCATGGATCAGCAGGGCCTCGAGTTGAGCGGCTTCGTCCGGCTCCAAGGTCCCGATTGCGTGTCCCAGCGCGAGTTGTTCGAGTGTCTTGCGAGTCATAATTGCTCCTCGAGCACGTCGCGCATCGCAAGCATGCCCCTGCGAATGCGAGCTTTGATCGTGCCCAGCGGTTCACCGAGCTGGGTTGCGACTTCCGTTTGAGAGAGTCCCGTGAAAAAGGCGAGTTCGATGGCCAGCCTCTGCTCGCCGGGCAGGCGGGCCAGCGCTCCGCGAAGCAGGTCGGCAGTCTCGTTTGCAAACGCCTCGACCGGCGTCTGATGCGTCGCGGCCGAAAAGTCCGCCGCCGCTTCCTGTGTCAGCCTGGCAATGGTTTCGTTCTTTCGCTTCAGCACGCGCAGACGGTCGATGGCCTTGTTCCGCGTGATCACCACGGCCCAAGACGCCGGCTTGCCCAGCGACGGATTGTAAAGTGGTGCGCGTTCCCAGACGAGGCGCACCGCGTCCTGCAGGACCTCCTCCGCCTCGTGCAAATCTCCCAGCACCTTGACTGCGATGGAAAACAGCAGCGTGGAATGCCGGTCGTAAAATTCGCCGAATGCCGCCGTGTCTCCGGTTCCGATGCGACGCAGCAATTCCCCATCCGTCTCCGAAGGTTGCGCGAAGGTCTCGTTGTCCGCGATCATCGCCTGCAAACACCACGGCACCAGCAGCCGGGCATCCGCGGTCCGCGACGGAAATCGGGAAGCGTATCGGAGGCACGAGTGCGCACGAAAACAGTCGGTAACGAAATTACCGGCGGAGGGCAAACTCCTTCTCCCTGCGCGCCGCGGGCTGGTGCGGAAAGGAACAGAGCGGTCTCGTGCAAGGGTGATCATCGAGCCTCCATGACGAGGTCGCGCAAGCGGACCAGGCCCCGCCGAATGCGTGCCTTGATCGTGCCGAGCGGAGCGCCGAGGCGTTCTGCAATTTCCTCGTGGGTGAACCCGCCGAAAAACGCGAGTTCCAGCGCCTGGCGTTGTTCCCCGGGCAGCCGCGCGAGCGCGGAGCGCACCATCGCCCGCTCTTCGCGCAGGACCGGCTCCCTGGCGGACAGCTCGTCGGTATCCGCCACATGGGAGGACTCCGCGGTCGCGCTCTCGACGATCCTGTCGATCCGCTGCCGCGACCGAATGCGATCGATGGCCTTGTGCCGCACGATCATCACGGCCCAGGAAAACGGGCTGCTGAGCTGCGCGTTGTAAGCCGCGGCCTTGCGCCAGATGTAGAGGAAGGCGTCCTGCAGGACATCTTCGGCCTCCTTCTCATTCTTGAGCATTTTCACGGCAAGGCCAAACAGCGGGGGCGAAAAGCGGTCGTAAAACAGGGCCAGCGCCGCCTCCTCACCGGCGCCCATTCTCCCGAGCCATCCTTCGGCCTCCTGCCTGGCGGAGTCCTCGTCGGGAGCAATCTTCGACACACTCCGCAGCCTGGCCGGCGCGACAGCGGCGCATCCTTCCGACGTTTGCCCGAACTCTCCGGCAACCCTGGCGTCACCGCACTCGGCAACGACGTCCCCGAGGGCGATTGTTTGCAGGGCGAGCGTGATGGCCACTTTCATGGCCTGCACGGGATCGCTGAAGTTTTCGCCATCGGAACTGACTCGGTGAAGTATCCTGTGAAAGTCGCGGTGTTGCGGTCACGTTTCATATTTCCCCTCCGGTTAACTTGGTTTTGTTTTGGAAGCCGCCCTTGCAGCCGCGGAGCGGATGGTGGCGTCGGAAGGATGAACGAAATCTTTTCCGGATCGGATGCAGGCTTTGGGAATTTTTTTCCCGTGGACCTCTTTTGCGGGTGGAGGGTTACGCCATTATTTCCAATTTCATTTTGCCCTTGTGGGGAAATGGAATGGAAATGGTTCCCGTCGAAGCCTCGCCGACGCTTTGGATTAACTGGCCGTTAACCGTTGCCTTGGCTTCCGCAATGGCCTGAATCACAACTTCGCCGGTCATGTCCCCGTCGATAACAGCCTCCAATCGTCCCGGTTTGCATTCGATCCCGGTCACGCGCAATCCATCGGCGCGGACGATGACCGGATGGTCCGGCGCTTTTTCACTTCGCGTGAGATGGATGCGTGCGGTTTTGCCTTTGAGTTGCTTCCAGGGGATTTTTCGTGAACCTGGCGGCAGCGGTTTTCCGTTGAGTTTGATTGATCCCACATGCCTGCCTTTGCCACGGATGCGCAGATCAATGGACACACCGCGCAGACGCAATCCGAGAATCTCGATCTGCCTGTCGCCCCAAGGCGTCCACGTGATGCCTTCGTGATCGAAATCCAGTCCCGCCAGTCCCGTATAGAGCGACGCATACCAGGTGGTGGCGGCCTGAGTTTGCTTGCCGCCATGGTTGTCCGGGCCGAATGCATCCTCGTTTTCCGCCTCGGGGGTGAATGCCTCCGGGACCGTATGGAATTTCCAGAACCATTCCACGTCCCCAAGCCAGGTTTCCAAGGCGCGGTCTTCGCCGAGCAGCTTGTGGATGTTGAGATAAAAGGAGTCGGCCGGTGGAAAGCTCGATCCGAGTTGGTTGCCGTCCGCCATCCACGCGGTATCCCACTGCGGGAGGGACAGCAGGCACCGGGCGGCGCGCAGATGGGTGTGCATGAACGATGCGATGCGTCCCGGGGCGTGCGCCACCAATTCGCGGGCAAACGGGGTGACCCAAAACACCGTCTGGCAGCCGTAGTGCTTGCGCGGCGAGAAATCCTTCGAGGAACAGGAGGTGATGAAATATCCCTTTTCCTCGTCGAACAGATATTTGACGAAGTTTGTCCGCACTGTCGCGGCCCATTCCCGGCATTCCTCCGCCAGCTCCGCTTCGCGCAGCGCGCCCGCGATGTATTCCAAAGACCGCAGTCCTTGATACAAAAGGGAATTGTTCAGCGCGCTGATGTCATCGCCCGTTTCCTCCATCGCTTCGGGAAAATCGGGCCACAAAGCGTTGCTGGCGACCAGCCCGGTGTCCCCCACGAGCCTCTCCCGGCATTTTTCCAAAATGCGTTTGCAAGTCGGCAAGACCTCCGTGGCGAACGCCAGGTCGCCCGTGGTGGCAATGTAATGATACAACCCGGTGATGTATTGCGCCTGGGCCGGGAACGGTTCCCTGATCCTGGGCTGAAACGTCGTGGTGAACTGGAGCGGAAGACCAATGACCGGATCCCAGCTTTCCTGGAAAAAACGAAGGATGTCCGCGGACAACTCCGGTTCATTGGCCAGCGGGCTGGACGAGAGCGGCGTCATGCCGTCCCATCCCCAGACACCACTGCGTTCGATACCCGCGCGAACGGCGCCGGGCCGGTCGGAGATGTTCATGAACCGAATGAATTCCGGATACTGGCCGAAGGCCGAGTTTAGCACGGGATTTCCCACGTCGATACGGGGACGGGAGAGGAGCCGTTTGTTGTATCCGCCCACCAGCGCATCGCATTCCCGATGGACGCTCTTCGACAATTCCCGGAGCCGCTGTTCCAGTTTTTCCCTGCTGGCCGCAAACACCAGGAAGAACGCGACGTCCCTGCCCTTGATTGGTTCGCTGGTGAGATAGATTTTGAAATCATTGAAAGATATTCGTGTCTTCATGGGCGCGTCGCACCCGATGCCGATCCACGTGGTCGCGTGAGGCGCGTCTTTCACGACGAGGCCAAGCCCTTGCTGCGACATCGAGTCGCCCGCGCCCGTAAAGATATCCGGGTTTTCATCCACGCAACTGGCGGTCATCGCGTTGAGTTTCGGATCGAATTCGAATTGCGACCACGCGCGGTTTTTCTGCTGTATCCGGCAGACCTTCTCCTGATGAAACATCTCGATGAACACGGGAAGCTTCCGGGGAGTGCGCACGACGCCGAATCGCTGCACCAGAGCATCGGGCAGCAACAACAATTCCTGGTCGAAATCCACGCCGATCACGCGGCTTTGTCCGCCGACGCCGAAGGGATAGAGCTTCGCATCCCGCCAGGGCAGATAGTAACGCTTTGACCCAAGCCCCACGCAGGCGCGAAAGAGCTTGAACCACGCGGTTTCCAACCCCGTCTGGAAAAATCCCAGGGCGCTCAGATGCTGGTTGCCGCAATACGAAACATGCGTCAGCCCGCCATGCCACCCCACTGTCGCAAATAACCGGCCATTGGTGAAACGATCCATAAGCAATCCCCCCATGCCTTCCGGTGCGGTGGGCGTGATCTGGCGGAATTCAAGGGCGCCGTTCGTCGGCGGGACGGAGATTTTTTTAGCCGTGATCATACGTCGCGAAGGGTTAGTTTTTCGACGAGATACTCTTCCACGTTCGCGTGTTTCACATCGGGCGCGCCGGGATGGACAAGCTCGCATTCGACGCCGAGGCCAAGGAGTTTCTCCTGCAGGATCGGGCCGAAGTTTGCCGTGTGGGTCGGATCTTCCTTCTCCTCCCCGAACGCGGGTGAGTCGTGACCGTAAAAAAGATAAACGGGCGGTGCGCTTGCGTCCGCCAGGGCCCAGGGCGAGAACTCCCGTATCCAGGGCAAAATGACCTCCCTGTGTTTGAAGGATTCTTGAAATTCCGCGCGTTGGTTTTTGGGATCCCAGGCGAAACCGAATGCATGGCCGCCATACCGGCTGTTCGGCGTCCACTCCTTCATTTGTCTGGGGTCGAGGGTGGTCTGCGCCTCCATCACCGCGACGCACCACGGACGGGTGGATTCGCGCGACACGGAGTCGGCGCTTGTCGTGTCGGCCAGGTCGTCGTGAAACGCCAGCCAGAGCGCCGAACAGGCCCCCGCCGAAGCGCCCGACAGGCCGATGCGGGCCTTGTCGATATTCCAGTCGGCGGCTTTGCGGCGAACGAATTGCAGCGCGCGGGCGGCATCGCCCAACGGCGTCAGCACCGGAGCCTCTTCACAGGCGACTTTGGCGGCCGTAATGACGGGAAGCGGAATGGTCTCATCGGTGAGAATCGTCTGCGGAAGATAACGGTAGTTGATGGAGACAACGGAAATTCCCGCCGCGAGAAATCCGTCAACGCCCCCTGGCAGCTCGATGCGCGATTTGTCACCCGAGTTCCAGCCGCCGCCATGGATGTAGAACACCACCGGCGTCGGTTTGGATGAGGACGCCTTCCAAAAATCGAGTGTCTGCCGTTCCTCGCCACCATAAGGAACATTCGCCATCGTCGGCATCCGCGAGGCGGAGACAGGGGCCTCGGAGGAGGCATCGGTGTTTGGTTTCATCGAGGGGGCGGCCGCCGAGAGCTTGAGCATGGATGGCCCGCGGCGTCCATGTCGAAGAAAGGTCTCCGGGGGATGGGGAATCGGGCTTGCTTCTGCTGCGCGGGCCGGTTGAATCGCCATCGAGAGCGATGGGATGAGCAGGGACAAGATCGAGGATTTGCGAGTGGAACCCCGGGACGAAGCGCCGCTGGCTTCGCCCATCCAGGCCGTCATTGACGACCTCCATCGGCAGATCGCGAAAGAGCATTCCGGCAACGTCGCCACCTACATTCCCGAGTTGGGACGCGCAAATCCCGACTGGTTCGGCGTCTGCGTCGTCACCGCCGACGGAAAAATCTACGAGGCCGGCGATACGCAGCAGGAGTTTACCGTTCAGTCGATTTCGAAGCCTTTCGTGTATGGAAGGGCCTCGAGGACAGCGGGAGCAAGACGGTGCTCGAGAAGATCTGGATGGAGCCATCGGGCGCCGTCGAGATGAATAACCCTAGGCGTCGCTGGATTCGACCGCCAGGCCGCCTAGTTGAGGCCAAAGCCCGCGACACGCTCGACCAGCCACCATGCGCCTGCCAGGGCGACGAGTTGCGAGCACGCCGGCACCCAGCGGGTCAGCCAGACCGGGTGGTCGCCGAGCTTCCAGAAGATCGGCAGCACAACGGCCGCGACTCCGATTTGTCCCAGCTCGACTCCGACATTGAAACCGAGCAGCGGCACGAGGACGCCGCTGCCATGCGCTCCGACGCCCATTTCCCGCAGCACGGTCGCAAAGCCCAGTCCATGCACCAATCCAAACGAAAAGGTAAGCAGGTAACGGCCCGTGGGTTCTCCGCGGCGCAGGAGGTTTTCGATGCCCACATAGACAATCGAGGCGGCGATGAGCGGCTCGACGAGGCGCGGGGCGAGATGCACGAGATCCAGCGTGGCGAGCGCGAGCGTGATCGAGTGCCCGAGCGTGAAGCAGCTGATGATCTTGAGCGACGACGCGAGATTGCGCGCAACGAGCAGGAGCGCGCAGAGGAACAGGAGGTGGTCGTAGCCGGTGAGGATGTGATTGATGCCGAGGCCTGCAAATCCCCAGAACGACGTCGGCGGGATGGGATCGTCCGCGGTCGCGGGACGGGAGTCGATTTCCAGCGAATCGGCGCCGGCCCGAAGGAGCTGCTCCGCTCGCAAGCGTCCGCCGGCATCCTGCACGGAAACGTATTGCCGATGGCCCGGAGCCAGCCGGCCGATCAACGTCGAGCGCACCGCAAGTTCTTCTCCCCCGGCGGCCGGGAACGTGAACCGGAAATTCACGTTGTTGCTTTGCGGATCGACATCCACCGTCGTGCTCGTCGAGCGCAGCGGGCGTCCGCCCGCGGTGAACCGAAGGACATCCGGCGCGAGCCGCAGGAGCT
>JAQTOP010000096.1 GCA_028713285.1 Terrimicrobiaceae bacterium
CGGGGTCTGTGAAGGAGGAATGAAGTCAGCATGGTGCCGACTCGCGCAGGCGGAAAAAGCAAGCGCGACCGCAGAAAAGACAGTTCTAAACGCATCATTCACAGCGAGCGGGTAGCGACGGCTAACGAGTGATTATACGAGTCTGGTTATCCCCCATTTTGGATGATAAACCGACAGGATATGGGGTTAAATGGGGATAGGGATGTCATATTCTGAAAAAAACAGCTAGCAGCGGCGGGTGGGTTTGGAAAGGGGATTTTCGTTGGATTTGAAGGATTTGCCGATTGACCGGTGGCCTGCAATGCGGTTGAACAATCGGTTATCACGCCAAATGGGGTAATAGCCGACAAGATGATGCTGTGATTGCGCTTTCCGAAGAGACCGTGGTGGCTTATCAGCGGCGTATGGCAGAGTCGGGAGTGCCGGAGTCGGTGAGGGCCGATTATCTTCGATGGGTGCGGTTTTACCTGGATTTCTGCCGGAAGTATGGGCGTTTGCCTCGCGAGGAGGCGAGCGTCGCGCCGTTTTTGGCGAAGCTTGCCTCGAAGAAGCAATCTCGAGCGGCGCGGGAGCAGGCGGCACGCGCCGTCCATCTGCTCTTGCGGCGAGGAACGGGTTCGACAGGGAGTGATCGGGCTCCAGAGACGTGCCATTCCGCGGGGGAGGGAGAGAGGCCGAAACGTGAAATAGCCCTGGAATCGAGGGATCCCAGCGTGGGGAAGCGCTCTGTCGCGAGGGGCGGTTACGAAAGGACCGAGCCTCGGGCGGGTGTCTCGATCCAGGAGTCTGCGGATGCGGAGTATGCAGGGAGCCGTCGAGCGTCGTGGGAGGATGAGTATCGGGAACTCGAAGGGACGATCAAGCTGCGCAACTACTCTGGAAAAACCCACGAGGTATATCAGATGTGGGTGCGAAAGTTCCAGGCGTTCACCAGGAGCAAGCCGCCGGGGGAGCTGGACGGGGAGGATGCGAAGCGGTTCTTGACGGATCTGGCTGTGCGGGAGCGGGTGGCGGGATCGACGCAAAACCAGGCTTTCAATGCGCTGCTTTTCTTTTATCGAAATGTGTTGCGGCGGGAGTTTGGGAAGCTGGAGGGGGTGGTGCGCGCGAAACGGCGGCCGTATGTGCCGGTGGTGCTTTCGCGGGCGGAAGTGGATGCGGTGATTGCGAAAATCGCACCACCCTACCGGCTGGTGGCGTTGCTGCTGTATGGCTGCGGGTTGCGGCTGACGGAGTGTCTGGAGCTGAGGGTGCAGTGTTTCAATCTGGATGGCCGATTGCTGACGATCCACGACGGCAAGGGGCAGAGGGATCGGACGGTGCCGCTGCCGGAGCGGGTGATGCCGGAGATTCGGGCGCAGATGGAGGCGGTGCGGGAGACGCTGCGGGCGGATGGGGAGGCGGGATTTGCCGGGACGTTTCTGCCACGGCAGTTGGAAAAGAAGTTCAAGCATGCGCCGAAGGAGTTTGTCTGGCAGTGGTTTTTCCCGGCGACGACCCTGACAAAGGTGGGCGAAACCGCAGAGAAGCGGCGCTACCATCTGCACGACAGCCATGTGCAGGGAGCGGTGAAGCATGCTGCACACGCTGCCGGGGTGGCGAAGCGAGTGTCGCCGCATACGTTCCGGCATACGTTTGCGAGCCATTTGCTGATGGCGGGGTATGATTTGCCTGCGATCCAGCGGTTGCTGGGGCACAGGGATGTAAAGACGACGATGATCTATGTGCAGACGGTGCCTGCCATCAGGTTCAAGGAGGTAAAGAGTCCGTTGGATCTCGAAATGGGCGGACCGAGTGGAGAACCGGGCGAAGCAGGAGGTTCTCGACCGCAGGGGGGGTAGCTTGTGAACGTTTGTCAACCGAGAGGAATCGTCCGCAGATTAAATGCGGAGAACTCCCGGAGGATCGAACCGTAGCGTCCCTGCCGAGCCGCGCGCATAAGCGGCGGCTCAGCCGGCGGCTGCCGGTTGACTGGGCGATGCCCCTAAAGCCCGGGTTTTGTTCCTTACACGAAGACGGGAGGCGCCAATTTCACCGGCCGGCGCGCGGTAAGCTGCGCGATGAGGCGCTGCCAGCTCTCCTGGCCTTTTAATATCTCGATTTCGACCCGCAAATAGTAGAGCGGCAGCTCCGGATCGAGGAGGCGCGGAATGCGCACAGCGTCCTTCTCGGTCGTGAGGATCGCCTCGATGTTGCGGCGCGCGCAGCGGGCGATGAAAGCCTCGACCTCGTTGTCCGAGTAGCGGTGGTGGTCCGTATAGATTTTCGAGAGTTCGATCCGCGCGCCGAGGTCGCGAAGCGCGCCTTCGAAGCTCCCCGGCGCCGCGATTCCGCAAAGGGAGCCGATGACCTTCCCCCGCAAAAACTCGAGGGGCTTGACCTCGCCGGTGAGGAGGTTGCAGAGGTGGCGGGCGCGGTGCGTCGTCTCGATGATCTCCGCCGTGCGATTGTGCCGCCGGATGCGCGCGACGAGGTCGGCATTGTCCGCGCCGGTGCATTTCGTAATGAGGATGTGCGTGGCCCGGCGGAGGTTTGCCGGCGGCTCGCGCAGGGTGCCGCGCGGGAGCAGGAACTCGTTGCCGAAGGGCGCCTGGCGGTCGATGAGCGCGATCTCCACGCGATGCTCGAGCCGGACGTATTGGAAGCCGTCGTCGAGCAGCAGCAGGTCGCTGCCGAAATGCTCGAGCGCGAAAAGGCCGCTCTTCACGCGATCGCGGTCCACGAGCACGACGACGCCGCGCAGATTGTTCGCCAGCATGAACGGCTCGTCCCCGGCGGTGCGCGAGTCGAGGAGCAGCGCCTGGCCGTCGCTCACGATGCGGGGCGTGAAGATGCCCTTCTTGCGGCGCACCTTCTCGACGATGCGGCCGAGCAGCGGCTTCGGCACGCTCTTGTAGCCGCGCGAGAGGATCGCGACCTTGCGCCCGCCGGCGGTGAGTTCCCGCGCGAGCAGTTCGACGACCGGGGTCTTGCCCGTGCCGCCGACCGTGATGTTCCCCACGCTAACGATGGGGCAGCCGAGCGCGTGCTCGCGGAAAATGCGGTGGCGATACAGCGCGAGCCGCGTCTGGACGATCCCGCGATACGCGTGCGAGAGCGCGTGGAGGATCGATCGCAGGATCCCGGCGCGCTTGCCGTAGCGGCGCTCGAGAATGACGTCGATCGCGAATGTCTCAATGCCTTCCAGCCAGCGCCGCATCGTTCAATCCTCCGTCACGACCACGCCCCGATTGTCCGGCCCGACGATCACGGTGCGTCCGGTTCGCGCGCCCGCCGCGCGCAACATCGCCGCCGCGACACGCTCCGCTGGGCCAAGCGTGAGGCACGCAATGGTCGAGCCGGAGCCGCTCAGCCAGCCGCCGAGCGCGCCGGCCTTCACGCCGGCGGCAATGATTCCGTCCATGCCGGGCACGAGGCGGGCGCGTGAGGGCTGGTGCAAAAAATCGGCGAAACAACCGGTCAGCGCCGCATAATTGCGGCTGGCGAAGGCGGCGGCGATGGCGGCGGAGTTCGCCGCGCTGCGGACGGCGTCGGGGAAGGGGACCTGCTTCGGCAGCGCGCGCCGCGCGTCGGCGGTGCGCACCTCGTAGTCCGGAATGAGCAGCGCGAATCGCAGGTGGGTGGCAACGCGGAAGCGCTGGCAGGCCCCGTCGGTGCGCGCGACGGTGAAGCCGCCGAAGGCCGCCGGCGCGGCGTTGTCGGGGTGGCCTTCCAATTGCGCGCAAAGCCGGTAGAGGCGCTCATCGTCCAGCGGCGCGCCGGCAAGGCGGTTCAGCCCATGGAGGAGGCCGAGGCGCACGGTCACGCTGCTGCCGAGGCCGCGCGAGCGCGGCACGTCGCCGCGGATGTCCCACGCGAAGGCGAAAGGTTTCTTCCGAGCGGCGGCGAAGAAGGCCTCCGCCGCTTCGGCAGCCATCGGATCGGTGGAAGCCGCGCCGGCGCGGCGGACGGTCACGGTATTCGCAAGCCGCAGCGCGACGCCGAGAGTGTCGAAGCCGGGGCCGAGGTTGGCCGAGGTGGCGGGAACCCGCACGCGGACGGAGGATGGCATGCGTCTTTTTCTACCGGGGATGGCGATGAGGAAATCAGGAAATCCATAAAATTGCAGGACGATGCGCGATCCTTCGCGGCGTCGGCGAGCCGGATTCCTGTTTGACCCGGCGGGCCAATCCCGCTTTATTCCCTGCTCGCCCAGGTGAGGTGGCTGAGTGGTCGAAAGCAGAGCTTTGCTAAAGCTCCGTAGTCCAAAAGGCTACCGGGGGTTCGAATCCCCCCCTCACCGGAGATTCGCGAAGTCATGGTTGCGATAGCGTCGCGCCGATTGGTTGCCAGAAGAATTGTGTTGGAACCCGGAGCCGGGGTCGCGATGCTTTCGAACCATGAGATCCAATATCCTGCTCGCTCTCGGAGTTGCTTCGGCGCTCTTCGCCATTCCCTCCGCCCATGCCAAGAAGACGCCGCCGGATTTCACCCCGTTTCGCGGCACGTTTACCGGGGTCGCTACCCTGGCTACGTCGGGCGGGGCATTTCCCGGACCCGTTACAATCAGCATTCAGGTGCCGAAGAACGGGCGAAGCGCGATGGTCACGGTCTCCGGAAGCATCACGGCAACCGGTACGACCCTTCCCTTTTCGGGCAACATCTCGCTCGCACACGGCACGTTTACTGTGAGCGAAATTCTCTTCAATGCACTGGGCAATCTTGGTTCGGCGACCGGCACCTATACGCTCAAAAAAAACAGCGTCAGTCTTTTCTCTCAGTTGACGGTTACGGGCACTCCGGTGACGATCACCGCCGCGATTCGCACTTCCACCGCGGGCAGGAAGCAGAAGGTTTCCATCAGCTATGTCCTGACCGCTCCGGGCGTCACCTACGCGTATTCCTTCGAGGTTTCGAGGAAGGTCAAGAAGAAGAGTTGAGCCGGATCGAATCGACCGGCGAACGCGCGTCCGCGAGGGCCGGCGATCAGCGGGTCGAGAAACGATAGACGGTCCTGGACTCGAAGGTCTCGCCCGGGCGCAGCACCGTGGTCGGGAAGGACGGATGGTTCGGGCTGTCTGGAAAATGCTGGGTCTCGAGGCAGAAGCCTCCGCGATACGGATAGACGTGACCGGCCTTGCCGGGTTCGTCGCATAGGAAATTGCCCGAGTAGAATTGCACGCCGGGCTCCGTGGTGAAGACCTCCATCACGCGGCCGCTGGCGGGCTCGCGGACCTCGGCGATTTTGCGGAAGCCGTCGCCGTCGAGCACGTAGTTGTGGTCGTAGCCGCCCGCGGCGGTGAGCGGTGGAAATTTTTCGTCGATGCGTGCGCCGATTCGCGTGGTCTGGCGGAAGTCCATCGGTGTGCCCGTGACCACCGGCAATTCGCCCGTCGGGATGAGCGCCGCGTCGGTGAGCGTGTAGCGGCCGGCGAGGATGCGCAATTCGTGGTCGAGGATGGTGCCATTCCCTTCGCCGGCAAGATTGAAGTAGGTGTGGTTCGTGAGGTTCGCGACCGTCGGGGCGTCCGTCGTGAGCCGATAGGCGATGGCGAGGGCATTGGTGTCGTCGAGGGTGAAGGTCACGACCGACGTGAGCGCGCCGGGAAAGCCCTGCTCGCCGTCGGGGCTCACGCAGGTGAATTCCACGCCGGCCCCGTTTCCGGCCTCGAAGGGCCGTGCGGTCCAGATGCGCCGGTCGAAGCCGGCCTCTCCGCCGTGGAGTGAGTGGAGTCCGTCATTCAGCGGCGCCTGATACGCCCTGCCGTCGAGGGTGAAGCGGCCGTGTGCGATGCGGTTGCCGTAGCGTCCGACGGTGGCGCCGAAATAGCTGCTGCCGCGCTCCCACTGGGCGAGCGTGTCGTAGCCGAGCGCGATGTCGGCGATCCCGCCAGCGCGGTCGGGCGCGCGAATCGCGGTGATCGTCGCGCCGTAGTCCATGAGCTCGACTTCCATGCCGTTTGCGTTGCGGAGCCGGTGGAGGTGAACCGGCGCGCCGGACTTCGTGTAGCCATACGGGCTGACTGCGATGCTCATTTTGTGACGGAGGGTGGAGGGCGGGGAGTAAAGCGGTTGCGCGCGATGGCTCAGGGAGTCTTTTCCTGGCAAAGCAGGATCGTGCGCTGGGACGACGGAATTTCGATGCCGGCCCCGGCGAAGGCGTTCTTGATTTGCGCGCGCAGGTCGCGGCCGGCCGACCATTGCTTGCCGGGCAGCACCTTCAGCCACGCGCGAAGCTGCACGGAATTCTCCGCGAGATTCTGCACGCCGAGCACCTCGGGCGGCTCGAGCACGATGTCGGGATGCGCGGCGACGTAGGCATCCATCTCGCGCTGCAGGCAGGCCGTGGCGGTGGCGATGTCCGCGCTGTAGGCGATGTCGATGTCGAGCACGAGGCGCGACCAATCGCGCGTGAGCACGGTGACCTTGTCGATCTGGCCATTGGGAATGATGTGCACGCTGCCGTCCCCATCGCGCAGCACGGTCGTTCGGAGATTCACCTCCTCGACCGCGCCCGAGAGCGCGCCGACCCGCACCACGTCGCCGATGGAAAACTGCTGCTCGAGAATGATGAACGTGCCGGCAAGAACGTCCTTCACCAGGGTCTGCGCGCCGAACCCGATGGCCACGCCGGCGACGCCCGCGCTCGCAAGCAGCGGGCCGACCGAGAAGCCGAGCAGTTGCAGAATCATCAGCACCGCGACGGCGAGCAGCGTGATGGTGACCATCGCGTCGAAGAGGTTCGTGAGCGTCGCCTGGCGCTTGGTGAGCATCAGGTCGCGCAGCGCATCGCGGCCGCGCGGCTTGATGGCAAACTGCACCGAGCGGCGGACGAATGCCCGCGCAAAGCGCAGGCTCACGACCAGCAGCGCGACGATGAGCGCGATGTGCAGGCCGGAGTCCGCCAGCCAATCGACGGCGTGCGCGAGCTTGTCGTGCCACCACTGGGGTGACAGCAGCTCGGTTGTCGTTTCCGAAAAGTTCGCGGGCGCCGCCATCGCGCGGAGTTTGCCCGTGTCGGCGGGCGGCGTCAAATGGCCGGTGCGTTGCGGCGCGACCGGGCCGGTGTTACCGTCGCCGCGATGAAGTCCCGCGCCGCCCTGCTCGCCTCGATGCTGTTGCTGATCGTGTCGGGCGGCGCGATGGCGCAGACGTATGAAGGCCGGACGCTCGTCGAACCGCGGCTCATTGCGGATACGACGGCCATCGTGCCCGGTCAGCCCTTTCGCGTCGGGCTCGTGTTGAAGATGGCGCCCAAGTGGCACACGTATTGGGAATACGCGGGGGATGCGGGCATCCCGACGCAAATCAAATGGCAGCTTCCGCCCGGATTCGCGGTCGGGCCCATCGAATGGCCGCTGCCAGAGGCCATTCTCGAGCCGGGGGACATTCAGGTCTATGCCTACGGCGGCGAGGTGATGCTCGTGCAGACGATCCGTCCGCCGGCGAGCCTGGCCGTGGGGGAAAGCGTCGAGTTGAAGGCGGATGCCTCCTGGCTCGTGTGCGCGGAGCTGTGCATCCCGGGCAAGGCCGCACTCTCGCTCAGCCTGCCCGTGGCAAGTTCCGCCGAGCCGGCAAATGCCGACGCCTTCGCGCGCACCGTGCGGAGCGTGCCCTCGATGGATGCTCCGCCCTTCGCGATCTCGTGGAAGCGCGCGGGCGACACGCTCACCGGGAGTTTTCCAGCGCCGGAAGGAACGACCGCCGTCGATTTCTTCCCGCTTCCCGCGCAGGATCAGGAAGTCGGGCATCCGAAAATCCAAAAGGCGGACGGCGGTTATCTCATCCGCATCTCGGCGAAGGGCGATTTGCGCGGCGTGCTCGCGATCCGCGACGCCGCCGGCGAGCGCGGCTGGTATGTCGTGGCCGCGCCATCATCCGCCGGGGCGATGCCCGCATCGACGGGACTGCCGACGCTCTGGGCAGCGCTGCTCTCGGGCCTGCTCGGTGGATTGATCCTCAACTTGATGCCCTGCGTGCTGCCCGTGATTTCGCTCAAAATCTTCGGCTTTGTCCGGCAGGCGGGCCAGAGCCGCCGCAGCATCGCGCTGCATGGGCTGGCATTTGCGGCGGGCATCTTCGCCTGGTTCCTTGGGCTGGGAGTGGTGATCGTCGCGATCAAGGCCAGCGGCGCACAGGCGACGTGGGCGTTCCAGTTTCAGAATCCGTGGTTCAATCTCGCCATCGCGACGCTCGTTTTTGTTTTTGCGCTGAATCTCTTCGGCGTCTTCGAGCTGACGCTGCCGGGCCGCGCGACGACGGCGCTGAGCGAGGCGGGCGGGCGCGAGGGCTACGGCGGCTCGTTTTTCCAGGGCGTGTTCGCGACGCTGCTCGCGACGCCCTGCACCGGGCCGTTTCTCGGGTCGTCCCTCGGTTTCGCATTCAGCCAGCCCGCGCCGGTCACGCTGCTGCTCTTTGGCAGCATTGCGACGGGGATGGCGCTGCCGTATCTCGCGCTTTCGGCGCAGCCGGGCTGGGTGCGCTTCCTGCCGAAACCCGGCGCGTGGATGGAGCGGCTCAAGCAATTCATGGGCTTCCCGCTGCTCGCCGCGCTGCTGTGGCTGCTTTACATCATCGGCGCCCAGCGCGGACCGCGCGCGATCATCTGGGCCGCCGCGTTCCTGCTGACGCTCGGCGTCGCGCTATGGCTCTACGGCCTCGTCGCCGCTCCGCATGTGAAGATGCGGTCACGGCTTGCGGGCATCGTCATCGCACTGGCGCTGGCGCTCGGCGGCGGCTGGCTGTTCCTCGGGCAATTGTTCGCGCAGGAGCGCATCGCGTTGCCGACGGCAACTTCCGGCGATGCTGCGGATGGCATCCCCTGGCAGCCGTTTTCCAAGGCCGCCGTGGACAAGCTGCTCGCCGAGGGCAAGCCCGTGTTCATCGACTTCACCGCCGACTGGTGCCTCACGTGCAAATTCAACGAGCGCACGTCGATCAACGTGCCCGCCGTGCGCAAAAAGATGGCGGAGCTTGGCATCGTGCCGGTGCGGGCCGATTGGACGAACGCGAATCCCGAGATCACGGCGGCGCTGCAACGTTTCGACCGCGTCGGGGTTCCGTTCTACGTGCTCTATCCCGCCGGCAAACCCGACGCGCCCATACCGCTTCCCGAGCTGCTTACGGAATCGCTCGTCCTCGAGACGCTGAGCAAGGCGCGCTGAGTTGCGCCGCGTTCGCTGTGGAATAAATTCTCTCGACAGCACATCCCACCGCCAAAGCCATGAAAATTCCCGCCGCTCTTTTTTTTGCCGTCACTTTTCTCGCTGCCGGGATCGTCCGGGCCGCGCCCGAAGTCGGCAAGCCCGCGCCCGACTTCACGCTCCGCGACAGCGCCGGCCAGCCGCGCTCGCTCGCGGAATTCAAGGGCCGCACCGTGGTGCTCGAGTGGTTTAACGAAGGCTGTCCCTTTGTCCGCAAGCATTACGACTCCGGCAGCATGCAGGCGTTGCAGAAGCAGGCGACCGACGACGGCGTGGCCTGGCTCACCATCGTTTCGTCCGCGCCGGGCAAGCAGGGCTACCTCACGCCGGAGCAGGCTGCCGCGAAGAAGAAGGAGCTGCATTCCACCGCGCTCCTGCTCGACCCCGACGGCGCCGTGGGCCATGCCTACGAGGCGCGCACGACGCCCGACCTGTTCGTGATCGATGGCTCCGGCGCGCTGGTTTACAAGGGCGCGATCGACGACCAGCCCACACCCGATCCCGCCTCGCTCACCGGCGCAAGGAACTACGTCGCCGCCGCGCTCGCCGCGATCAAAGCCGGCCAGCCTGTCAGCCCCAGCCAGACGAAATCCTACGGCTGCTCGGTGAAGTATTGAGAAACGGCGCGGGGTTCTCGCGGCCATTGGTGAATTTCCGCTGCGGGCTTGTGCCGGACGGTATTTTCCGGCATGGCATCGGCTCTCCGCCATGCCGAAGACCCGCATCATCCTCGACGAGCTGGACCAGAACACGTCGCTCGCCGAGGAGGAATACAAGGACAAGCTGAAGAAATATCAGCTCCGGCTCCTCAATCAGCAGCGCGTCCTGCTCGAGGCGAAGCGCCCGCTCATCATCGTCGCCGAGGGGCCCGACGCCAGCGGCAAGGGCGGCGCGATCAAGCGCCTCGTCGAGCGGCTGGACCCCCGGCTCGTGCGCGTCTATTCGATCATCAAGCCCACCATCGAGGAGCACTCCCACCATTATCTCTGGCGCTTTTGGAACAAGCTGCCGCCGTATGGCGAAACGACCGTCTTTGACCGCTCGTGGTATGGCCGTGTGCTCGTCGAGAGGGTCGAGGGATTCGCCACCGACGCGCAGTGGAGTCGGGCCTACCGTGAGATCAACGAGTTCGAGCGCCAGCTCATCGACGACCGCGCCATCCTCGTAAAGCTCTACCTCCATATCACGAAGGATGAGCAGCTTGCCCGGTTCAAACGCCGCGAAGCCGATCCCTACAAGCACTGGAAGATCAGCGACGAGGATTGGCGCAACCGCAAGAAATGGGACCAGCACAACGCCGCCGCCGAGGACATGTTCGAAAAAAACTCCACCGACATCGCGCCGTGGACCGTCATTCCGGCGAACTTCAAATGGTTCGCCCGCGTGCGCGTCGTGAAGGCCGTGCTCGACGCCGTCACTTCCGCGCTTGGCCGGCGCGATTGATTTTGCCACCCTGCGCTCCGCCCCAGCATTATGACCCAGTCAGCGTTTCCCGACGTTTCCTCCATCCGCTACGAAGGCCCTGAGTCCAGAAACCCGCTCGCCTTCAAGCAATACAATCCCGAAGAACTCATCGAGGGCCGGACGATGCGCGAGCATCTGCGCTTCTCGGTCGCATACTGGCACACCTTCCGCGCGACGGGCACCGATCCCTTTGGCGCCGGAACGATGATCCGTCCATGGGACGACGGCACCGCTTCCGTCGGCAACGCGCAAGCGCGCGCCCGCGCAGCCTTTGAGTTCATCGAGAAGCTTGGCGCGCCGTTCTATGCTTTTCACGACCGCGACGTCGCTCCCGAGGGCGCGACGCTCGCCGAGTCGAATCGCAACCTCGACGCCGTGGTGCAAGTGCTCAAGGAGGAGCAGCAGCGCACCGGCATCCGGCTGCTCTGGGGCACCGCCAACCTGTTCACGAACCCCCGATTCGTCCACGGCGCGGCCACGAGCCCGAATGCGGATGTCTTCGCCTGCGCGGCCGCGCAGGTGAAGAAGGCGATCGAGGTCACGCACGAGCTGGGCGGCGCGGGCTACACCTTCTGGGGCGGTCGCGAAGGCTACTCCACGCTCTGGAATACCGACATGAAGCGCGAGGTCGAGCACCTCGCGCGCTTCCTGCACCTGGCCGTCGATTACAAAAAGCAAATCGGCTTCACCGGAGCGTTTTACATCGAACCGAAGCCAAGGGAACCGACGAAGCATCAGTATGACAGCGACGCCGCCGCGTGCCTGAACTTCCTGCGCGAATACGACCTGCTCCCGCATTTCAAACTCAACCTCGAGACGAACCACGCCACCTTGGCCGGCCACACGATGCAGCACGAGATCGAAGTCGCCATCAGCGCGGATGCGCTCGGCAGCATCGACGCGAACACCGGCGACGAGCTGCTCGGCTGGGACACCGACCAGTTCCCGACGAATCTTTATCTTACCACGCAGGTCATGCTGGGCGTGCTGAAAATGGGCGGCTTCACGACCGGCGGACTGAATTTCGACGCGAAGGTGCGCCGTGAAAGTTTCGAGCCCATCGACCTCTTTCATGCGCATATCGGAGGCATGGACGCCTTTGCCCGGGGCTTGAAAATCGCCGCAGCGATCCGCGCGGACGGACGCATGGCCGGAATCGTGAAGAACCGCTATGCGAGCTGGGACTCAGGTCTCGGCGCGGACATTGAGGCGGGGAAGCACACGCTCGCGACCCTGGAGGAACACGCCCTTTCCAGCCCCGACCCCATCCAGCATGGCAGCGGACGCCAGGAGCTTCTCGAAAACATCATCAACGAATTGATCTGAGTTGCCTGCGTTCGCGGGCCGTCCGGCGGGCGGGAATATTTCCTTCCCAAGGCGGGCCGCATCCGGTTTCATCCGCGGCCAGCAGATGAGCGAACCCGCGACCCCTAAATACAAGCGCATCGTTCTGAAAATCAGCGGCGAAGCCCTG
>JAQTOP010000097.1 GCA_028713285.1 Terrimicrobiaceae bacterium
TCGCGCCGAGCGCAACGAGCGCCCCTGGCCGGATGAGATCGATCTGCTTTTCGAGCCAGGGCAGGCACGTCTGCATTTCGCCGGGCCTGGGCTTGCGGTTGCCGGTCGATCCGGCGGGCATGTCGGGACGGCATTTGAGCACATTGCCGATGTAAACGGTGTCGCGTGAGTAGCCCATCGTCTGGATGATCTTCGTGAGCAGTTGCCCTGCGCGTCCGACGAACGGTTCGCCCTGCTCGTCCTCCTCCGCGCCCGGCGCCTCGCCGACGAACATCAGCTCCGCACGAGGATTGCCGACCCCAAAGACGACCTGCTTGCGCGAGCGGACGAGGTGCGGACATTCGGTGCAGCGCAGGGCGGCCGCGCGCAGCGTGTCGAGGGTCCATTCGCGACCGGCGATCATCGAGGGCGAGGTGGCGCTTTCATCCGTTCGCGCCGCCTGGCTGCCGGTGGCAGTTTCGCAGGGTTCCTCGCGAGGCGAAAGAGCCAGGCGCCGCAGGCGGGACAGCGCTTCGGCGGGCACCGTGGGCTGGCGTCCGAGTCCGTCCCGCATCTCGCGCAACAGCGGGAGGGCGGCTTCGATGCTCGATTGCAGGCGATCCATGCGGCCTATGGTGCCGCAGCGGCCGCCGTCGGCACGAGGGGAAAATCCGGCGGAATGGGCGCGGTGAAGGTAAGCCGCTCGCCGGAGCGCGGATGGTCGAACGCAAGCCGCCAGGCGTGGAGCAGATGCCGCTCGAATCGCCCGCGCCGGCCATAGACCGGATCCCCCGCGATGGGATGGCCAAGATGCTTGAGATGGACCCGAATCTGGTGCGTGCGCCCCGTGCGCGGGCGGCACTCGATCAATGCCAGCCCGTCGTCGGCGGCGAGCACGCGGTAGAGCGTAACCGCCTCGCGGCCGCGGCCGGGTTTCGCAATGGTCATTTTTTGACGATTCACCGCGTGCCGGTCGATGGCCTCGTTGATCTCTCCGGTCTTGCGTTTGGGCGTGCCCTCCACGACGGCGAGGTAGGTTTTCTCGACCGAGCGGCCGGCGAACTGCGCGGCGAGCGCGTGGTGGGCGAGGTCGTTCTTCGCGATGACGAGGCAGCCGCTCGTTTCCTTGTCGAGCCGATGCACGATCCCGGGCCGCTCGATGCCGCCGATGCCGGAAAGGTCGCGGCAATGGTGGAGCAGCCCCTGCACCAGCGTGCCTGTGGCATTGCCGGCCCCGGGATGGACGACGAGGCCGGCGGGCTTGTCGAGCACGAGGAGGTCGGCGTCCTCGTAAAGCACGGAGAGCGTCATGGCCTCGGGCAGCAGCGCGGCGAGCGGCTGCACGGCGGGGATGTTGACGGTCAGCTCATCCCCGGCCCGCAGGATCTCGGCGGGGCGCGTCGGCGCGCCGTTGCGCAGAATGTCGCCCGACTCGAGCAGCGCCTTCGTGCGCGAGCGCGAGAGGCCCTCGATGTGCGCGGAGACGAAGCGATCCAGCCGCTCGCCGGCCTGATCGGGAAGGATTTGGAAAACTTGGGACTGCATGGGCGGGCGTTTCGGGAATTGCTGATGGCGCGCGACCGATGCTACAGTGCGGCGGATGTCGGATGCGATGCAGCAGATTGTGGAGTCCTGCCCGGCGTGCGGACAGTCGATCGACGTGACCGAGCAGGCGCCATTTTCCGAAGTGACGTGCCCGGAGTGCGGCGCGACGATGCGGGCCCGGATTCAGTTCAACAACTACACACTGCTCGAGTTGCTCGGCGAGGGCGGCATGGGATCGGTGTTCAAGGCGATCGACCGGAATCTCCATCGCAACGTCGCCCTCAAGATTCTCAAACGCGACGCGGCCTCGACCGCGATGGATTGGGAGAAGCTGGCTTCCGAGGCGCGCCTCACGGCGGCGGTGAGCCATCCCAATGTGGTGAAGGTTTTTTCGTTCGGCGAGGATCACGGGCAATTTTATCTCGCGATGGAGCTGGTCGAGAAAGGCTCGCTCGACGGCCTGATGATGCTGCAGGGCAAGGTGGCCGAGGTGCAGGTGCTCGATCTGGGCGTCCAGGCGGCGGAGGGCCTGCGCGCCGCGTATGAGGTCGGCCTCATCCATCGCGACATCAAGCCGGGGAACATCCTGTTCGCCACTCCGAAGCTCGCGAAGCTCGTGGACTTCGGCCTTGCGCGCGTTTTCGACGAGGAGGCGCACGAGGCCGGCGAAATCTGGGGCACGCCATTCTACGTGGCGCCGGAGAAGCTCGACGGCCGGCCGGAGGATTTTCGCAGCGATATTTACAGCCTCGGCGGAACGCTGTTCCACGCGCTGGCCGGGCGGCCGCCGTTCGACGCGAAGACCGCGTCGATGGTCGTGCTCAAACACATCAAGAGCCAGGCGGTGAGCCTCCAGGCATTTGCCCCGAGCATTTCCGACGAGACCGCCTACGTGATCAACCGGATGCTGCATCGCGATCCGGACAAGCGCTACTCCTCCTACGACGAACTGCTCACGCACCTCAACTACGCCCGGCAGCGACTGCTCAAGCGCACCACCGGCGTAAAAGGCGCGCCGGTGGAAAAGGCCGCCGCCAAGGCGGGCGGAGGACGCCCCTTCCTCAAGGCCGTCTGGACAGTCGCGGCCGCGCTCTGCCTCATCGCGGGCGCCGGCTTCCTCGGCCTGCGCGTCTCCGCGTCCCATGCGGCGAATTCGAATTCCGCGCCGCCCGATCCCGCCGCCGCGCTGATTGAGCAGGGTCGGCAGGCGCTCAATGCCCGGCGCTTCGACGAGGCCGGCGCGAAATTCGCCGCGGCCGTCGAGGCGGGCGGGGGCCAGCCGGCGAGGAATTGGGCGCTCGCCCAGCTCGGCCTCTCCCGGGTGCTCGCCGGCGACGAGGCGCACGCGCACGAGACTTTCGCGCAGCTTGAAAAGGACGGCCTGTTCAGCATCGCCCTCACCGCGCAGCCGCTCGGCCATTTCTTCGTCGAACTCGGGCAAACGATGGCCGGCGGGCAGGTGATTTCGCTCGCGACGGGCGAGTGTTTTGGCGGAACCAACTACGACGCGTTCGCGCTGCTCGCCTTTGGCCTTCGCGATTGGACGGCTGGGGACGTGGAATCCGGAGGCGCGCTGATCGAGCGATTCGACCGATCCTCGCCCCAGCCGCCGGATCGCTGGCTTGCGAATCTCAAGCCGCTCACCGCGCTTTACCTGGCGGAGTTTCGCCGCTACGTCGCGCTGCGCGAGCAGGTAAAGAAGGCCTCGAAGGCACAGGCGGCCGACCTCCTCGTGCGCATCGAACAGGCGAAGGGCGAGGTGAAAACCGGCGACCGCATGGTCGAGCAGCTCGACTCGCTCGCCCAGGGCGTTCACCTCGAATGAGACCGCCGATGGACAGGAGAACCGTCATCATTACATTCTTGCCATGAGCAGCGACCCGTTGAAATTGACTCCCGACCAGATTCACCAAAAGCTCACCGAGTTCCTGCGCACTGGCCTCGGCCAGAAGACCGCCGATGCGCCATCCGGCGAGGACGAATCCGCCGCCGGGGACGAGATCGAGGCGAGCGTGGATTCGTTCGAGTTCGACTTCAAACCCCGCGACATCAAGCGGCACCTCGACCGCTTCGTCATCAAGCAGGATGAGGCGAAGAAGGTGCTGAGCATTGCGGTGTGCGACCACTACAACCACGCGCGCCAGGCCCGCCGCGCGCTCGAAGAGGACGAAAACGCCGTCATCGAATACGCGAAGCAGAACGTCCTGCTCGTCGGTCCGACCGGCGTCGGGAAGACGTATCTCGTGAAACACATCGCGGACCTGATCGGCGTGCCGTTCGTCAAGGCGGACGCGACGAAATTCAGCGAGACCGGCTATGTGGGCGGCGACGTCGAAGATCTCGTGCGCGAGCTGGTCCACAAGGCCGACGGCGACATCGCGCTCGCCGAGCACGGGATCATTTACATCGACGAGATCGACAAGATCGCGAGTTCGTCGAACGGCTCGGGCCGCGACGTGAGCGGGCGCGGCGTGCAGACCACGCTGCTCAAGCTCATGGAGGAAACCGACGTGCCCGCGCGCAACCCGATGGACCTCCAGGCGCAGATCAAGGCGGCCTTCGAGATGCAGCGGCGCGGCGGCGAGGTCGAGCGCGAGTCGATCAACACCGGCCACATTCTTTTCATCGTGAGCGGCGCATTCGACAAGCTGGACGAGCAGGTCCGCCTTCGCATGAAGCAGTCGCGCATGGGCTTCGGCGCGGAGCCTGCGGTGCTTTCCAACGATTCGAGTCTTCTGCGCGAGGCGGGCACGCGCGACTTTGTCTCCTACGGGATGGAGCCGGAATTCATCGGCCGCCTGCCGGTGCGCGTCGTCTGCGATCCGCTCACCGCGGAGGATTTGTTCGACATTCTCAAGCGTTCGGAGGGCAGCATCATCCGCCAATACGAGCGGGCGTTTCGCGCCTACGGCGTGGAGGTGCTCTTTGAAGACGGCGCGCTGCGCCGGATCGCCGCGCTGGCCGAGGAGGAAAAAACGGGCGCCCGCGGGCTGCTCACCGTCTGCGAGCGGCTGCTGCGCGATTTCAAATACGAGCTGCCGGACTCGGGCGTTACGTCGTTCGCGGTGACCGGGGCGCTCGTCGAGAACCCCGCGGCGGCCCTGCGCGCGCTGCTCGAAACGGGCCATGCGGAAAAGGAGCGGGCGCTCGCGGACATCGTCGCGGAATTTGCCCAGCGCTTCCGCGCCCAGCACGACATCGACATCAGCTTCGAGCCCGAGGCGGCGCATGCGCTCGTCGAGCGGGCATTGGCCGGGAATGGCGGGGTGCGGGAAATGTGCGAGACGCTGTTCAAGGACTACCAGTTCGGCCTCCAGTTGATCCGTAAAAACAGCGGGCGGCGCGAGTTCCGGATTCCCGGGCGCGCGGTGGACGACCCCGACGGCGTGCTGAGCGAATGGGTCGTGGAAAGCTATCGCCACGGGCGACCGAATGAGGCAGGCTCCACCGCTTCCCCATGAGATATTTCAAGGCCACTCTGCTCATCGGCATCGTCTCGATCGTGACGATCCTGATCCTCGACGCCTCGGGCTGGATTTGGACGCTCGAAGTGCTCTCGGCGCAGGTGCTCGCGCGCTTCTCGCCCTCCGGTCCGCTCGCGTGGGCGTCGCACGGATTCGTGCTCTCGATCGCCGCGCTGGCGGGCTTTGCCTTCGCCTGGACGACCGTGGATATTTCCCGTCCGGCGGCGAAATCGGCGGTTGCATTCAGCGGCATTTTTCTCCTCTTCAGCGGGGCGGTGATTTGCTCGCTCTACGGAATCTTTTTTTCGCCGTTTCAGGCCGTCCTCACGGCATTCCTGAGCTACGTCATCGCCATGGGCTATGGCGGAAGCGACTCCGGGGCGCGGAAGCGCGTGCTCAAACGCCTCTTCGGCCAGCGGCTCTCGCGGGAGCAATTCGCCAGGTTGGTGGACTCGCATCTCCCGCTGCATTTTCCAGGCGCGGAGCAGAGCGCGACGGTCGTCGTCTGCGAGGTGCATAACCACGTCGAGCTGCTCGAGAGCCTCACCGCGGCGGATTATGTCGCCATGACGAATCTCTACCTCAAGACCGCCTCCGACTATCTTGTCGATGCGGGGGGCTACCTCGACGAATGCGGCGGGGAGAGTCTGCGCGTCGTGTTCGGCGCGCCGCTGCCCCGCGGAGATCACGCCATCGTCGCCTGCAAGGCCGCGCTCGAATTGACGGCACGGATCGAGACGCTCAACAAGGAATGCGACAGCCGCTGGCATCAACGGCTGGATTTCCGCGTGGGGATCAATTCCGGCTCGATGATCGCCGCGGCCTATGGCGGGTCGCGGGTCGGGTCGTTCAGCGTGGCGGGCACCACGGTGGAGTTCGCCCGGCGGCTGTGCGCGGCGTGCGCGAATTATGGCTGCCGCATTCTCGTGGGGTCCGAGACCTACGCCGAGGCCGGGGAGTTCGTCGAGGCGCGTCCGATTGAGCTGCTGCGCCGCGCCGACGGCCAGCGCCTGGAACTCTACGAAGTCCTCGCGCCGGTGAACTCGCTTTCGCCGGAGCGGACGCGCAGCCGGGAGCATTTCTGGAAGGGCGTGATTTACTACCGCGACCGCCGCTGGGATCTGGCGCTCGAGGAGTTTTCCAAGGCGCGTGTGACCGGCCTGCCCGATCCCGGCCTCGATGCCTACGTGCTGCGCACCGAGCGCGCGCGGCGAGGGGACGCCTCCGCCCCCGCGACGCCCGCGGTGCTCGCGGAGATCAGCTAGCACCCGCGCGTGAAGCCGGTCGATTACCCCGAGCCGTTCCAGCAGCTAGCCCGGCAATTGCGGCGCCTGCCGTCCATCGGCCCGCGCAGCGCCGAGCGCATCGCCCTCTGGCTTTGCACGTCGCCCGACGCCCACAGCGAAGCGCTGATTGACGCGCTCTCGACTGCCGCCCGCGACGTGCGGGCATGCGCGCGCTGCGGCTTCTTTGCGATCGGACCCGAGTGCGCCGTGTGCGCGGATCCCGCGCGCGCCGGCCGGGAAATCTGCGTGGTGGAAACCGCGACGGACGTGCTGCCGATGGAGCGCACGGGATTTTTTCACGGGCGCTATCACGCGCTCGGCGGGCGGCTCGCGCCGCTGGAAAACATCGGTCCGGAGGATCTGCGCATCGACGCGCTGGTGATGCGGATCGCGGACGAGCGCCCGACGGAAATCATCCTCGCGCTAAGCGCGGACGTGGAGGGCGAGGCGACCGCGAATTATCTCTCCGAGGTGCTTGCGGCCGCGGGAGTGCCAGTCACCCGCATCGCACAGGGTCTGCCGGCCGGAGGAGGCCTCGAGCACGCCGATCAGTTGACGCTCCAGCGTGCGCTCGCGGGGCGAATCGGGCTTCGGCGATAGGCTTCGAGACTGGCAGGCTGTCCCGTCAGCGCGCTGGCTGCAAGGACTCGATTTCCACAATCATCACCGGCGAAATGATGTGAGCCAGTCCGTCGTCCGTTCCGACGATCAAACGTCCGCCAAGCCCGCCTGGAGTGATCCAGGCATGATCCGAACTCGGAACATCGTAGGATGAGCCGTTTGCGAGCTTCACCTTGAATGGCGCGAAGGGAACTTCCTTGAGCAACACGCGCACCTGATCCAGCATGAAAAGACCGTGGATCGCACGCCGCGACCTGTCAAGGCATGCGGATCATCGCCACACCTCGTTGCATTCGAGGCCGTTTTGCTCCACGATGACCGCACGACAATGTCCTGCTCGAAGATCGATTCCGCCCTGCACCAGGCGAAGAAGCCCGAATGGATCAAGGTGCGCCTGCCATCGAATCCGGTTTTCTTTTCGACCAAGGGCCTGATTTCCGACCTCCACCTCCACACCGTCTGCGAAAGCGCGCAGTGCCCGAATCGCTGGGAATGCTGGAGCCAGGGCACGGCGACGTTCATGATCGCCGGCGAGCGCTGCACGCGGGCGTGCGGATTTTGCGCGGTCTCGACGGCGAAACCCTTCGCGCTGGAGGCGGATGAACCGGAGCGCGTGGCCGAGGCCATCCGGCGGCTCAAGCTGAAGCACGTCGTGATCACGGCGGTGGCTCGCGACGATCTCGCGGACGGCGGCGCGGAACATTTTGCCCGGACGATCCGGGCCGTGCGCGCGGTCGATCCTGGAATCATCATCGAGGTGCTCACGCCCGATTTTAATGGCAGGGACGCCGCCCTGCAGACCGTGCTCGACGCGAAGCCGCACGTCTTCAATCACAATCTCGAGACCGTCGAGCGGCTCACTCCGGCAGTCCGCTCCCGCGCGAAATACCGCCTCTCGCTCGACCTTCTCCGGCGCGCGAAGGAACTCGATTCCGGCGTCGTGACCAAGAGCGGCCTCATGCTCGGACTTGGCGAGACGGAAACGGAAATCTTCGAAGCGATGGACGATCTGCGCGAGGCGAATGTGCAAATCTTCACGCTCGGCCAGTATCTGCGCCCGACGCCGGAGCACCTGCCTGTCGTCGAATACATCCGCCCGGAGACGTTCGATCTCTATCGCGAAATCGCCGCCAACAAGGGATTCGACTACGTGGCAAGCGGCCCGCTCGTGCGCAGCTCCTACCACGCCGCGGACTACAATCCCGTCCAGCTCCAGCGCTAGAGCGGGATTCCGCCTGTAACGACGAGCCGCATTTTCTTATGAGGAGGGAAGCCGCCCTCCCATGCCCGCCTCCGCAGAATCCTCGTCACCGCGACCGCTCTTCCTCACGACGCGCTGGTCGGTGGTGCTGGCGGCGCGAACCGGCGGCGATGGCGAGCACGCGCTCGAGACGCTGTGCCGGACGTATTGGTATCCGCTCTACGCCTTCGTGCGGAGCCGCGGGCACCCGCCCGCCGACGCGCAGGATCTCACGCAGGAATTCTTCGCGCGCCTGCTCTCGCGAAACTACCTCGACGGGGTGGCGCCGGAGCGCGGACGCTTTCGCACCTTCCTCCGCATGGCGCTCCAGCGCTTTCTCGCCAACGAATGGGATCGCGCCCGCGCGCAAAAGCGCGGCGGCGGCTGCGTGCATGTGCCGTTCGATGCCGGGCTGGCCGAGCGCCGCCTGAGCGACGAGCGCGAAGGGCCGCTGCCGCCCGACCGCATCTACGACCGGCGCTGGGCGCTGGCCCTGCTCGACGACGCCGCGGCGCGACTGGAGGCGGAATACGCCGCCGCGGGAAAGAGCGCGGAGTTCCTCGCCCTCAAGCCGCACCTCACCGCCGGGCGCGGCGAGATTCCCTATGCGGATGTCGCCGCCGCCTTGCAAACAAGCGGGGGTGCTGCCCGCGTCGCGATCCACCGGCTGCGCCGCCGCTTTCGCGAGAGCTTTCGGCAGGCCGTCGCCGACACCGTATCCAGTCCGGAGGAATTGGAGACGGAAATGCGCGAGGTGCTCGCGGTGCTGGGGAACCGGTAACGAACGGAGCGGATTTCTTATTACAAGGGCATGAGCGAATCTCTTCCTTGTCCGAAATGCGGCGCGCCGCTGCCTGCCATCGGGATTTGCGCGACCTGCGCGGCGGACTTCCTCGGGGGCGAGCCGACCGGCGCTGCGGATGAGCCGTTCGTGCCGCCCACCGTCGCCGAGATGGCGGAAAAATTCCCCCAGCTCGAAATTCTCGAATTCATCGGCAGGGGCGGAATGGGCGCGGTTTACAAGGCGCGGCAGCGGGAGCTGGATCGCGTCGTGGCGTTGAAAATCCTGCCGCCAGGCATCGGCGGCGATCCCGCGTTCGCGGAGCGGTTCGCCCGCGAGGCCCGGGCGCTGGCGCGGCTGAGCCACCCGAATATCGTCACGCTCTTCGAGTTCGGGCGCGCGGAGGGCGGGCCGTATTTTTTCCTGATGGAGTTCGTCGATGGCGTGAACCTGCGGCAGCTTCTGCTGGCGGAGCGCATGTCGCCGCGCGAGGCGCTGGGGATCGTGCCGCAGATTTGCGACGCGCTGCAGTTCGCGCACGACCACGGCATCGTCCACCGCGACATCAAGCCCGAGAATATTCTGCTCGACCGGCGCGGCCGCGTAAAAGTCGCCGACTTCGGACTCGCGAAGCTGATCGGCCCGGAAGTCGAGCCGGCGGGCGGGGGGAGCGCCGCGACGGGCGAGCTGACCGGCACGGGAAAAATCCTCGGCACGCCGAGCTACATGGCGCCGGAGCAGACCGAGCGGCCCGATGCGGTCGATCACCGCGCGGACATCTACGCGCTCGGCGTCGTGTTTTACCAGATGCTCACCGGCGAGCTGCCCGGGAAGGAAATCGAGCCGCCTTCCCGCAGGATGCGGATTGATGTGCGGCTCGACGAGGTGGTGCTGCGCGCGCTGGAAAAGGATCCCGACCGCCGCTACGCGCAGGCCAGCGTGATGAAGACGCAGGTGGAGACCATTTCGACGGATGGCGGGACGACGCCAACGGAGGGGCGTGAAATCGTCCGAGGCTTGGACTACCGCTCGAAGGCCGCGCTCTTTGGCCTCCCGCTGCTGCATGTGACATCGGGCTTCGATCCCGTGACGGGCAAAGCGCGCGTCGCGCGAGGCATCATCGCGATCGGCGGCGTGGCGAAGGGCGTGATTGCCATTGGCGGCGCGGCGCTCGGAGGACTCGCGATTGGCGGACTCGCCGGCGGAATTTTCGCCTACGGCGGCCTGGCATTGGGGCTCGTATCCTTCGGCGGGCTTGCCCTGGCTCTCTGCCTTGCGATCGGCGGCGGCGCCCTTGCTCCCGTGGCGATGGGTGGGGGCGCCGTGGGATATTACAGTTACGGTGGAGGGGTGTGGGGCGTGCATCCCTGCGGTGCGAATTTCTACGATGCTGCGGGGCGCGCCTTTTTCGAGCCGTGGGCGGTTCCGCTCATGGCTCGCCTCGGTCTATTCAACGCGGCGGCTTTTCCGTTGATTCTGCTCGCGGCTGTCGTCCTGCCGTGGTGGCTGGTCGTTCGAGCCCGGTATCCCGAACAAAAGAAACGGGCGAATCGCCTCCTCGCCTTGGGAGTTGCCGCGGTTCTCGCGGTGGCATCAGCCGTCGGCATTGCGGTCGCGCCCCAGCGGTCGGGCGCGATTCATTCTTCTGCCTCCAAGCCTGAGTCCGCCATCAGTGACTGGCTCGCGCTCATGGACGACGGCAAGTATGCGCGAGCATGGCAGGAGGCGGCGGAGAGTTTTCATCAGGCGATCACGCAGGACGACTGGGCGGTGAAATCCCGGCAAATCCGCCAGCCGCTGGGGAAGGTCATCTCCAGAAAAACGACTTCCTCGCAACGCATGACCGCACTGCCGGGACTGCCCGACGGCACGTATTTCGTCGCGAAATTTCAGACGGATTTTGCCGGACTTCCCGAGGCGGAGGAGACCATCGCCTTCGCGCGCAATCCCGAGGGCCAGTGGCAGGCAATTTCCTACCTCATTCGTCCTCACGCTGACGAGAAGCCGGCTGCGCCCTCTCCGCCGGCAACCGGGGCGGAGCGCGCTGCGGTGGCTGCGGCGGAAACGTGGCTCGCAAGCATCGACGCTGGGAAATTCGTCGAGAGCTGGACCGACGCGGCTGCGCTGTTTCGCAAGGCGGTGACGCAGCCGCAGTGGACCGCCGCGCTCGAATCCGTCCGCACGCCGCTGGGCAGACTGAGAAGCCGCGCGCTGCACTCGGCGCGGACGCACACGAATCTCCCCGGAGCGCCGGACGGGGACTATGTCGTCATGCAATTCGACACGACCTTCGCGAACAAGTCATCCGCGGTCGAGACTGTGACCTTCATCCTCGAGCCGGACGGCCAGTGGCGCGCGGCCGGCTATTTTATCAAGTAACTCATGGCCGCCAAAACCCATCCCGCTCCATGGAGCCGTGTGCTGGTCGCAACGTCGATCCTTGCGACGCTTCTGTGCGTGGGAGTCACGCTTGTCTTTGGCGTGCTCGTCTCCGGTTCCGTCGGCTGGCCGGGCTGGCTGCTGCTCGCCATGCCGCCCGTTTGCGCGCTGTTCGTGGTTCGCGGATATCGCGTCGAATCCGCCAGGATCGTCGTGTTGCGCGCCGGATGGGTGACCCGGCTGCCGCGGGCGGGGCTCGAATCGGTGCGGTTCGAACCCGGTGCGATGCGGCGCAGCCTTCGCGTTTGCGGCAATGGCGGCTTCTTTTCGTTCACGGGATTGTATTGGAACAAGGAGTTGAAAATGCATCGGGCGTTCGTCACCGATCCGCAGCGCACCGTCGTTCTGCGCTATGCCGGGCGCACCGTGGTCGTGTCGCCGGCGCAGCCTGAGGAATTCGTGCGGGAACTGGCAATGAGTCGCTGATGTGCCGCCCGCAACCCCCTGCATTTTCCGGCGTGCGGAAGGTTGCGGCGCGGTGATTCGGGTGCTACGTTCCGCCTCCGGTGGAACAAAAGCTGCTCTTCGAGCAGTGGACGCCCGCCCGCCTGTCAACCGAACGCAACCAACCTACCAAGGATGTCGATGAACCACGCCTTTCCGACCGGAACCCGCTCGCTCTATTCACCGGAAAACGAACACGATTCCTGCGGCGTCGGCTTCGCGGCCCAGGTCAGCGGAATGCGGTCGAATCGCATCCTCAAGATCGGCCTGCGCTCGATCTGCTCGCTCATGCATCGCGGCGCGCTGGACGCCGACGC
>JAQTOP010000098.1 GCA_028713285.1 Terrimicrobiaceae bacterium
ATGTTCTATCAGACTCCGCCGGGGGGTGAAGTCAGAACTAACGCAGGCGGCGACAACCAGAGACAAGCGTTCTATCAGACTCCGCCGGGGGGTGAAGTCAGAACCCAACGACCGTCGTCAAGCATCCATTGAGTGTTCTATCAGACTCCGCCGGGGGGTGAAGTCAGAACACCCTGACAATGCAGCACTCCGTCCAGGACGTTCTATCAGACTCCGCCGGGGGGTGAAGTCAGAACCAGTTGGGACAAGGCGCGATAGGACGCACTGTTCTATCAGACTCCGCCGGGGGGTGAAGTCAGAACTCATGCTCGGCGCGAGATTCGCACTTGCCGGTTCTATCAGACTCCGCCGGGGGGTGAAGTCAGAACAAGGTATCTAGATGAGACGGCGCTGCGCCGGTTCTATCAGACTCCGCCGGGGGGTGAAGTCAGAACCCGTGACGCGGAGTGGTTGGTGTTTTGCGAGTTCTATCAGACTCCGCCGGGGGGTGAAGTCAGAACGAGTGCACCGTGAATTCGGCGAAGGCTTTTGTTCTATCAGACTCCGCCGGGGGGTGAAGTCAGAACTAGCGGAAGGCCAACGCCTGTTCGGCGGCTGTTCTATCAGACTCCGCCGGGGGGTGAAGTCAGAACTGAACACTGTAGCGGGCTCGCTACACTGTCGTTCTATCAGACTCCGCCGGGGGGTGAAGTCAGAACAACGAGGGAAAAGGGGAAAGGGGGATAGCAGTTCTATCAGACTCCGCCGGGGGGTGAAGTCAGAACCAAACGCCACACGCTGCGTGCCGCCAGGCCGTTCTATCAGACTCCGCCGGGGGGTGAAGTCAGAACCCGTCCCAAGTGGCAGCGACGGGCAGCATGGTTCTATCAGACTCCGCCGGGGGGTGAAGTCAGAACCGGGAATGTTCATGATGGTTTGCGTGGTTGGTTCTATCAGACTCCGCCGGGGGGTGAAGTCAGAACCCCGTCGGGATTCGGTGTGAGTAGTGCCAGGTTCTATCAGACTCCGCCGGGGGGTGAAGTCAGAACCGCGATGGCGCGTGGTGCGCCGAAGAGCTTGTTCTATCAGACTCCGCCGGGGGGTGAAGTCAGAACAACCACCATGGTGGTAAAGGAATCTATTTAGTTCTATCAGACTCCGCCGGGGGGTGAAGTCAGAACCAAAGACATCGTTGGAAGCAGCGGAAGGGGTCTGGAGAATATTCTTGCGACGCGGAATACGCCCGGACGTCGAGGCAGAAGCCGGCGGCCATAGTATTCTTTCATGCCGTTCTATCAGACTCGGCCGGGGGGGAAGTCGCGTTTTGAAGCTGCCGCCGAAAGCGGCTTGTCCCGCAGTCGGTGGTCTGCGATGTTGCTGCCATGGAAATTGTCTTCTCCGTGACGCAGGAAACAGACGGCGGCTTCGTCGCCGAATGCCTGACGCATGACATTTTCACGCAGGGCGACACGTGGGAGGAACTGCGCGCCAATGTGCAGGAGGCGGTGACGGCATATTTTTCGACCAGCCGAAGCCTTCCGCCGTGCGGTTGCATCTGGTTCGTGACGAGGTCCTGGCGGTGGCATGAAGCTGCCGCGCGACTTGAGCGGTGCGGATCTGATCAAGCTGCTCTGCAAGCGCTTCGGCTACAGACAAGTGAAACAGGAGGGCTTGGTATGACGCAGAGCGTAAACGATTTTACATCGATGTCGTTCACATCTTCGAGAACAAGAAAGACGCCATCATTGCGGCCCGTGACGGAAATCAGATCGGGCTCTTTGATCTAACCAACCGCACCTATCATGCCATCCAAGACGCCATCAAAGTCTCAAGTATTTCTCACCGGGATTCAGCCGGGGCAGAACTTCGAGCAGTTCAAAGCCAATACAATCGAGGGGTTGCGCAAGCTGGGATTCTTCGCACCGAAGGCTCCGGGAGCGACCGGGTCGAGCGAAGGGGCATCAACGCCCGCCCTCCCGGAGGCGCCGAGGGAACAGGGCCCCGATTGCGAATGATCCGATTTGCTCTGCTCCTCACTTTCTGCGTGTTGCTTAGCCCCGTTGCGCTGGCGCTCGGCATCGCGGCGGTGATCTCGATGGCCCGACTGATGGGGATGCCCTCTTAGCAGGGGCTCAGCCGGGCCAGCGCCTCGGCTTCGTGATCCTGCTGGAGTCGCGGCGGGGGGAAGGATAAGGAGTGAGGGGAACCATGAGCCGTGCATACCGGTTTCCGTCGCCCCGGCGATCACCCGACGACTTTTTTCCGTGATGAAAGTCGATCAATTCGTCCTCCTTGCGGTCGTCATTTGCGGACCGACGGCCGCTGGTTTTACGCTGCTTCTTTGGATGCTCGATCGGCGCGCAGCGCGAACGCGCTGGCCGATCCTCGAGCTCCAGCGGAGGCCGCCGGGAGAGTCCACGCGTCTCAAGATCGATGCCCTCACCGACAAATTGATGTTTTGGGTTTTCGTGGGGGTAGGGTGGCCGGCGATCATTCTTCTCAGTGCGAGCTATCGTCCGCTGCCGGGCGCGGCGGGGATGGCGATCTGGGTGACGATGGGATGCCTTGTCACCGTGGTCGCAGTCCGAGGAATCTGGCGCGTGCTGAGTGAGCTGCGTGATTACAGGCTCGGCTTCGAAGGGGAGCGCGATGCGGGGGGCCACCTGGATGAGCTGATGCGGGATGGCTTCGAAGTCTTTCACGACGTGCCATTCGACAACTTCAATATCGATCACGTGCTCGTGGGACCGCGGGGCGTCTATTCGGTCGAGACGAAGACGAGGCGCAAGAGCCGGAACACCAGCGCAGGTTTCGAATGGAGGGTCTTCTTCACCGGCGACGCATTGGAATTCTCATGGGGAAAGGATCGATTCGGACTGGAGCAGGCGGCACGGAACGCGCAGACGCTCCAGCAATGGATCTATCAATCGACCCGGGAAAAAGTGCCGGTGCAACCGGTGCTGATGCTGCCGGGCTGGATGGTGGAGCGAAGGGCGCGGGGTTCTGTCACGGTGATCAATCCAAAGGAGGCACGCGGGCTTTTCGGCAAAGCAGCGCCATCGATCTCTCTCGAAACGGTGGGACGGATCGCGTTCCAGCTCAGGCAGAAGAGCCGCGTCGATCTGGGACAGTGATGCCAGGGAAGCCGCGCGGTCCGAAGTAACAGGCCTCGGCGAAGCTCTCGACAGGCTGCATGGCTTTCATCGTAAGGCATCCTTCTTTTTTCAACGGCGAGACGTTTGACGACATCGCCCGCGGGCTTGCCGGCGTTCTTTTCCGCGATCTCCCGGCGTCGCGCCTCAAGCAACTGACCTTCGCCGTGGCCATTTATGTGGCCGGGGTGCTGATCTCCAGGACTTTCCCAAGTTTTGTGCCAAAACCCGAGGTTGCCAAGGGTTTAGGGAAGGCAAATCGAATCACCGACGCGAAGGTGCTTTCCCGCTTCCGCCGGCGGAATGGAGGTATTGATGGCGAAGCGGTAGAAGTGATTGAAGTGTTCCGTATTCGCCCAGGAGGGTGTCTGCTTTTTCCGAAAATCCATGAACGCGCGTTGGAAGTGCGGAATGGATTGCACGCCGCCGTCGGGATCGCGGGAAGGCACGATGCATCGCTGGCAGGGATTGTGGCCATGGAACGCGACTTCGCCGATGCGAAAGGGCCGGCTCGCGCCGGGCGCGCCAAAAAGCCGGTCCTCCCAAAAAGGCTGGACGCCTTCGATTTCGAGATTGCTGCGGAATCTCCGCCTTGCGCTTTCCAGGGTCAATTCGGGAAACCAGTCGACCACGCTTCGCAGGCTGGCCTCGCTGCAAATCGTGGGGCCGAAGGCTTTGCGGTCGTCGGGGAAACCGTTGCTGCGTTCGCTGGCCAGCTCCACGGCAAAGCCGAAAAAGTCGCTCAACCAGCGGTTGAGTGGCGCCGGTTCGCCGAGCACGAATTGCTGTCTCGATGCATCTCCATTCGTCCAAAAGGACGCCTCTTGAAAATCCGCACCGAAGGCGACGCGAAGGAGATTCACCCGGCCGGTGCGTTTGCCGTTCACATAGGCTCCCGACCCATCGACGATGGCATGGACGCGGTCATGCTCTAGGATTCCTCCGGAGGTGATGCGGGCTTCCTTTACCGAAACTCCATCCAGCGACTTGATCGGATAGAGGTCGATACGGCCAAGGATCATCGCCCCGTTATTGCCAGATGGGAACGGCGGGAATCAAATTCATAAGCGCGGCGTCTATTCAAGGCAGACGAGGTCGCCGACCCGGACGACACCCCCGCTGAGGACGGAGGCATAGACTCCGACCTGAGCGTCGTTATGCCGCACGGCGGTTTTCAGGATGCCGGTGTCTCTCGGCAGGTCGCCCTGCGGCAGCGTCGTCATGATACAGCGCGGGCACGGGCCGGTGATCTTCAATTTGACCTCCTCGCCGATGGAGAGAATCTGATCGACCCAATCCGCTTCGACGAAGCCCGTGCGGTCCGGGGGCGTGGCGATCACGATATTCGGGCGGAACCGCCGCGGCTCGACGCGACCGACCGGATAAAGCCGGCGGAGCTCGTCAATCGTCGCCGTCGTGAGCAGGTGGAGCATGGCGAGGTCGAAAAATGTCCCGGTCGGCATCGCCTCGTCGGTGACCTCGTCCCGCCTGGCCAGACCTTCCACGTCCGGCCAGTATTCCTCGAGCGTGCCGGAAGCCGGGGCGGCACTGAGAAAGCGCACGGGCTTTCCCAGCGAACCGGAAAGCACGGCGTCCAGCTTTTCATCCCCTGTAAGCACGGTGTCGCCGTCGGGCAGGGTGATGCGCACAGGCGGAATGCGGCTCGGCGTGTCGAGCGGCGCGGTGTATGCGGCCCGGTAGGCGAAGAGATTTGGCCACTTCGACGGATTTTTGGCGCTGGCGATCTTTCCGGTTGCAGGGTCGACGATGGCGAAGAGCCGGTCGCCGATCAGCCCTTTCGAGCCGATCATGGTGGCGTTCAATTCCTCGCCCATCATCGATTTGATGGGATAGCGGTGGAGTGCGGCGACGGAGCCGACTTCGCTGAGCGTGGCAGGCATGGAGAATCAGGCTTTCTCTTGTTCCATGGCGAAGCCCGAGGGCAGGTGCAGGTCGCGCAGTTCCTCGCGGATTTTGACGAGGCTGTGCGGCTCGCGGGCTTTGAAGGCGAGCGCGCGAACGACGCCAATCGCGACGTAGCCGAGGAAGATATACGGGAAGTAATTCAGCGGGCTCGGCGGCACGGGATACACGCTGCCCACGGCCGGGATGGCGAGCAGGAGCAGGCCTGCGATGCAAAGCGTGACATCCCGGGGTTTCAACTGCCCGATCTTCTTGAGGTAAATGGGCGCGGCGATGGTGATGAGAATGTAGGAGCCCATGAAACCGAAGGCGCCCATCGTTCCGGCGTAGCCGAACTCGTCGAGCACGGCGTAACCTGCAACGACCTTGAAGATCGCGACGACGGCGAACATGAGGACCGCCAGCACCCCGAGGGCGATGTGCGGGGTGCCGTTCGTCGGGTGTGCATTGCGCATTGCCGGGTGGAAGATGCCATGGCGGCCCATGGCGAACATCACGCGCGAACCGGCATTCAGGCATGAGAGCGCCAGGGCGTAGAAGCTCACCATCGCGCCGAGTTCCAGCGGGATGGCCAGGATCGGCACCTTGTAGATCGTCGCCAGCACGGTGAGCGGCGAGTCGATCGCGTTCAACGGTTGGGAATATCCGCGCGTGCCGAGGATTTCCGTGTAGGCGACGAAGATGAAGAAGCCGCCCGTGAGGATCAGACTCCAGACGATGGATTTCGGGATCGTCTTGAGCGGATTTTTCGCTTCCTCGCCGAAGGCCGTGGAACTCTCGAAGCCGACGAGGCTGAAGATTGCGACCACGACGCCGAGGCCGAGGCTGGTGATTGATGCGTCCTTGAAATCGAATTGCGCCGTGTCGATGGCGAAGCCGTGCTTGCCCAGCACGATCAGGCACAGCAGCAGAATGAAGCTGCAGGAAACGCCCTCGAGCACGAGCATCACGATCGTCGAGATGACGATGTCTTTGTAGGCCAGAATGAAGCATGAGCCGATGCAGATCGCGAAGAGCAGCAGCGGCGGCGCGTGAATGCCCACCGCCTCGAGCAATTTGCTGGAAAAAATCGTGAAGCCCGTGGTGCCGGCCAGCCCGATGAAGAGGTAGGACCAGATCAGGCACCACCCGCAGAGGGAGCCCGTCGTCGGCCCGAGAGCCATCGACGTGTAGGTATACATCGACCCCGTGCCGGTGAATCGCTTGCTAAACTGGTTCAGGTTAAACGCCACGAACAACAGCAGCAGCGTGCCGAGGCCGTAGGCGAGCCAACTGATGTTGCCCACTGTTGCGAACATCAGCGGCACGATGAGGGCCGCCGTCATGGTCGGCGAGATGAGTGCGATATTCTGCGCCAGCAACTCGGAGAAGTTCAGGCACTCGGTTTTCAGCTTGTGGTCTTTGCTCATGGCGGTTTTGGGTGTTTTGTTTTTAGGTGTTCACGAAAGGGATTCTTCGGGAGGCGGGAGCGCCGCTCCCCGGCGGCCGGCGGGCCTCATGGCGGGAATGGCGCGGTATTCGCGCGAAGAGGAGCGTATCGGGTTTTCGGGTTGCGAGGTCGGCGTGGCGACGACCAGCACCTCGGCGTCAAGCGGTCCGCGTGCGATCAACCGGTGCGGCAGGCGCGAATCGAAATGGGCGGCGTCTCCCGGTTCCAAATCATGCGTCTCACCGGCAAGTGACAGCCGCAGCCGCCCCGACAGCAGGTAAATCCATTCCTCGCCGTCATGTTTGTAATGCTCCGTGCCCTCGCGCTTCGGCGAAATGGTGAGGCGCAGCGGCTGGAGATTCAGGAACCGCTCCGCATTCGAAAGCGAAGCGTAGGTTAGCCCGTTTGCCGTCTGTGGAACGTGGTCCGCCGCCCGGACGATCACGCAAGGCTCGGTGGCCAGCTTGGACTCGAAGAGGGACGCCAGCGAGACGTCGAAAACCCGCGCCAAGGTGAGAACGGCGGCGATGGAGGCCTGGCGATCTCCGGATTCCAGCCGGGACAGGAAGGCCTTCGACAGGCGGCTTTGTTCTGCCAGGTCATCGAGAGTCCACCCTCTACTCAAGCGGAGTTCCCTCAGACGCGTCCCAAAGGAGGCAAGTTGCAATTGAATCGGATCGCGGATGATGGTCATAAGAGTGGTTGGCAACGAATGTTGCCTCATTGGTAATTCCGTTGCTGAGCAAGGCCCGTGCCATGGTATCCACGACGATAAACATTCGCGTGCCGCGGCGGACGCCGCGACATCCGCAATGAGGAAAGCCCGCATCGCGGACCTTGATTCCGATCTGGCGCTCCGGGCGTCCATTCTCGGACGGACCCATCAGCTTGCCCTCGCCGACGCCGTCATTTACGCGACCGCCCGCGAACACGAAGCGGAACTTTGGACGCAGGACGTCCATTTCAAAGACCTTCCGGGCGTGAGATATTTCCCGAAACCTTAGTGTCCTGTCGCAGAAGTTCCTTGCAGAAATCAAATGGCGATCCGCCCGGAAATTTGCGTCCGGGGAAGGGAGGGACGGCTCGCCGAGCCGTCCGTTGACGGCGGTTTCGGCGAAACCGCCCTACCCATTGATGTAAGGAACTTGCGTGACACCACACTAACGCAGTTGCTTGAATTCAGCGTGGCCAGACGCGCCTTCCCGCTGGCGCGATCCAACTTCTTTGCGTTGAATTTCGAACTCTCCAGAGATCAGCGTGACTGAATGAAACTCCGGCTGGACCTTCTGATGGAGCTGACGGCGGAGGCGAATGTTCACCGCTTCAAGCCCGAGCCGCTTTCCCGCAAACTGGGACTGGCAGTCTGTCGTCGGCATCAACCAGCGAGCGTGCGCAAGAGGTGCGGCACAGCGCGGACTTAACCGGGAAGCTGGAACGTCGGGCGAAAGCCGCTGGACGGACACGCAGCGTCGGGAGGCTCTTTCTCTATAATCCGCGCAATCGGTGGATCAGTCGTTCGCCGGAAGGGCCGGCGCCCAGCGCAGCCATTCGCGGCGCGGCGCGGGGTTCAGCTCGAACTCGTGGCCGCGTTTCACGGCGGGGCCCAGGTCATCCGGCGTGGCAAAGGCCAGTCCGCCGCGGGCGAGGGCGTCGAGGGAGGCGGTCTGCACCTTGATGGCGAGAAATCCCAGCGAAACCTTCAGTCCGCCCGCGTCCCAGAATTTCGTGTTTTCCCGGATGAGGCTGGCATAAGGGGGATTGATGACCACGCAGAGGCCCACCCTGCGGCCGCCGGCCGACAGCACCTTGCGGCCGACCTTGCCCACGATCAGGCCGCGATAGGAGACGGGCGCATCCACGCCGATGTTCGTTTGCGCGGCGGTGACGACCACTTCGAAGCCGCGCTCCTCCTTCTCCTCGAACGCGGCTTTGGCCAGCGAGACACCGGTGAAGTGATCGATGAGCCGGCCTCCCTCGGCCGGCACGCAGTCGATATACACGCCGCTCACCACGGTCTCGAGTCCCGACACGCCATTGATCGAAACATTCAGCCGCACGACGGAGAAGGCCGATCCCTCGCGGCGCAGGGCGTCGGTGCCCGCATTCAGGCGGACGACGGCCTCCACCTTGCCGTTTTTCGGTGTCACGGACTCGACGATGCCGACGGGCACGCCGAGAGTGCGGACCTGGGTCTGTCCCGCCAGCAGCCCCTGGCCATTGTCGAACGCGATGTGGATTGGCGGCGAAGTGGCCCGGGCGGCGGACTCGGTGGGGAGGAGTTCGAATTTCGATCCGCTCTCCGCCGCGGCCTCCGGCGCGCCGAACACATCGAATGCCGCCCCGCCCTGCACGAGCGTTTCCAGGCCGGCCACGTCCACCTTCAATACGCCCGGCCCGGCCTGCACCGAGGCGGCGGGCACCTGCCAGAAGCGGGCGTTGCGAGCGACGGCCTTTGCGAATTCCTTGCGGATCACCACGTCGAGGAACGGCTCGTTGTTCGCATCGATCTCCTTCGCCTTCACGCGGCCGGCCACCAGTCCTCGGTAGAGCACCGGCGCTCCCTCGCGCAGCGGCGGCAGGGCCTTCGCGTGCAGCGTGAGGCGGATGCCCTCGTCCTCCGCCTGCGAGGTCAGCAAGTCTTCGTCCGAAAACGTGCGCCCCTCGAAGCTCTGCGCGATGCCGCCGCCCGGGCCGGGCGCGCAGTCGATATACGGACCGGTGACGAGCGTTTCCAACCCCGACACGCCCTCGATCGAGATGCGCGGGCGGATGAGGGTGAAGACCGTCCCGGCAGTGTGGAGATGCTCGAAGGCGGGCTGGAAGCGCACCACGGTGTCCACCGTCCGGTTTTCCGCATTCAACTCCGCGGTCTCGACGTAGCCCACCGGCATGCCGAGGTGGCGCACTTGCGTCTGGCCCGCAAGGATGCCCTGGCCGTTCTTGAATGAAATGCGCACCGGCGCTCCGGTGGCCCGTGCGGAGGCTTGATCGGGGAAGAGCGTGAACTCGGATTCGTCGGGGGCCTCGCCGCCGGGAGGCCCAAACACATCGAACTCCACCCCGCCGAGCAGAATGGCCTTGAGCCCGAGCATGTCGAGCTTCACGCCGCCGGGTCCGATCTTCACGGAGGTCGCCGGCACCGGCCAGAACCGCGCATTCGTCCGCACGGTCTGCGCGAATTCCCTGTCCACCACGACGCGCAGATACGGATTGCCCGAAGCGTCGATGGCTTTGTCCTCGACCGAACCGACCGCGACTCCCCGATAAAAAAGCGGCGAACCGCGATCCAGAAACGGGATGTTGTGCGCGCGGAGTTTCAGAATGAGCGCCGGGGACTCGAGCGGGGTGAGCGGCACGCGATCCGCCCCCGTGAAGTGTGTGGAAAGCGGCCCGCCGCCAATCCGCGCCTGGAGGGAATTCCCCTGGATGAGCGCGTCGAGGCCGGAAGTCTTGCCGAGCCCCACGACCGGCTCATCGATCCAAAAGACGGTGCCCTCCCGCGCCAGCTCCGCCGCAAAGGCCTTCAACCGCACGGTGAGAACGACCTTGTCCAGCCCGTGGTCGAGCCGCACCGCGGTGACCGTGCCCGCCGTCACTCCGCGATAGATCAGCGGGGTCTTGCCGGCCTGGATGCCGGGCGCTGTGTCGAACTGGACTTCCACCTCCGGGCCGTTCGACTTCCAGTTTGTCCAGAAAAGCCAGGCCGTGGCCGCGGCGGCGAGGACTGGAAAAAGCCATGCCCACGAAATGCTCGGCCCGGGACGCCGGACGACCTCGCCGTAATCCACGGGTTCATTGTCCGCGCCTCCGTTTTCGCTCACGCCGCGACGCCTTCCCGTGTCCGCCAGATCATGTGCGAATTGTAGCTCTCCGAGGCGAAGAGCGTGCAGACCAGCACCGCCGCGAAGAAAAGCCCGCCCGGCTCCGCCTGCACGCTCGACAGCACGCCGAGCTGCCCCACCGCCGCGAGGATCGAGAGCAGAAACACATCGACCATCGACCAGCTCCCGACGATATGCACGATGCGCCGCAGCGCGCCGCGCTGACGCCGCCAGAGCGGGCTGCCATGCATGAGCAGCAGCCAGCTCAGGCAGGCCAGTTTGCAAAACGGGACGATGATGCTCGCGAGAAAAACGACGCCCGCGATCGGCCACAGACCGGAATCGTAGAGCTCCTGCACGCCGCCCAGCACCGTGAGCGGCTCGACGTCGCCGACGACCGTCATCGTCATCACCGGGAGCACGTTCGCCGGCACGTAAAGGATGAGGCCAGCGATCACGAGCGCCTGCGCCGTTTGCAGCCGCCGGCTGTCGTCCTGCTCGTTGCGAGTCACGCCAATTCCTCCAGGCATCTCTCCACCAGATCGCGATCGAAGAATTGCACCACCAGCAGCGAACAGAGCGACAGCGCCAGCACCCACAGCGCCCCCTGCTGCCAGGCCACCGCGCCGAGCATGTCCAGCTTCACGACGGCCACGACCGTCGCCACGGCATAGACCGGCACGAGGTTCCACGATTCCATCACTTCCGCAAACTTCGCCGCGCGTCGCAGCGCCGGCCAGCGGCGCCCCAGGCAGCACGCCGCCGCGACATACCACACCGCCGCCAGGTGCAGGGCCGGGCCGGCGATGCCCGCAAAAAATACCAGCGCCGCCACCGGCCAGTAGCCTTGATCGAACAATCCCAGGACACCCGTCACCATGAGGTTCGATTGCGTGTTTCCCGCCACGTCGAAGGTGAGGACGGGGTTCGCATTGGCCAGCGCCACGAGGAGCAAACCCGCCGTCGCCAGCGCCCATGCGGGCTGGAAGGAGCGGGCGCCCGTTTCCTTCCTCACTTGCACGCCGCATCGCACGCAACGCAGCGCCGCGCGCCGGGGGAGCGCGCGATCGCGGCACGCCGCTTCGCACTCGGGACACGAGATCCATCCTGGAGTTTTCTCAAGGGGGATCGACGGAGCGGACATGGGTTCCCGCTTTTAGCCGCTCCGGCGCAGGGAAAGCAAGCCGCCCGCCCGCGTGGAGCTTGTGGAAACCGGCGCCTACGCGAGTTCTCCCATGTGGCCGAGCTGGTAGTCCTCGAACGCCTGCGCGATCTCGGCGCGGGTGTTCATGACGAACGGCCCGTGGCCCACCACCGGTTCGTCGATGGGTTCGCCGTCCATCACGAGGAGCCTGGCATCGGAGTTCGCTTTCACGGCAATGCCGTCGCCGGAGCGGGCGAAGAGGGCCAGTTCGCCTTCGCCGACGGCACGTTCGCCATGCACCGTGACGCCGCCGCTCAATACCAGAAAAGTGGTCGTGTGGCCGTCGGGCAGGCGGAGGTCCGCGGACTTGCCAGCGCGGAGAGTCACGTCCCACACATTGATGGGAGTAAACGTCTTCGCCGGGCCTTTGTGGCCTGCGTAATCTCCCGCGATCACGCGCAGCGTTCCGGCATCCGCGGGCAGCGGCACGGTCGGAATCTGCGCATCGAGAAGCGTTTGGTAGCCCGGACTGGCGCTTTTGTCCTTTGCGCGCAGATTGACCCAGAGCTGCACCATCTCCAGCGTGCCACCCTTGCGAGTGAATTCGCGGGAGTGAAATTCCTCGTGGACGATTCCCTTGCCGGCCGTCATCCACTGCACGTCGC
>JAQTOP010000099.1 GCA_028713285.1 Terrimicrobiaceae bacterium
GACCTGGTGGCCGACCGCGAACTGGGGATAGACGCGCGACCACTCGAAGGAGGATGCGCCCGGGTAAAGGCCGTGAAGAAAGACGAGCGGCTCCCCCGCGCCGGACGTGTGATAGACAATCTCGGCGTGCGTGGTCTGGCAGATCCGCGTGGCAAAAATCGCGGGCGAAATGATGTCGGGCAATGGCTGGCGCGTGGAACGCTGCAGACCGTAACGCATGGCGAGCGCGAGCGCGCCGAGCAACCCGACCCCGAGACCCACCCCCAGGGCGGGTTTTTTTTTCCAAAAGTTCAGCACGTTGAGACGCCCCCAAGCATGCCGGGAATCGGTCCGCGCGCAATCAATTGTAAGCGGGGAAACACGAATTCTGCCGGCGGCGGCGTCACCTAAGTCGCACCACGCCCGCGCCGGGGGCGATGCGCCCGATCACGCGGGCGCGAGTCTGCCTGAGAACGTCGGAGGCGGATTTTTCGTCGACGATGAGGACCATGCCGATGCCCATGTTGAAGACCTGGAACATTTCCTCGCGGTCCACTTTGCCTGCACGTCCGATGAGCTCGAAGATCGCGGGCGCCTTCCATGCGGAGGTGTCGATTTCCGCATCGCAATTCGGCGGCAGCACGCGCGGGAGGTTGTCGATCAATCCGCCGCCGGTGATGTGGGCCGCGGCCTTGAGCGCGCGCGGCGGGAGGCCGGCCATGAGCGGCTGGTAGTTCTTATGCACGCGCAGAAGCTCGTCGCCGAGGGTGCCCTTCACGCCGTCAATCCGGGCCCCGGGCCTTAATTTCAGCCGGTCGAAGAGCACCTTGCGCGCGAGCGAGTAGCCGTTCGTGTGCAGGCCGTTCGAGGCAAGACCGATGAGCACGTCGCCGCGGCGGACGCGGGAGCCGTCGAGAATTTTCGCGCGGTCCACGACGCCGACGATGGCGCCGGCGACGTCGTATTCGCCGGGCCGATACATGCCGGGCATCTGCGCGGTCTCGCCGCCGATGAGCGCGCAGCCGCCGGCTTTGCAGGCTTTGGCAAAGCCTTTGAGAATCTGCGTGAAGACGGCGGGGTCGAGCGCGGCGGAGGCGAGGTAATCGAGGAAGAACAGCGGGCGCGCACCGACGACGGCGATGTCGTTGATGCAGTGGTTGACGAGGTCCTGGCCGATGGTGTCGTGCCGGCCGGAGGCGAAGGCGACCTTCAATTTCGTGCCGACGCCATCGACGCTGGAGACAAGCACGGGCTCCTTCATGCCGCGGAAGTCGGGACGAAACAGGCCGCCGAAGCCGCCGATTTTCCCGAGCACCTCCGGGCCGTGGGTGTCGCGAACGAGTTTCTGGATGCCGCTCTTGACCTCGTTGCCGAGGTCCACATCGACGCCGGCGGCGGCGTAGGCTTTCTTGTTCATACGTTCGGCGGCGCCTCCGGCGGGGCGGCTGGCAGGAGGCTGGGCTGCTGCGTGGCGGGCAGCAGGCGGGCTTTGCCGCGGCGGTTTTCCATCACGTATTTGTCGAACGCCGCGTCGTAGGGCAGTGGGTAATCGCCGGTGAAACAGGCCATGCAGAAGCCGTTTTTCTCGCGGCGCGTGGCGCGCACCATCGCATCGACGTCGAGGTAGCCGAGGCTGTCCGCGCCGAGGTATTCGCAGATTTGCTCGCGGGTCATCTGGTTCGCGAGGAGCTTCTCCGGATCGGGAAAGTCGATGCCATAGAAGCAGGCGTGCTTGTGCGGCGGGCAACTGATCCGCAGGTGGACTTCCTTCGCGCCGGCTTCGCGGAGATTTACGACGCGGGTGCGCGCCGTGGTGCCGCGCACGATGGAGTCGTCGATGACGACGACGCGTTTGCCGCGCACGGCCTCGCCGATGAGGTTCAGCTTCACGCGCACGTTGAAGTCGCGGATGAGCTGCGTGGGCTGGATGAACGTGCGTCCGATGTAGTGGTTGCGCACGAAGGCGAGATCGAAGGGGATGCCGAGTTCCTCGGAATATCCCAGCGCGGCATAGATCCCCGAATCCGGCACGGGCACGACGATGTCCGCCTCGACGGGATGCTGGCGCGCGAGTTCGCGGCCCATCTGCACGCGCACCTCCTTCACGTTCGTGCCGTCGATGTTGCTGTCGGGCCGCGCGAAATAGACGTATTCGAAAATGCAGAATGCCTTCTTCGCGCGGCGGAACGGCCATTCCGAACGGATGCCATGTTCGTCGATGATGACGACTTCGCCGGGCTCGATCTCGCGGATGAACTCGGCGTGGATGAGGTCGAACGCACAGGTCTCGGACGAGATGACGTAGGCGCCGTCGAGCCGGCCGAGCGCGAGCGGACGGAAGCCGAACGGGTCGCGCACGCCGATGATTTCGTTCTCTCCCATGATGACCATGGAAAATGCGCCCTCCATCCGACGCAGCGCGGCGAGCGGGCTCCCGGCGTCGGGAACCTTCGCGAGCAGGTGCAGCGCGATTTCGCTATCGACGGTGGTTTGGAAAATGGAGCCCTCGGCCTCGAGTTCGACGCGGAGCTGCGCGGCGTTCACGAGGTTGCCGTTGTGCGCGATGGCGATCTGGCCGCGCGACGTATCGACGACGAACGGCTGCGCGTTCTTGAGGTTGCTCGAGCCGGTGGTCGAGTAGCGGACGTGGCCGATGGCGCGCGTGCCCTTCAGCCGTTCGAGGTCGCCCATGCCGAAGACCTGTGCGACGAGGCCCATGCCCTTGTGGCTGGCGAAGGGCGTGTCGGATTGTTTTGCCGTCACGATGCCCGCGCTTTCCTGGCCGCGGTGTTGCAGGGCGAACAGGCCGTAGTAGGTGAGGATCGCGGCGTCGGGGTGGCCGAAGACGGCGAATACGCCGCATTCGTGTGTGGGATGGTTCTTCAAGAATCGAGGCGGCGCGGGGTTAGTTCGTGGCACCGCCGACGGCTCCCGTGGCGTCTGCATCCGACGAAGACGCATCCTGATCGTCACTCTTTTTCCCGGTCTGATAGGGCTGCGCGCCGTCGGGCGTGTAAACCTCGCTCTTCCCGCTGATCCATGCGCGCTCGACGCTTTCGTAGAGCTTGTCGAGTTGATCCTTCGTCTCGAGGCGGAACTCGATGGTGCCCGCGTGGGTGGTGGTGGGGTAGTTTTTCACGACCTTCGCCCAGATCGGGTCGCCGGGGATGACGCGATTCACCGCGCCCTGCCCCACGACTTGCGCGTGGTCGGCGGCGGCCTGGCCTCCGGGCAGGGCCTGCACGGCCGTCGCGGCAAGCGGCTCGATGTAGTAAAAGCGCGGCCGGAAGTCGCCCGCGATGCTGATGTTCACCTCGGTGACGCGCGCGGCGCCATCGAGGATGTATTGCTGGAGGCTGATCGCACTGATTGCATTGCGCGCGACAACGAAGGATCCGCCGGGCAGCTCCGCCTTCCAAAAAGCCACGGTCGTGCGCGGTATTCTCGACTTCTCGCCGTCCTTGCGGTTCTGATCCGCGGTGGAATTCTGGCCGTTGCCCGGCTGCTGCTGTGCGGCGAGTGGTTGGGCGCACGCGAAGGCGGCGACAGCGGCGGCGGGAATAAAACGCTTCATGCAAATCGGCGCGAGATGGTGGCTCGCGAGTCGAGCGTCCAAATATAGCCAGCCGGGCGGCGGTTTCCAGTCTTCGTTATCGGGAGATCAAGAGTGGGGCCGGGCAGGGAGCGCAGGCCGGGAAATTGCGGCTGGCAGCGGCGCGCGGGTTGCTTACCTTCGAGGCATGATTCGATACCGGCCGAATGTCGCTTTCATTCTCCGCCGGGCCGATGGACGCGTGCTCGCCGGCGAGCGCAGCGACCTCTCCGGGGCCTGGCAGTTCCCGCAAGGCGGCGTGAACGCCGGGGAATCGCTCGAAGCGGCGCTCGCACGCGAGGTGCTCGAAGAAATCTCCCTGCCACCGGCGGACTACCGCGTCGTCGAAAAGCGCGGGCCATACCGGTATACGTTCCCGGATGGGCGCACGAAGGAAGGATGCGGCGGCCAGGAACAAACATATTTTCTCGCGGACCTGCTCGGCGACGAAAAGGCGATCCTGCGCGATCCTTCCACGATGGAGTTCCAGGCGGTGCGGTGGTTTAAGCCGGCAAGCTTTCCGATCGGGACCGTCGCGCCAATGAAGCGCGCGGTCTATCGGGAGGTGCTGCGCGATTTTTTTGGAGTCGAGCCGGCGGCAGGGAGGGAATCGTCCTAATGCGCGAAGATTTCCGCAATTGTATTGACTCGCGAGGATCGCTTTGGGATTTCCGTCCGCGTTCATGTTCACTTTTACGGCATTTGCAGTCATGGCGGGCGCTCTCCTCGGGGGAGTCTGGTGGGTTTGTTGCAACGACCAGGACGCCTCTTGAACGAGCGGACGACGCATCCCGTCACGCGCGGGGACGCAGGAATTTTTGAAATGGCTAACGACTGGCAACGGTTCCATTGGGACCTCGACAAGCGACTGGACGCGGCACGACCGGCGTTGCCGCCGTTTGTATTCCGCCTGGCCGATGAATCGGAGCGCGAAATCGTGATGAAGGTCGTTTCCAGCGCGCTGATGATGGAGCGGGCGTGGACAGGCGCGAGGACGGCCTTCGCTCGCGATCTAAAAAGGCGCTGCGAGGATGCCCTCGCTCTTGTGCCGCCGGCCTGTGTGGTGGTGCAGCATGGCAGCCGCGTGATCGGCGCATCGGTGCTCGCTTTCTCCCAGGATGCCGAGTTTCATCTCCTCACCGGGCCGTGCATTCTCCACGAGTATCGCAGCCGCGGGCTGGGAAGCGCGCTCCTGCACAAGTCGCTCGAACGTCTCCGCGAGGAGGGACTGCTGCGCGTCACCGCGACGGCCCGGGTCAACTCCACGGCCGCTCGGTATATCTATCGGAAATTTGGCGGCGTGCCCGAGCCGATCGCCTCGAAGGAGACACCGCGTCTCGCGGCTTGAGGGGCGTGGCGGGAAAGGGTTGGGCCGGTTACTCCCGTCTTTTCAGCCGCAGGGTAATGCGCTTCACGCGGGCATCGTCGGGCGGACTCCACGTGGTGATGATCGGGTCGTCCTTGAAGGCGTGATGAACGATGCGGCGGTCGTAGGAATTCAGCGGCTCGGTCTGGAGCGGGCGGCTGCCGTTCCGCACGGCTTCGGCGAGATGCTGGACCTTCAGGATGAGCGCGTCGTCGCGCATGGCACGGTGATGTTCGACATCCACAATCACGCGCGGCCCGGCTGCGTCGCCCGTCAGCAGCAGGCGATTCACGAGATACTGCATGTCGTCGAGCGTCTGCTCCTGCCGGCCGATGAGGAGGCCGGCCTCGTGGGTGTAAATCTGAAGCACCGGGTGTCCGTCGCGTTCCTGCTCCTCGATTTGGAACGCAAAGCCGAGGTAACCCAGAATCGTGTCGAGAATTTCCTTTGGCGATTCGTTCATTGCTACGGGCGTTTCTTGCGCGTTTTCGCCGCCGGAATCGCCTTCCGCTTCGCGGCGACCTTCATTTTCTCGAGCGTCGGCAGCGGTCTGTTTCGCGTCAGATAAAGCTGGATGATAGAGAAAAGGTTTTGGGTTGTCCAATACAGCGACAAGGCGGAGGCGTAATTGTAGGCAAACGCAATAAAGATGACCGGCATGAACATCATCATGCGCTGCTGCATCGCATCCCCGGTCTTCGGCGAAATCGCCATCTGCCAGACCATCGTGCCCGCCATCACGAGCGGCAGGATATTGATCGGGAAGTGGATTCCTGGCAGGTAGCCGACGGTGTCGGGTTGCGAAAGGTCGTGAATCCAGAGGAATGAGCTGTTGCGGAGCTCGATGGCCGTGCCGAGCATGCCATAGAAGCCGAAAAAGATCGGGATCTGGATGAGCATCGGCAGGCAGCCGCTGAACGGGTTCACCCCGTAATCGCGATAGAGCTTCATCAGCTCCTCGTTCATTTTCGTGGGGTCGTCCTTATACTTCTCGCGCAGCTCGGTCATCTTCGGCGAGAGGGCCGACATGCGGCGCATCGAGTTCGTCGCCTTGTTCTGAAGCGGCCAGAGCGCGCTCTTGATAAGGAGCGTGAGGACGACGATGGCGGCTGCGTAGCTGTTGAAGAGGAGCGAATGCAAGCTATTCATCGCCCACAGCAGGAATTTGCTGATGAATCCGAACCAGCCGAAGTTCATCACAGCCTCTTCGTTGTGGCCGAGGGCATCGAGCCGGGCGAGTTCCTTGGGACCGGCGTAGATCTGGAACTTCCGCGTGATCGATTTTCCGGGCTCGACCGTAAACCCGGGCAGCCCCATTTCGCCCTGGATGCCGTAAACCGGCTGGCCCGGCGTGGAGTCCGCGACGACAAAGCGCGCACCCCACACCGAAGCGCCCTTCTCATCGAGCGCCGACAGGATCGTGCAAAAATACTGGCTGGTGACGGCGGTCCAGTCGATCCCGGCCACCGCTTCGGTGAACGATTCCTGCGCCGGATGGAGCTGGATGCCCACGAGCGGAATGCTCGAAGCGCTGAAGGAATTGACATCCCGTCCGGTCATCCTTCCCGCGCTGGACCAGTCGAAGCGGGTGTAGGTCGGCAGATCGCGCGGGTGGATGGGCGACGCGGCGCCGGCGCTGAGAAAATAGGTCGGACGCGAAACCGGAACCGCACTGGTATTTGAAAAAGTGATCTCGAGATTCGCCACGTAGGGCGATTCCACGGAACGGTCCGGGGCGAGGGTGAATTTCTTGGCAATTTCAAGCCCGTCCGCATCCCGTTTCGTAAAGACCACGACGCCCCGGGTCCTGTCCGCCCGCATCTCGAAGCCGCCCATCGCCATGCCGGGCGTCGCCGCCAGCGCACCAATCGGCATGCGGGGATCGCGATTCAGGCTGAGCGCGGTTTGATCCAGGCTCCGGTGCATGAGCAACTGCACCGACGAGATTCCGCCCGTATCGTTGTTAAAGAAAAACTGCGCCCGATCCTTCGTGCCTTGCGAGGTGAGCGAGGCGCTCTGCGCGGTCATCACCGGCGCGGACGGCTGGACCGGTTGACTTACCGGCGGGGGTGAGGCCGTGGGTGTCGCGATGGGCGAGGCGGCCGGGGGCGCCGCAGCGGTCTGCTTGCGGCGCAGTTCCTCCTGCTGGCGGAGGTAGGGACCGTAGGTTGCCTGGTAATACCATTGAAAAAGGAGGATGCCGACGATGGAGAGACCAACGGCGAGCCAGGTTTTGCGATCCATTCGATAAAAGTTTCCTTGGTAAAATCTAGGAGCGTGAGGTGGGAACCGGGTCGTAGCCCTGCCCTCCCCACGGATGACAGCGGCACACTCGATGCAGTCCGAGCCAGCTCCCGCGCCAGGCGCCGTGTCTCTCGATCGCCTCCGCACAATAGCGCGAGCAACTCGGCATGTAGCGGCACGAGCCACCCGGGCCGACGATGAAATGCAGCGCCGGACGCAGAACCACGCGATAGATGAACAAGAGTGCGAGCAGGAGCGGCTTCATCGGGTCAAGGGTTCCGAAAAATAGAGAGCCTGCCGGCGAGGCGCAACCATTCGTCGCGCAAGGCCGGAAATGCGGCGAGGGAAGCACCCTGCTTCGCCACGATCACCAGCCACAGGCCGGCGGCAAGCTGCGCCCGCTGGGTGCGGAAAATCTCGCGCAGGCGCCTGCGCACCAGATTGCGCTGCACGGCCCCGCCCACCCGTCGGGAGGTGACCAGGCCAAGGCGCGCGGGATTCGCATCGGGCTGTCGCAGGGCGGTCATGCGCAGCCATTTGCCCTGCACCATCCGACCCTCGGCGCGCACCGTGAGAAATTCGCGGGTTTCGCGGAGGCGGGCGGCCGCGGGAAAGCGTCGCGACTCAGGCAGCGGTGTGACGGGCGTAATGCACCTCGACGCCCTTTGGCAAAAGCCGCTTGCGGCCACGGGCGCGGCGACGATTGAGAATGGCGCGGCCGCTCCGCGTCGCCATCCGAGCGCGAAATCCGAACTGCCGCTTGCGCGTGCGCTTGGAAGGTTGATACGTGCGTTTCATATGCTTGAAAAAGAGCCCGCCACTATTTGAGTGAAGAAATGTAAAGTCAAGAAGTGAAACAAAGAATTCTGCAAGTCCAGGTTGACGATATTTTGCCAGCAAGGTAACAGTCCAGTCGTGCCTTGAGTATCTTTCCACTATTGACGAACCCTTTAATTCCCCCCGTATGACAACATCCAGTTCGCTGCGTCGATTCTACCGCGTTACGTGCGAGATTCTCCACATTCCCCTTCGTCGCCGCCACCGCCTGGTCTGGCTTGCCGCCGCGGGAATCCACTGGAGGCTGTAATCATCCGCCCCGCCGTGGGAGGCGTATGAATTCAAGCCTGCTGGAGTTCGCTCAACCGCTCGATGTGCGCCGCCCGCCCGGTCGCCGCATCGATATCGACGATGGCGCCGCACAGCCGCACGGGCCCATGGGCGATCGGAAAATTCACCGGCAGGTTGGAAAGAAATCGTCCCACGATCGGCTCGACCGTGCGACCGAGCACGGAATCGTCCGGACCGCACATCCCGGCGTCGCACAGAAACGCCGTCCCGCCCGGGAAAATCCGCTCGTCCGCGGTCTGCGTGTGCGTGTGGGTGCCGACGACCGCTGAGGCCCGCCCGTCGAGGTGGCGACCCATCGCGATCTTCTCGCTGGTCGTCTCGCAGTGCATATCCACGAAGATCACCGGCGTCTCGGCGCGCAGTTTTTCAATTTCCGCGTTCGCGACGTGGAAGGGATTCTCGAGGATCGGCTGCATGAAAGTGCGACCCTGCAGATTCAACACGCCGACTTTCCCCTTGGCCGTCTCGAGCACGATGCTGCCGAAGCCGGGGGCGCCGATGGGGTAATTCGCGGGCCGGAGGACGCGCGGCTCGGTCGGCAGCCAGCCGGCGAGATCCTTTTGATCCCATACGTGGTCGCCAGTGGTAATGACGGCGACGCCGCAGCGCAGGAGATCGATGGCAATTTTTGGGGTGATGCCGCGCCCGCCCGCTGCGTTTTCACCGTTGGCGATGATGAAGTCGATGCCGCGCTCCTCACGGAGTTTCGGCACGCGCTGGATCACGGCCTGCCGGCCGGGCTCGCCGACGATATCGCCAAGAAAAAGAATCCGCATCATGGGTGCTTTTTATCGTATCCCCGGCGGGTGATCGGTTACAACCCAAGGGCTTTGAAAATTCGCCGCGCCCTCCCCGCCATCCTCCTGCTGGCGTTTGCCGCAATCGCGCCGGCTGCGCGACTGAGCCCGCTCGCGGAGCGGCCGGACTGGAGTTCTCTCGACAAATACCAAGAGTCGATCACGCGCGAGGACTTCCTCTTTCTCCTCGACAGCGTCTATGCCCCGGGGGGTGGATGGAAGCCGTTCATTGCCGTGGGCGAGCGGTCGGCGCTCATCCAGACCAGCCGTGGAACCCCGCCATTCGTTTTGCGCTTCGCTCCGACGCAAGGAACGATCAAGCCTGCCCCGCGTTTCTGGCGGCAGAAATCCCAGATGGGCGCCCGCCCCGAAGGCAAGCCCCTCGCGGGCGTGCGCATCGCCCTCGACCCCGGCCATCTCGGCGGTCCGTGGGCGAAGATGGAGGAGCGCTGGTTCCAGATTGGAAATGCGCCTCCGATCACCGAGGGAGACATGACCCTCCTCGTCGCCAGGCTCCTCGTGCCCCGGCTCCAGGCGCTCGGCGCCGAGGTCTTTCTCACGCGCCGGAAGGCCGGCCCCGTCACGCCGCTCCGCCCGGATCGGCTGCGCAAGGAGGCCGCCTTCTCGCTCGCAGACAAGGAGGAACCCATTACGCCCGCGGCCCTCAAGACCGAGTCGGAGCGGCTGTTCTACCGCGTGAGCGAGATTCACCGGCGCGCGGATCTCATCAACGAAGACATCCGCCCCGATCTCGTGCTCTGCCTGCATTTCAACGCCGAGGCTTGGGGCGATCCCGCCCACCCCACCCTCACCGACAAGAATCACATGCACCTCCTCATCACCGGCTGCTTCGCCGGCAAGGAGCTCGTGTATGACGACGAACGCTACACGATGCTGCAAAAGCTCCTTTCGCGGACCTATCGCGAAGAGCTGGCCCTCTCCGAGTCGATCGCCGACTCCCTCGCCCGCGCGACCGGCCTGCCCCCCTACGCATACAAAACCGACTCCGCCATCCAGGTCGGATCCAGTCCCTACGTCTGGGCCCGCAACCTCCTCGCGAACCGGCTTTTCCAATGCCCGGTCATCTATGTCGAGCCCTACGTCATGAACAGCCGGGCCGTGTTCGACCGCGTCCAGGCCGGAGACTTCGATGGTAAGCGCGCCGTCGCCGGCCGCATGCAGCAGAGCGTCTTTCGCGAATACGCCGACGGGGTCGCCCGCGGCCTCGCGAGGTATTATTCCACCAACCCATGAAGATCGTCGCAGTCGCCAACCAGAAAGGCGGCGTGGGAAAAACCACCACCTCCGTCAACCTCGCCGCCGCCCTCGCCGCCGCCGGCTCCCGCGTCCTCCTCGTCGATCTCGATCCGCAGGCGAACGCGACCTCCGCAATGGCCGTGGATGCCGGGAACCGCCGCAGCCTCTACCACGCCATCGTGGGCGAAGCCGCCGCCATCGACCTTGTCCTGCCGACGCGCTTCGACAACCTTTCCACCATCCCCGCCGCGCTCGAAATGGCCGGCGCCGAAGCCGAGGTCGCGCGCATGGACGACCACAACAAGCAAATCCGCCGCGCGCTCGACTCGGTCCGCGCCGTGGACCGCTTCGACTATGCCATCCTCGACTGTCCACCCTCGCTCGGCGTGCTCATGACCAATGCCCTCGTCGCCGCCGACGAGCTGCTCGTGCCCATCCAGTGCGAATACTACGCCCTCGAGGGCCTCGGCCTGCTCATGCAGGTGATGAACCTCCTGCGCGACGGCGGCGACAACCCCGGCCTCACCATCGCCGGCCTCGTCCTCACGATGTTCGACTCCCGCACGAACCTGAACACCGCTGTCGTCAACGACGTGCGCGAGCACTTCCAGGAAGTCGTCTTCGACACGATCATCCCGCGCAGCGTCCGCTTCGGCGAGGCCCCGAGCTTCGGCCGCACCATCTTCGAGCACGACCCCGCGGGAGCCGGCGCGCTGGCCTATCTCGCCCTCGGCGAGGAATTCCTCCGCCGCCAGAAAGCCGGCCTCCGCTTCATCCCCCCGCCGGTGGCGGGGTAACGGCTCCCGAATAATCCAATTCGCGTCTCTCGTGCCCGAGATATTCCTCCATGGAGAAAAACTCGAAAGCGTCTTCGAGCTGCTGGGCACGAAGGAAAACGAGCCGCACCATGCGTGGAGCAAGGGAAGGGTCCCCAAGCCCTTTCCCTGATTTCCGCTTTCATCGTATCCCCATCGCGATGGCCGAAGTCCTCGACCTCTTCCGCAAGACCGGCGCACTGCTCCACGGCCTGCATCTGCGACACCAGACCTGGATAAATCCCCCGTGCGGACAGCCGCCGTCCGTGCTAAAACAACCCGCAGGAGGATGAAACAATACCGTCCCAACGTGGAACTCCAGCGTCGGCGCTATTCCAGCATGATCTCCCAGCGCGTGCTGCGGCGGCATCAGGGCAAGCCGCCCGAGCGCACCGCCGGGCGCAACTCCACGCCCGATAGCTCAGAGCCCTGGCTGCCCGGCGGTGTGCGCTCCATGGCCGATGCCATGTGGATCTCGGATCAAATCAAGGACAGCATGGAGCGATGGCACATCAAACCACCGCGGGATTGATCGCCGCGCTGGCCCGCCGCCATAGGGTCCTCTCTCTGGGCGGCTACGCCCTGATTTCCCACGGTCTCTCCCGGCCCACTTACGATGCGGATGTCTGGCTGGATCCCTGTTTGACCCCCGATGCCTGGTGCTCCGCATTGCGCGATCTGGCCGCCCCGCAACCCGCCGTCACCTTCGTCGAGATTGGCTGCTGGCAGCCGGTATCCGCCGGGGAGCTGTCGCGCGTGATCGAGCGTGACGGCATCATCCGCCTCATGGGCCTGGACCAACCCCTCGACATCTTCCGACGGCCCAACGAACTCGACATCGCCAGCTTCGATGAAGTCTGGGAGCGCGCCACTCCCCTGGAT
>JAQTOP010000154.1 GCA_028713285.1 Terrimicrobiaceae bacterium
TTCGCATCGCGACGCCCGGCGCGGACTCCGCGCACGTCATCGGGGAATTGCTCGCCGACTGCGGCTACATCGACGACCTCAAGCGTTCGTGCAAGACCATCGAGGAGGGCGACAAGCGCGAGATCAACGTCCGCGAATTGCTCGCCAGCCTCGGCGAGCACCAGAAGCGCTCGCGCAAGGGCCTGCAGGGCTTTCTCGACGAAGTCTCGCTCGACCGCGAGCGTGAGGAGAAGAAGGAGGACAACGCAAGCGGCGTCACCCTCATCACGCTGCACGCGGCGAAGGGACTGGAATTTCCGCACGTCTATTTGATCGGCGCGGAGGAGGGCCTGCTGCCGCACGAGCGCTCGAAGGCGGAGGACACCGTCGAGGAGGAGCGGCGGCTGTTTTACGTGGGCATGACGCGCGCGATGCGCTCGCTCACGATCACGCATTGCCGCAACCGCACGCGCTACGGCTCCTCGGCGCACTGCGAGCCGAGCCGGTTCCTCGCCGAGATCGAGGGCGACGGCGTCGTGCGCAAAAACTTCGAGGAGCTGATGAACGCGCCGGTCTCGGAGGATCAGTTTGAAAATGCGTTCGCGCGATTGAGGGAGATGCTGGCGGAATGAAATGGTCCTACCGCATAGCGCGCGTCGCCGGGATCGACGTCCGCGTTCACGCCACGTTCCTGCTGCTGCTCGCGTTCTGGGGCTATCAGGGCTACTCGGCGGGCGGTGTTTCTCTCGCGGTCGGCAGCGTGCTTTTCGTTTCGCTCCTGTTTCTGTGCGTGCTGCTGCATGAGTTCGGCCACGCCTTTGCGGCGCGCGCCTATGGCATCCGCACGCCCGACATCACGCTGCTGCCGATCGGCGGCGTCGCGCGACTCGAGCGGATGCCCGAGAACCCGATCCAGGAACTCGTCATCGCCATCGCGGGGCCGATGGTGAACGTCGTGATCGCCCTCGCCATCTGGGCGGCGCTTGGATTCCCGACGGCCGACACCCTCGCACTCCCGGAAGGCCGTGCGTCCGTTCTCTCCCTCGATCTCCTGCAAATGAATGCGATGCTCGTCGTCTTCAACCTCATCCCCGCGTTCCCGATGGACGGCGGGCGGGTGCTGCGCGCGCTGCTCGCACTCCGGCTCGACCGCGCCCACGCCACGCGCATCGCGGCCCGGATCGGCCAGGGCATCGCGGTAATCTTCGCGATCGTCGGAATCTTCGGCATTCCCGGATTTGCAAATCCGAATGCCTTCCTGCTCTTCATCGCGATGTTCGTCTTCCTGGCGGCGCAGCAGGAGGCGGCCTATTCCCAACTGCGCGTGGCGGTCGCGGGCATGCGGGTGGCGGATGCGATGATCACGCGCTTCCAGTCCTTCCCCGCCGACATGCCGCTGGCGGCGGCTGTCGGGGAGGCGTTGCACGACACGCAGCCGGTCTATGTCGTGACCGACGCGCAATTGCGCGTGGTCGGGATGGTGCCGCGAAACGAACTGCTCGCCGCGCCGTCGAACACCGGCGCGCAAGCCACGCTCGGCTCGCTCGCGCTTGCGGTGCCGACCGTGCGTGCGGACGCGCCGTTCGACGAAGCCTTCCGGCTCATGCAGGAGAGCGGCAGCGGCGTGCTGCCGGTCGTGAATCCCGCCGGCCAGATCGTCGGCCTCGTAAGCCTGAATCTGCTGCGCGAACGAGCGCAGATGCGGAAGTGAATGCCATTCGCCGCCCCGGTCAAACACCGAGGTAGAATTAAAGGTAAAACGGCACGCCCCGCGCGCGGAAATCCTCCTTTTGCTCGCGCAGGTAGCGGTCGCCCAGCCGCTCGAATCCTCCCTTCGCCCGATAGTCGCGAAGAAACGCGTTCACCTGGTCGCGCAGCATGGCATCCTCGCGACGCAGGCCGATCGCCCAATGCTCGCGCTGCACCGGCTCGAGCAGCGTGCGCGTTTCGCCGGGATGCTGCCTGCCGTTCTGCCAGACGGACATTTGATCGTAGAGAAATCCATCCGCCCGGCCCTGGATGACCTCCAGCACGGCCGAGGATTCCTTCTCGACCGAGAGGATGCGGGCGCTGCGCAGATGCGCCCGCGCCCAGACTTCGCCGGTCGTGCCCTGGCGGACGACAAGCGTCCTGCCGGCCTGGTCGAGTTCCGCGATGGATCGAACCGGAGAGCTTTTCCCGACGAGCAGCGCGAGGCCAATGGTGAGATAGGGATCGGAAAACGCGATGGATTCGCGGCGCTCGGGCGTATCGGTCATTGACGAAATGACGGCGTCGATGCGGCCGGATTTGAGGGCCGGGATGAGGCCGACGAACGGAATGTTTTCGATCCTCACCGGGCGGCCCAGCGAGGCGCCAAGCGCCTCGGCGAGGTCCACGCTCACGCCGGCGGGACGGCCGGCCGCATCAATCGTCTCGAAGGGCGGATAGCTCAGGTCCATGCCGACGACGAGCGAGTCGCTCTTTTTTGCCCCGCAGGCGGCGAGCAGGAGGGCGGCTGGGATCGCGAGGAATGGGCGGACGTTCATCGGGGCAGCAAAACCGAAGCCATGCCGAAATACCATGCCAGCGTGCACAGATCGACCGCCGCGAGCGTGAGCGGGCCGGACGCGATTTTGGGATCGAGCTTGAGCATGCGCAGCACCGCCGGCACCCCGAGCCCCAGCAGGGAGGCCGTGATCATCGCGCCAAGGATGCTCGCGGCGATCGATGCCGCGACGATCGCCTCGCGCTGCCAGCTCCAGACGACGGCAAACACGAAGGCGCCGCAGCCGCTTCCGAGCAGCGCGGCGGCGAAGAGTTCCCTGCGCAGCGCGGCGAACAACCAGCCGATCGTCGGGCGGACGGAGTGCAGCGCCTGGAGCGTGACGGCCATCGACTGTGCGCCCACGCTCTCGCCGAGGCCGAGCACGAGCGTCATGAAAAATGCCAGTGCGATGCGCTGCTCGAGCGTTT
>JAQTOP010000100.1 GCA_028713285.1 Terrimicrobiaceae bacterium
CAAAATGCCGTCGCCGAAGCGCTGGCGAACAACCCGTCGATCCGCGCCGCGCTGCGGAAGTGGAGCGCAGCTCGCGCCCGCGTGCCGCAGGCGAAGGCCTGGGACGACCCGCGGGTGAGCTACGACAATGTGGCTGGCCGTTTCGTCGAACTGCCCGCCAACGCGATGCCCGACCAGACCCTCACGCTCGAACAACTGCTCCCGGTCGCCGGCAAGAACCTGAGCCGGGCCCGCATCGCCGCGGCCGAGGCTTTGGTCGCCTACGAGGAAATGCGTCGCCGCCAGCTCGACGTTTCCAGCAACGTTCGCGTGGCGTGGTTTGGCCTCGTCAATGCCGACCGGCAGCTCGAAATCAACAGCCAGGACGCGGCTTCGCTCGGTCAGATCACCCATGCTGCGCGGTCCGGCTATCAAGCGGGCGCCGGGACGGCAACCGGTGCGCTGCAGATCGAGATCGAGGCGTCGAAGCTGGAAGAACAGCGACTGAATCTGGAACGTGTGCGGTCCGAAGCGCAGACCCGGCTCAATGTCCTGATGAACCGTCCGCCGTCGGAGGCGATTTCCGTCGCGAGCGCGGAAGCGCCCATGCCGGACTTCTCCGAAGCGGCGCTGGCCTCGCGACTGCTCGCCGCGAGGCCGGAAATTCGCATGGCCGCACATCGGGTGGAGGCGGAGCGGGCGCGCGTACAGCTCGCGAAACGGGAGTGGATTCCAGACCCCGCGGTGAGCGTGAACGCCCAACGCTACAACGATGCCGCGCAGACGGTGAGCCAGGTCGGCGCGGGCATTTCGTTCAGCATCCCGTGGGTGAATCCCGGCAAGTATCGCGAGGGAGTCCGCGAGGCGCAGGAAAATCTCGCCGCCGCCGAGGCCGACTTGCAGCGCGAGAAGGCCGAGTCGCTTGGCAGGCTGCACGATCAGCTCAAACGCATCGAAACCGCGCATCACCATTACGGACTCTACGGCGGCGCCATCCGGAACGAGGCGCGACAGGCGTTCGACGCCGCGCAGCTTGGATATTCCGCGGGCAAGGCGACGTTTGCGGAGTGGCTGACCGCGCTGCGCATGTTGCGCGAGGTCGATGCCGCCGAGGCGGAGATGCTGGCCGACTACCAGGCCGCCGTGGCCGAGCTGGGCGCGCTCATTGGCGAAGAGCCGTCTCCTCCCGCCGCCGCCGCAAAAAAACATCCGCATCACCGATGAATCGTATCTTGATTTGCCTGCTCCTTTTCTTCGCCGCGGGCTGCTCGAAGCCGGCGGCGACGATGAACGACGATGTCGATTACTGGACCTGCACGATGCATCCCTCGGTGCATTCCAGGGATCCCGGAAAGTGCCCGATCTGCGGAATGGAATTGGTGCCGGTGATGAAGAAGGGCGCGGTTGTCGCCGCGCGTGCGCAGCCGTCCAGCTTCGTCGTGCCCGTCGAGCGCCAGCAGCAGATCGGCGTGACGTATGCCACCGTCGAGATTCGCGAGTTGAGCCGGACGGTTCGCGTGGTGGGCATCGTCGAGGCGGACAAACAACGCCAGTGGTCGTTCGTCGCCCGCACCGACGGCTACGTCCAGCAGCTCTTCGTCGCCTCGCCTGGCGAACTCGTGGAAAAAGGCGCGCCGCTGCTTTCGCTCTACAGCCCCGACCTGCTCACGGGTCAGCGGGAGTTTCTCATGCTGCGGAATCAGAATCGGGGCGGGGATTTGCTCGCCGCGGCAAGGGCCCGCCTTCGGCAGTGGAATCTTTCCGAGTCGCAAATCGCAAAGCTGGAGAAGGGCGGAGAGCCGGACGAGATCGTGACGCTGGAGTCTCCGTTCCGCGGAGTGGTCACCCGAGTCGACTCCAGGCAGGGCGGCAATGCGAAGGTCGGCGATCCATTGGTCGAGGTGGCGGATTTGTCCGTCGTGTGGGTCTGGGCGGACGTTTACGAAACCGAGCTGGGATTCTTGAAAACGGGACGGAAGGTTCCCGTGACGACGGCGGCATTTCCCGGGCGGGTGTTCGAGGGCACGCTCAGGTTCATCGATCCGTCCGTGGATCCGGTGCGGCGAACGGCTCGCGCGCGGATCGACGTGGAGAACGCGGACTTCGCGTTGAAGCCCGGCATGTATGTGGACTCGGATCTCGCGCTCGACGCGGGAAGGCGTCTGGCCGTGCCGGTCGATGCGGTCATGCCGACGGGCCTGCGCGAGATCGTGTTTGTGAGCCGGGGCGGGAATGGAGGGATCGAGCCGCGCCCGGTCGCGCTCGACGGGAAGTTCGGCAACTTCTACGCCGTGCGTCACGGACTGGTCGCCGGGGAGCGCGTGGTCAACAGCGCGAACTTTCTCATCGACGCGGAGTCGCGGGTGCAGGGCGCGCTGCGGGACTTCGACGGGTACGAAAAGCCGGGCGCCGCGCCTGAGACCGCGCCGCAATGAGTCCCGCCGCCGAACCGCGGAGGGAGACGTTCATCGAGCGCCTGATCGAGGCGAGCGCCCGCAATCGCTTTCTCGTTTTCGTCGGCGTTTTCTTCGCCATCGCGGCGGGAATTTACGGACTGCTCCACACGCCGCTCGACGCCATCCCGGACCTGAGCGACGCGCAGGTGATCGTTTATACCGACTGGGAGGGGCGCTCGCCGGACCTGGTCGAGGACCAGTTGACGTATCCGATTTCCTCGCTCTTCATCGCGGCCCCGGGGGTCAAATTCGTGCGAGGCGAGTCGATGTTCGGGAAGTCGTTCGTTTACGTCATCTTCGAGGATGGCACGGACATTTACTGGGCGCGTTCGCGGGTGCTGGAATACCTGAATTCCATTCGCGGCTCGCTGCCCGAAGGCGCGAGCCCGGTCATCGGGCCGGACGCGACCGGAGTCGGCTGGATCTATGAATACGCGCTCGCCGATGAGAGCGGCAAACACAGTCTCGCCGAGCTGCGCTCGCTCCAGGACTGGTCGCTTCGTTACGCGCTCGGATCGGTGAAGGGCGTGGCGGAGATCGCGCCGATCGGCGGCTTCATCAAGCAATACCAGGTCGATCTCGATCCCAACAAACTCGCCGCCTACGGCATTCCGCTGCGCGAGGTGATCGAGGCCGTCAGGAGCAGCAACGCGGACGTGGGCGGCAAGACATTCGAAGTCGCGACGACCGAGTATTTCGTGCGCGGACGCGGCTACATCAAGAAGCCGGAGGACATCGAAAACATCGTCCTTCGCTCCGACAAGGGCACGCCCGTTTATGTAAAAAATGTCGGCACGGTGCATCTCGGGCCGGACCTGCGGCGCGGCGTGGCGGAGCTGGATGGCAAGGGCGAAGTCGTGGGCGGGATCGTCGTGATGCGCTACGGCGGGAACGCGCTCACCGTCATCGACGGCATCAAACAGAAGATCGCGCAGATTCAGCCCTCGCTGCCGGAGGGCGTGCGCATCGTGCCGGTCTATGATCGCAGCGAACTCATCCTTCGCGCCATCGACACGCTGCGCGACAAGCTCATCGAGGAGAGCGTCGTCGTGGCGCTCGTCTGCCTCGTATTCCTCTGGCACGTGCGCTCGTCGCTCGTCGCCATCGTCACCCTGCCGATCGCGGTGCTGCTGTCCTTCCTGCCGATGTGGAAGCTGGGGCTCACGAGCAACATCATGTCGCTCGGCGGCATCGCCATCGCCATCGGCGCGATGGTCGATGCCGCGATCATCATGGTCGAGAACGCGCACTCCGCGCTGGAGCGTTTTCGCGAAACCAATGGCCGCGAACCGGACAATGGGGAACGCGTGCGCGTGATCGTCGATGCCGCGAAGACGGTGGGCCGCCCGCTCTTCTTCTCGCTCCTCGTCATCACGGTGAGTTTCCTGCCGGTCTTCTCGCTCACCGCGCAGGAGGGCCGCCTGTTCAAGCCGCTCGCCTACACGAAGACGTTTTCGATGTTTTTCGCATCGCTCCTCGCGATCACGCTCGTGCCCGTGTTGATGACGCTGCTCATCCGCGGCCGCATCACCTCCGAGCGCCGGAATCCGCTCAACCGCTTTCTCATCTGGATCTACAAGCCGGCGGTGAATTTCGTGCTGCGCCGCCCCTGGTTCACGCTTCTTTGCGCGGCGGGGCTGCTCGTCGCGACGATCCATCCCTTCCTGCGGCTCGGCCGGGAGTTCATGCCGCCGCTCAACGAGGGAACGATCCTCTACATGCCCACGGCGGTGCCGGGAATTTCCATCACCGAGGCGACGAAAATCCTTCAGATTCAGGACCGGCAATTGCGAAAAATTCCCGAAGTCGCGCGGGTGTTCGGCAAGGCCGGGCAGGCGGATACGCCCACCGACCCGGCTCCGCTCTCGATGTTCGAAACCGTCATCTCGTTCAAGCCGCCGGAGCAGTGGCGGCCCGGCATGACGTGGGAAAAGCTCATCGACGAGATGAATGCGAACGTCCGGACGCCCGGCATGGCGAACATCTTCTGGATGCCGATCCAGACGCGCACCGAGATGCTCACCACCGGCTTCCGAACGAAGCTTGGCATCAAGGTCTTCGGCCCGAACCTCAAGGAAATCGAGCGTGTGGCGACCGAGATCGAAAAATCGCTTGTCGAGTTTCCGGACACCCGCGGCGTGTTCGCCGAGCGGACGACCGGCGGCCACTTTCTCGATTTCACCGTCGATCGCGAGGCGGCTGCCCGCTTTGGCCTGCGCGTGAGCGAGGTGAACGACATCGTCGAGACGGCCATCGGCGGGAAGACCATCACGACCACCGTCGAGAATCGCGAGCGCTATCCGGTGAGTGTCCGTTACGCCCGGGATTTCCGGCAGGATCTGGACGCGCTCCGGCGCGTGCTCGTGCCGACGCCCACCGGCGCGCAGGTGCCGATTTCCATGCTGGCGGATATTCGCTTTCGCAGCGGGCCGCCGAGCATCCGCAACGAGAACGGGCAGCTCGTCGGCTTCGTCTTCGTGGACGTCACCGCGAGCGACATCGGTGGCTACGTCGAGCGGGCGTCCGCGCATATCGCGAAGACGGTCGCGATGCCGCCCGGTTACTATCTCCAGTGGGCCGGCCAGTTCGAGTATCTCAAGGCCGCCGAGCGCACGCTCGCCATCGTCATCCCGTTCACGCTGCTCATCATCGTCGTGCTGCTCTATCTCAACACGGGTTCGGCTTTGAAAACGGCGATCGTGATGCTGGCCGTGCCGTTCTCACTGATCGGCGCGTTTTGGACGCTCTACCTGCTCGGTTACAATCTCAGCGTGGCTGTCTGGGTGGGGCTCATCGCGCTTGCCGGGCTCGATGCGGAAACGGGTGTCGTGATGCTGCTCTATCTGGACCAGGCATGGGAGCGCTTCACCCGCGAGGGGAGGATGAATACGCTCGGCGATCTGCACGACGCCGTGCGCGAGGGAGCGGTGAAGCGCATCCGTCCGAAGATCATGACGGTCTGCGCGATTTTGTTCGGCCTGCTGCCGATCATGTGGTCGCCCGCGATGCAGACCGGCGCCGATGTGATGAAGCGCATCGCGGCGCCGATGGTCGGCGGCATCGTGACCTCCGCGTTGCTCGAGCTGCTCGTCTATCCGGTGATTTACGTTCTCTGGCGCCGTCGCGCGCTCGCACCGCGCGGCGCCGCCGCATGAGCTTCGCCGGGCTACTCGCGCGCCCCGGCCCTCACGATCTCGGCGAAACTTCGCGGATCGAGGCTCGCACCGCCGACGAGAGCGCCGTCGATGTCGGGCTGCGAGAGGAGGTCCGCGGCATTGCCCGGCTTCACGCTGCCGCCGTATTGGATGCGCACCTTGTCCGCCGTGGCTTCGTCGGTGAGTTCCGCGAGGACAGCGCGCACATGGGCGTGGCAATCCTGCGCCTGGGCCGTGCTGGCGGTCCGTCCGGTGCCAATGGCCCAGACGGGCTCGTAGGCGATGACGGTTTCGACGAGCTGCTCCGCGGTGACGCCAGCCAGGCTGCCGCGAAGCTGGGTCTCGAGGACTTCGCGCTCCCTGCCGGCCTCGCGTTCCTCGATCGTCTCGCCGACGCAAAGAATGGGGCGCAGTTCGGACTCCAGCGCGGTGATCACCTTTTTATTAATGAGCGCGTCGCTCTCGCCGAATATCTGCCGTCGTTCGCTGTGGCCGAGGATTACGTATTTCACGTAGAGTTCGCGGAGCATCGCGGCGCTGATCTCGCCCGTGAACGCGCCGCTTGTCTCGTAATACATGTTCTGCGCCGCCGTCCGGATTTTCTGCGATCCGCCGAGCAGCTCGGAGAGTTTCGCCAGTGCCGTGAAGGGCGGGGCGATGACGATGTCCACTCCGGCGACGTCCTCGACTTCGAGGCGGAAATCCTCCAGGAAGCTCTCCGTGTCGGCCACGGTCTGGTTCATTTTCCAATTCGCGGCGATGATTTTTCTACGCATGGTGTGTGAAGCGGGTGCAACCGGGGGGAACCCCGTGAATCCCCACGGGTTCGCGGATTTATTTTTCGTTGAGGACGGCGATGCCGGGGAGGGTTTTCCCTTCGAGGAGTTCGAGCGAGGCGCCGCCGCCGGTCGAGGCGTGGGTGACCTTGTCGAGGACGCCAAATTTTTTTGCGGCCGTCGCGGTGTCGCCGCCGCCGACCACGGTCGTCGCGCCGGCCGCGGTCGCGGAGGCGATGGCCGCGGCCATGGATTTCGTGCCTTCGGCGAAGGCGTCGAACTCGAACACGCCCGCGGGGCCGTTCCAAACGATCGTTCGGGAGCGGCCGATCACCTCGGCGAAGAGCGCGCGGCTTTTCGGGCCGACGTCGAGCCCCTGCCAGCCCGCTGGTATGCCTTCCTCGACGGTGGCGGCGCCGGTCGCCGCGTCGGGCGCGAATTTGTCCGCCGTGACGAAATCGACCGGCAGGTGGATTTGCACGCCTTTCGCCTTCGCCTTCCCGATCAACTCCGGGATGATCTCCGCGCCCGCGGGATCGTAGAGGCTGGCGCCGATTTCCATTCCATTGAGCACCTTGTGGAAGGTGTAGGCCATGCCTCCGCCGATGATGATGTCGTCGGCGCGGTCGAGCAGGTTGCGAATGAGCGGAATCTTGTCGGCGATTTTCGCGCCGCCCAGGATGGCGAGCAGCGGCCGCTGCGGGTGATGGAGCACGGCGGCGAAGGCCTCGAGTTCCTTTTCGACAAGGAACCCGGCGGCTTTGTCGGGCAGGTCGATGCCGGTGACGCTCGAATGCGCGCGGTGGGCGGTGCCAAAGGCGTCGCTCACATACACGTCGCCGAGCTTCGTGAGGCTCGCGCGGAATTCCGCAACCTTCGCGGGATCGGCCTTGACGCTGTTGCCGTCGGCGTCCTTCACCTTGCCTTCCTCCTCGATGTGGAAGCGGAGGTTTTCGAGCAGCACGACTTCGCCGGGCTGGAGCGCGGCGCAGGCGGCCTCGACCCCGGGGCCGACGCAGTCGTCCAGAAACGTCACCGGCTTGCCGAGCAGCTCCCCGAGTTTCGCGGCGACGGGCGCCAGTGTGAATTTCGGCGCTCTTTTTCCATCGGGACGGCCGAGGTGGCTCATCAGGACGACGGACGCGCCGTGTTCGAGCGCGTATCGGATCGTCGGAAGCGCGGCGGTGATGCGCTGGGTGTTGGTGATTTCACCGGTTGCCTTGTCCTGCGGCACGTTGAAGTCCACGCGCATGAGCACGCGCTTCCCGGCGAGGTCGAGGTCGCGAATCGTTTTTTTTGCCATGAAAAGGGAGAATCTGAAACTCGGCGACGGGGAGTGGAAATCCGGAGATCAGACGGCGGGTGCGCCGGATTCCAGATCCAATCCCGGGCGCGCGTTACGCGACGATTTGTTTGAGCAGGTCCACGCAGCGGTTGCTGTAGCCCCACTCGTTGTCATACCAACTGATGAGCTTGAAAAAGTTCGGGTTGAGTTCGATGCCGGAGCCCGCGTCGAAGATCGACGAGTGCGTGTCGTGGATGAAATCCGAAGAAACGACCTCGTCCTCGGTGTAGGCGAGGACTCCCTTGAGGTAGGTCTCGCTGGCCTTCTTCATCGCGGCGCAGATTTCCTTGTAGCTCGTGGCCTTGACCGTCTTGACCGTGAGATCGACGACGGAAACCGTCGGTGTCGGCACGCGAAACGACATGCCGGTGAGCTTGCCTTTCACTTCGGGGCACACGAGGGCGGTGGCCTTTGCGGCGCCGGTGCTTGCGGGGATGATGTTGATCGCTGCCGAGCGGCCGCCCTTCCAATCCTTCTTCGACGGGCCATCGACGGTCTTTTGCGTGGCGGTGTAGGAGTGAATGGTGGTCATGAGGCCCTCCTCGATGCCGAAGCCTTCCTTGAGCAGCACATGGACGACGGGAGCGAGGCAATTCGTCGTGCAGCTGGCGTTCGAGATGATGTGATGGGTCGCCGCGTCGTATTTTTCGTTGTTCACGCCCATGACGACCGTGATGTCCTCGCCCTTGGCCGGGGCGGAAATGATGACCTTCTTCGCGCCGGCGTCGAGGTGGCCCTTTGCCTTCGCGGCGTCGGTGAAGAGGCCGGTGCATTCGATCACGACGTCCACGCCGAGAGCCTTCCAGGGCAGCGCGGCGGGGCCTTCCCGGACGGCGAGGCATTTGATCTTGTGGCCATCGACGACGAGCGTGTCGTCCTCTTCGAGCGACGGGTCGCTCTTTTCGCTCGTCACGGTCCCGGAGAATTTACCCTGCGTGGAGTCGTATTTGACCAAGTAGGCGAGGTTGTCGGCGGGAACGAGGTCGTTCACTGCGACCACTTCGATTTCCTTGCCGAGGAGGCCCTGTTCCGCGATTGCGCGAAAGACGAGCCGTCCGATCCTTCCAAAGCCATTGATTCCGATTTTTGCCATGATGATTTTTTTAGTGAGTGGTGCTGATGCGACAGCGGCTCAAATGTGGCACGAACTTGCAGCGTTCGCGACTTTCCCGCATCGACAGCGTGGCGAGTAAATCGCGTCGCCGGGGGGCGCGTCAACTGTCAAACCCCCGGGCGCGATTTTGGAGGCCCTCCGCCTCCGCGATCACGGCGCGGGCGGCGTCCTCATGCGAGCGGTCGGTCGAGTCGATGCGGAAATCCGCCGCCTGCGCATAGACTCCGCGCCGCTCCGCGAGCAACGCATCGAACGAGGCGCGCGGGTCGTCCGTTTGCAGCAACGGACGTTTCTTTACGCGCGACACCCGCTCGAACAGCGTGTCCGGGTGCGCATCCAGCCAGGCGACCGGGCCGATGCGCCGGAGCGCCGCGCGGTTTTCCTCGCGCAGCACGATCCCGCCGCCTGTTGCGAGCACGATGCCGCGCGCATGCGCAAGGTCGAGGAGGGCCGCCGTTTCGAGGTCGCGGAAACGCGCCTCCCCATGCGTGTTAAAAATTTGTGTGATCGACTGCCCGGCGCGCTTTGCCACGAGCTCGTCGGTATCGACGAAGCGGTGGCCCGCGAGCGAGGCGATGCGCCGCCCGACGGACGACTTGCCGCTGCCCATGAAGCCGATCAGGACAATGTTCGGTAGCACGCGGCTACACTTTCATGACGTTGCGCGCGCGCGAGCCTTTTTCGTCCTGGTAGAGTTCGTATTCGACCTCCTCGCCTTCCTTCAGCGTCCGGAATCCCTTCGCCTGGATGGCGGAGAAGTGAACGAAGATGTCCCCCGAGACTTCAGAATCGAGAATGAATCCGAACCCCTTCTTGTCGTTAAACCATTTTACCGTTCCTCGAGCCATAATCTACAAATCCATGACGACGCGCGAGGCGTTCCGCACTGCTGCTGCGACTACGCCTTTCCCCCGCCGGCAGTCAATCGGTTATTCGCTACAAAATCCGCAACATTCCGCATATACGAAGGCAGATGGAGAAGAAACCGCTCGTTGGCGTCGTGATGGGAAGCGCTTCGGACTGGGACACCATGCGTGAAACTTCTGCCTTGCTGGAAGCATTCGGTGTGCCACACGAGTGCCGCGTCGTCTCCGCGCACCGCACGCCCGACCTCCTCGTCCGCTACGCGAAATCGGCCCGGAAGCGCGGCCTGCGCGCGCTCATCGCCGGCGCCGGCGGGGCGGCCCACCTGCCCGGCATGCTGGCCGCACACACCATCGTCCCCGTGCTCGGCGTGCCGGTCGAGAGCCGCGCGCTCCTGGGAATCGATTCGCTTCTTTCCATTGTGCAAATGCCCGCCGGCGTCCCGGTCGCGACCTTTGCCATCGGCATCGCCGGCGCGAAAAATGCCGCGGTCTTCGCGGCGGAATTGCTCGCGCCGGATTTCGACGGGGTGCACGCCGCGCTGGAGAAATTCCGGAAGGACCAGACCGCGGCGGCCTCGCGGAGCACATTGACCCGGGGAGGCAAACCCGCCTGAGCCGTGCGTTGAAGACCGCGATCCTGCCGACCTCGGACGATGCAGCCCTTGCGACGGCCGTCGAGCGGGCCGCCGACGCGCTCGTTGCGGGCGAACCCGTCGCGCTGCCGACGGAGACGGTCTATGGCCTCGCCGCCGACGCGCTGAACCCGCTGGCCTGCGCCCGCGTCTTCGAGGCGAAGGAGCGTCCGCTCAGCGACCCGCTCATCGTCCATCTGCCGGACCTCGACTGGCTCGACCGCCTCGCGCAGTCGAATGTTGTCGCGCTCCGCCTCGCCGAAAGATTCTGGCCCGGTCCGCTCACGCTCGTGCTGCCGCGGCGTTCCGTCGTGCCCGATCTCGTGACGGCGGGGCAGGGGACCGTCGCGGTGCGGATGAGCGCGCATCCGGTCTTTCGGGCCGTCGCGCTGGCAGCAGGCACGCCGCTCGCCGCGCCGAGCGCGAATCGTTTCGGCCGCATCAGCCCGACCACCGCGGAACATGTGCTGGCCGAGCTGGACGGTCGTATCGGCCTCGTCGTGGATGGCGGCCCGTGCCTGCATGGGATCGAATCGACCATCGCGCTCGTCGGGGCCGACCGCATCGCGATCCTTCGGCACGGACCGATCCCCGCGGAGGAACTCGCGGAGTTTGCGCCGCTCAACGGCAGCGGGCGGGGGGGCGTCACCGCACCGGGTTCGCTCAAGAGCCATTACGCGCCCGCGACTCCGCTGGACATTGTCGAGGATCTATCCGGCGCATCCCGCGAGAACTCCGGCCTGCTCGCGTGGCATCCCGTCTCCGACGAAGCCGGCTTCGCATCCATCGAGGTGCTTTCGCAAACCGGCGACCTGCGCGAAGTCGCGGCAAATCTTTATGCGGGCATGCGCCGGCTTGACGCGCGAGGTTTGAACCGCATCCTCGCGCTGTCCATGCCCGGGGAGGGTCTGGGCGCCGCCATCATGGAGCGTTTACAAAAAGCCGCCGCACGTGGGTAGCCCTCACAAGCTCAATACCAAAGCCTCCGGGATCATCGCGCTCGCGGTGATGTGCTCGCGCGTGCTCGGGCTGGGCCGGGAGATTCTTTTCAATTCGCTCTTCGGCGCGGAGCTGATGGGGATTTTTCGGATCGCGTTTCGCGCACCGAACCTGCTGCGCGACCTGTTTG
>JAQTOP010000012.1 GCA_028713285.1 Terrimicrobiaceae bacterium
AAATTTATTTCGTCACTTTGGCGGTGTGAGAACCGTGCTTCTTGAAGATTCGCGTGGGCGAAAATTCTCCAAGCTTGTGGCCGACCATGTTCTCGGTGACGAACACCGGGATGAAGGTCTTGCCGTTGTGAATGTTAAAAGTGTGGCCGACGAAGTCCGGCGTGATCGTGGACCGGCGAGCCCAGGTCTTGATCGGCTTCTTGAGGTTGGCGTCGTTGAGCTTGTCGATTTTCTCGAGCAGCTTCCATTCGACGAAGGGGCCTTTTTTGAGTGAACGTCCCATGGCGCGTTATTTCCTGGTTTTCTTCCTGCTTGGGCGGCGCTCCACGATGAAGCGGTCCGAGCCCTTGTGTTTGCGGCGGGTTTTGAATCCTTTGGAGAGCTGGCCCCACGGGCTCTGCGGATGCTGCCGCCCGCCGCCGCCCTTGCTCTTGCCTTCGCCGCCGCCCATCGGGTGATCGACCGGATTCATCGCCATCCCGCGCACGTGCGGACGCTTGCCGAGCCAGCGGGAGCGTCCCGCCTTGCCGCTTGAAATCTTGATGTGGTCGGTGTTTCCGACCTGGCCGACCGTCGCGTAGCAGGCCTCGTTGATCTTGCGAATCTCGCCCGAAGCGAGCTTCACGAACACGTAACCGCCCTCGCGACTGTTCAGAATGGCCTGGGAACCGGCCGTGCGGACCATCTGGCCGCCGCGGCCGGGAACGAATTCGATGTTGTGAACGCCGATTCCGAGCGGGATCGACTTGAGCGGAAGGGCGTTGCCGACCTTTGCATCGACGGACTCGCCGGCAGACACCTTGTCGCCGACGCTCAGTCCGACAGGGGCGAGAATATATGTCTTCTCGCCGTCCGGGTATTGCAAAAGGGCGAGGCGGGCTGTGCGATTCGGATCGTATTCGATCGCGATCACCTCGGCGGCGACGTCGCGCTTCGTGCGCTTGAAGTCGATCACACGGTAGCGGCGCTTGTGGCCTCCGCCGCGATGGCGCGAGGTCATGCGCCCGTTGTTATTGCGGCCGCCGCTCTTCTTGATCGGCTCGAGCAGGCTTTTCTCCGGCTTGCTCTTCGTGATCTCCGCGAAATCGGGGAGCGTCTTGAAGCGGGCGGACGGGGTAAGAGGTCGGAAGGTTTTGAGTCCCATGGCTTGTGCGTGGTTTACACCAGGTCGAGCTTCTCGCCCGCCTTGAGCGTGACGATGGCTTTTTTCCAATGCGGGGTGCGGCCGAAATCGGCCTTGCGCTCGCGCTTTTTCTTGCCCGCGTAGTTCGCGGTGTTCACATCGACCACCGCCTTCTTGAACAGGCGCTCAACGGCGAGCTTGATCTCGAGCTTGCTGGCGCTCGGAGCGACGCGGAAGGTGTATTTGCCGAGCTTCTCGGAAAGCAGCGTGGCCTTTTCCGTGAGGATGACGGTGTGGATTTTGTCGAAAACGGTGCTCATTTCAGGAGAGCCTTTCGGCGAGTTTGGCCACCGCGTCACGGGTGACGATGATCTTGTCGAACGCGAGGAGCTGCTCGGTATTGACGTCCGTGGCGGTCGCGAGAAACGACGTGCGGACGTTCCGCGCGGCCATGAAGGTATTCTCGTCGAACTGGCTGCCAACGATCAGTGTCTTGCGCGCGTCCCTGGCGGCGTCGCTGACGAGGCTGATGAACTGCCTGGTCTTCGGCTCCTTGACGGCGAATCCATCGACGACGAGCACGTCGCCGGCGAGGATGCGGGCGCTCAGCGCCTTCCGAAAGGCAAGCTTTTTGACCTGCTTAGGTACGTTCTTCGAATAATCGCGGGGCTTCGGGCCGTGGGCCACGCCGCCGCCGACCCATACGGGCGACGCGAACGAGCCGGCCCGGGCGCGGCCGGTGCCTTTTTGACGCCAGGGCTTGCGACCGGAGAGGTTCACATCGGCCTTGGTCTTCGTATTGGCGGTGCCGCTGCGGCGGGCCGCCTGGAGCGCGACCACGACATCATGAACGGCCTGATTGCCTTTCTTCTCGTCGGTGATCAGTTCGATGCGGGCCTCCTGGGCCTCTGCTGCGGTAAAAACGGTGGCGCTCATGGCTTACTTTTTCGCAACTTTCTTCTTGGAGGGGCGCACGGTGACGTAGCTGCCGTTCGCTCCGGGGATCGCGCCGCTCACGAGGATGACGTTCTCCGTCTCGCGCACCTGGACGATGCGGAGATTCTGGACGGTCTTGCGCTCGTCGCCCATGTGGCCGGGCATGCCCATGTTTTTCCACACGCGGCCCGGGGTCGAGCGATTGCCGATGGCGCCGTTCCGGCGGTGCATCATCGAACCGTGGGTCATGGGCTGGCCCTGGAAATTGTGCCGCTTCATCACGCCCTGGAAGCCCTTGCCCTTCGACTGGCCGATGACATCGACAAACTGGCCGACTTCAAAAATGGCGACGGGCACGTCCACGCTCTCCGGCGCGGCCTCGCCGTCCTTCAGGCGGAACTCGCGAACGAATCGCTTCGCGCCGCTCTCCGACTTCTTGAAGTGGCCGAGCTGCGCCTTGCTCACGCGCTGCGGCTTCTGATCGTCGAACCCAACCTGCACGGCGGCATAGCCGTCGCTCTCGGCAGTCTTGACCTGCAGGATGCGATTGCCGCCCGTGGCGATGACGGTGACGGGCGTCGCAACGCCCTTGTCGTCATAGACGCGGGTCATTCCGAGTTTCTTTCCAAGCAATCCAATACTCATGGCACGTCAGATTTTGATGGTGATGTCCACGCCGGCCGGGAGGTTGAGCTTGCGCAACTCGTCCACGGTCTTCGCGGTCGGCTCGACGATGTCGAGCAGGCGCTTGTGCGTGCGGATCTCGAATGCGTCCATGGACTTTTTGTCCACGTGCGGCGAGCGGTTCACGGTGAATTTCTCAATGCGGGTCGGCAGCGGGATGGGGCCCGTGACCTTGGAGCCGGTGCGCTTCGCCGTCTCGACGATCTCCGCCGCGGATGCGTCGAGGATGCGATAGTCAAACGCCTTGAGGCGGATGCGGATTTTCTGGCCGTTCGTCATGATGGCAATCGATTAGTTTTTCTGTTCAACGACCGCGTTGAGGACCTGTTGAGGGACTTGCTCGAAGTGCGAGGGCTCCATCGAGTAGGAGGAGCGGCCCTTCGAGAGGGAGCGGATGGCGGTGGCGTAGCCGAACATTTCGGCCAGCGGCACCTCGGCGTTGACGGTGGTGAGGTTGCCCTTGGTCTCGAGACCCGAGATCTTGGCGCGGCGGCGGTTCAGGTCGCCCATGATGTCGCCCTGGAACTCGTCCGGCGTAATGTTTTCGACCTTCATGATCGGCTCGAGGAGAATCGGCTTCGCATTCTTGAGGCCGTCCTTGAGCGCGAAGATGGCGGCCATCTTGAAGGCCATTTCGTTCGAGTCCACGTCGTGGAAGCTGCCGTCCACGATCTGGACGGCGATGTCGATGACCGGATAGCCGCCGATGATGCCATTGAGCGTGGCTTCGTTGAGGCCCTTGATGACTGCGGGAATGAATTCTTTCGGAATCGAGCCGCCCACGGTTTTGTTCTCGATGGTGACGCCCTTGCCGCGTTCGTTCGGACCGAGCTTGATGACAACGTGCCCGTATTGGCCGCGGCCACCGGATTGTTTGACGAGCTTGCCCTCGCCGTCGGCCTCCTGAAGGATGGTTTCCTTGTAGGCGATCTGCGGTTTGCCGGAATTCGCCTCGACCTTGAACTCGCGCAGCATGCGGTCGCGGATGATTTCGAGGTGCAGCTCGCCCATGCCGGCGATGATCGTCTGGCCGGTGTCTTCGTTCGTAAAGACGCGGAAGGTCGGATCCTCCTCGGCCAGCCGCTGGAGGGCGATGCCCATCTTTTCCTGGTCCACCTTGGTCTTTGGCTCGACGGCCATCGAGATCACGGGGTCGGGAAACGAGGGCGGCTCGAGCAGAATCGGAAAATCCTCGTCGCAGAGCGTGTCGCCGGTCGTGATGTTCTTGATGCCGACGATGGCGGCGATGTCGCCCGAGTAACAGGTGTCGATGTCCTCGCGCTTGTCGGCCTGAATCTGAATAAGGCGGCTGATGCGCTCGCGCTTGTTCGTGCGGGGGTTGTAAACGGTGTCGCCCTTCGAGAGCTTGCCGGAATAAACGCGGAAAAAGACGAGCTTGCCGACGAACGGATCGCTCCACAGCTTGAAAGCGAGCGAACAGAATTTGCCGTTGTCGTCCGCCGAGGCCTGCATTTCCTCGCCGGAGTCGGGGCTCTGGCCCTTCGCCGGCGGAATCTCGATGGGGCTCGGGAGATAATCCACGACGGCATCGACGAGGAACTGCACGCCCTTGTTCTTGAAGGCGGAGCCGCCCGCGACCGGAACGAAGCGGTTCGCGATGGTCTGGCGGCGGATGGCGGCCTTGAGTTGCTCCTTGCTGATCGGCTGCTCCTCGAGGAAGAGCGTGCCAATCTCGTCGTCGAGATCGCACATTTGATCGACGATGTCCTGATACGCCTTCTCGGCGATGGGCTTCAACTCAGCGGGAATTTCCTCAATGGAATAAACCGAGCCGTGCGCGTCGCTGTCCGAATACAGGACGGCTTTTTGATTCAGGACGTCGATCTGGCCCTTGAGCGTATCTTCCCTGCCCCACGGAATGAGGATCGGCCAGACGTTTGCGCCCAGCTTCGTGCGCATGCTTTCAACGGCGGCATCGAAGTCGGCGCCCACGCGGTCCATTTTGTTGACGAAGGCAATGCGCGGCACGCCGTATTTGGTCGCCTGGCGCCACACGGTCTCGGACTGCGGCTGCACGCCGGCGACGCCGCAAAACACGGCAATCGCGCCGTCCAGCACACGGAGCGAACGTTCGACTTCGGCCGTGAAATCGACGTGGCCGGGGGTGTCGATGATATTGACGCGCTGCTTGATGCCCTCGAAGGCCTTGTAAATGCCCGCGACTGGCTCCTTTTTCTGCAACCACGAGCAGGTCGTGGCAGCGGAGGTGATCGTGATGCCGCGCTCGCGCTCCTGTTCCATCCAGTCGGTGACGGTCGTGCCTTCATGCACCTCGCCGATCTTGTGGATCATGCCGGTGTAGAAAAGAATGCGCTCGGTGAGCGTCGTCTTGCCCGCGTCGATGTGGGCGCAGATCCCAATGTTGCGCGTGCGATCGAGCGGGAACGCGCGATTGGGCGAGTTCGGGTTTGCCGGAGCGGCGGGTTTTTCCTGGAGCGTGGCGGACATGAAAAAAGATCGAAAAGACTGGATTATTTGCCCCAGCGGAAGTGGGCGAACGCGCGGTTGGCCTGCGCCATCTTGTGCATGTCGTCGCGTTTCTTGATGCCGTTGCCCTGGCCGGCCGCGGCGTCGCGGAGCTCGTAGGCGAGCGCGTCCTTCATGGCCACGCCCTTGCGTTTGTTGGCGAAAGTGACGAGCCAGCGCATCGCGAGGGCGACCTGGCGATCCTGAGGGACTTCCATCGGCACCTGGTAGGTCGCTCCGCCGACGCGGCGGGACTTGACCTCGAGGCGCGGGCGGACGTTTTCGATGGCCTTGTTGAGCGTCTCGAGCGGATCGACCGTGTCGCTGCCTTCGCGCGATTTGTCGATGGCGCCATAGACGATCTTTTCCGCAACCGACTTCTTGCCGGCCAGCATGACCGCGCTGATGAGGCGCGCCACGAGCGGGCTCGCGTAGCGACTGTCGCGTTTGACTTCCTTATGAATAACTCTGCGTCTGCGGGACATGGCGTGGTATAAAACGGTTTACTTTTTCTTGCCCTTGGCGCCCTTCGTGCCTTTGGCGTCTTCCTGGCCGGGCTTCGGACGCTTCGCGCCGTATTTCGAGCGGCTGCGGCGGCGGCCATCCACCCCCAGGCTGTCGAGCGACCCGCGGACGATGTGGTAACGGACGCCGGGAAGATCCTTCACGCGACCGCCGCGCACGAGCACGATCGAGTGCTCCTGCAAATTATGCCCCTCGCCGGGAATGTAGGCGATGACTTCCTGGCCGTTCGTGAGGCGCACCTTGGCGACCTTGCGGAGCGCGGAGTTCGGCTTCTTCGGCGTGCGGGTCATGACCTGCACGCATACGCCGCGGCGCTGCGGACAATTCACCAGCGCGGGCGACTTCGATTTGACAGTCACCTTGCGGCGTCCCTTGCGGACCAGTTGATTGATTGTGGGCATTGGATGATTTCCGAAAATTCTTCCGCTTAAAAAATCCGGGGACAAAAAAACCACACGGCGATGTGGTTGTCACGTGTCCCCGTCGTTGTGCGGGAACGGTGAGATTACTGGAATGACGCGCGTGCGCAACAAGAAAGTTACAAATTTTGAAACACCCGCCGGGCCAGATTTCAAGCGGTTCGCGGGGTGATCGACGCTTCCCGCGGACGGCGGCCATACAGGCAGGGACAGCATCCGAAGGCCTCGGCGAACGCCTTGCTGAAATGGCTCAGGCTCGAATAGCCGACCGTCATCGCCGCCTCGGTGACATTCGCCTCGCCGCTCCGCAGCAGCTCCGCGGCTCGATCCAGCCGCGCCCGGCGCAGGAAAGCGGTGAGCGTCAATCCCGTTTCCTGACGAAAAATCCGGCTCAAGTAAAAGGGACTGCAGCCCACGCGGCGACCGAGGTCGGAAAGCGACGGAGGGTTCTCGATGTCCGCAAGCAAAATCTCACGCGCCCTGGCGGCGCGCTCGCGACCGACCCGTTTCGTCCGCTCGCAAAAAGGCTCCTCCGCCTCGTTCACGATCAACGCATGCGACACCATCTCCAGCGCCTTCGCATGATGCCAGCAAGCCCAATCGGAGAAAGCGTGGGGCGGCCGCAACACATCCGCCGCAAGCCGGGAGACGTGCGCCGGCATCGCGACCGTTTCACTCGCAGCCGAGCCGCTTCCCGGCCCTTCGAGAAATCGGCGAACCGGCTCGCGCAGAGTCTTCATCGAATCCGCAAGCCAGCGCGAGACCCACGGACGCCGCATTTCCAGCGCCACGAATCGGTGGCGCTCTCCGCTCATCCGCTCGAATTGAAGGCGCCGCTTCGGCGCGCAGACCACCACCATGGCGCCTGGCGCCAGCAAAGCCGCCACGCCATCATGGAACCTTCCGTTGCCGGAAAGATTCAGGCACAGGACGAGCGAGTGCGCGTCGAACCAGTGCCTCTCCGCGGGTTCCTCTCGGGCGTCCCAGCGCGTGATTCGAAATCCCTCGGCGCGAACGTCTCCAAAGCTCGCCCGGTGCGGTTCACTGGTCGGCGGCGATTTCTCCATGTGCTTCATGCTTCTGCGAGTTGAATTACATGAGACTGAGTCTCAGTCACAAGAAGTTTGTTTTGAGATTCAATCAGGATCAACCGCGCGTGCGTTTCACCCGGCGCTGAACAGCACGTCCCGGCCGGCCTCGATCCGGCGCACGCGCAGTCCGTAGGCGATGCCCAGCCAGTCCGGAGTGAGGATGGCGTTCGCGTCGCCGGAGCCCAGCACCCGTCCATAATGCATCAGCACGACCTTGTCCGCATAGCGCATGCAGAGGTTCAGGTCGTGCAGCACGACGACCGCGCAGCCGCCCGAATCGGCGAAGCGGCGCAACACCCGCAGCACGTCGTGCTGGTGCCGCAGGTCGAGGCTCGATGTCGGTTCGTCGAGCAGAAGACAGCGGCCCCCGCCATCGAGTCCTACCTGCGCGAGCGCCCGGGCGAGATGGACCCGCTGGCGCTCCCCGCCGGACAGCGTGGTGTAGTCCCTCGACGCGGCCCTCGCCAGATCGACCGCATCGAGCGCGGCGGCGGCGGCGGATTCATCCACGCCCGGCGCGCCGCGTTCGAGATGCGGCGCGCGGCCCTGCAGGACGACCTCGGCCACGGTGAAAGGAAAATTCAGCGCGCTCGATTGCGGCACCACGGCGCGCCGCCGCGCCAGCTCGACGGGCCGCCAATCCGCCAGCGGACGGCCGAAGTATCTCACGCTCCCGCGGTCGGGCCGGCAATCGCCGCAGAGCACGCGCAGCAGCGTGGATTTGCCGGCGCCATTTGCGCCGAGGATGGCCGTAATCCCGCCCGCGGCCGCGCGGAAATTCACGTCGCTTACGATGGGACGCCCCATCCGCTCGACCACGATGCCGCGCGCGTCGATCACGGCTGCCAGGCGACCTTTACCCGCAGCAGGAGCCAAAGAAAAAACGGCGCTCCGAGCAACGCGGTGAGAATCCCGATTGGCAGCTCCGCCGGCGCGACAATGCATCGCGCGAACAAATCCGCCGCCACGAGCAGGGCCGCTCCCAGCAGCGCCGAGGCCGGCAGGAGAAAGCGGTGGTCGGGCCCCGCCGCCAGCCGGATCGCGTGCGGGACGATCAGCCCGACGAATCCGATCACGCCGGCGAATGCGACGGAGAGCCCGACCATGACCGCGGCCAGCGCCATCACGATCCACTTCGTCCGCCAGACGTCGAAGCCGAGATGACCCGCCTCCTCCTCGCCGAGCAGCAGGGCATTGAGCGCCCTCGCCGCGAAAGGCAGCAGCGCGAGGCCGAGCAGCACGCCCGGCGCGACAAGCGCGACTTTCGGCCAACTGGCAGCGCCAAGGCTGCCGAGCAGCCAGAACGTGAGATCGCGCACCTGCTGGTCCGTCGCGAGAAACGTGAGAAAGCCCGTCGCCGCGCTTGCAAGGGCGTTGATCGCCACGCCCGCCAGCAGCATGGTCGCCATCACGGGACGGCCTTCGTGCAACGACACCCGGTAAATCGCGAGGACGGCCGCGAGGCTGCCGGCGAACGCCGCGACCGGGAGAAGAAATGGCGCCGCCCATCCCGGCAGCGCGGGCGTCAGGCGATGACCGAGCACGATGATGCCGACCGCGCCCAGGGCGCCGGCGGCGGAAACGCCGATCAGCCCGGGATCGGCCAGCGGATTGCGAAAGAGGCCCTGGAATGCCGCGCCGGCCGTCGCCAGCGCCGCGCCAATGCACGCGGCGAGCACCACGCGCGGCAGGCGGATCCGCTCGATCACCAGCCGCTCCGCCGCGCCGATCGGCTCGGCGGGAAATCCGAGCCGCCCCATCGCCCAGGCGCCGAGATCCCGCGGAGGAATGCGCATGGGCCCGATCATCATCGCGGCGAGCCCCGCGCCGGCCAGCAGCGCCACCAGGCCGGCGAATTGCCAGCGGCGCCGGACGCGGGCTCGACGCAATTGGACGCGCAGATCCGGCGGCCCGGCGGGCGGCGCGGCGATTGCAGCGAGAGCCATCTAGCGGCGCGCGGCGATGGCCAGCTCCCGGGCGGCCCGCGCGGCGCGCGGCCCGAGGCCGAGAAGATACATGTCGTCAAAAACCAGCACCCGATCGGCCTTGACCGCCGGCGTAAGGCTGAGAGCCGGATTCTGTTTGAGGCGATCCAGCCCGCCGCTCGCCTGCACGGTCCTGGTGCCGGTGACGAGCACGGCGGGCGCGAGGTCGAGGAGCATCTCCGCGGAAACGGGTTTGTAGCCCTCCGTGCCGGCAAAAACGTTGCGAAGCCCGGCCGCGGCGAGCATCGCATCGGCGGCGGTGCCGCTGCCGGCGGCGGACAGGGCTCCGTCGCCGCGCGCCATCACGAAGACCGCGGCGAGTGGCCGGCCGGCGTGCGAAGCGGCCTCGACCGTCCTGCAGTCGGCATCGAAGGCGCCCGCCAGTTTTTCGCCTGCGGATTTCGCATCGAGCGCCCCGGCGACGGCGCGGATTTTTGCCGTAATGCCGGCGAGCGTGTGATCCTTCGGCAACGTGACAACGGGGACGCCGGCGCGCTCGAGCTGCCGAAGGACTTCCGGCGGCCCCGCATCCCCGCTGGCGAGGATGAGATCGGGCTTCATGGCGAGAATCCCCTCGGCGGAGAGCGCCCGCACGTAACCGACCCTGGGCAGTTTTTGAGCCTCGGCGGGATACACGCTCGTCAGATCGACGGCGACGATGGCGCCGCCCCGCCCGAGGGCGAAGGCGATCTCGGTGAGGTCGCCGCCGAGGCTGACCACACGCTGCGGCGCAGCCAGGGCCGAGCCCGCGCAGAGCAGGGAAAGCAGCAGAGAGCGCATCACTTCAGGCTCTCCGCGAGGTCGCGCCAGCGGGTGTCCTCGAGCTCGCCGGGCTTCCGTTTGCCGAAGAACAGCGCGAGATTTTCTCCGGCGGAGTCGTAGAGTTCGATTGACGTGACGATCCCGTCCTTCGTCGGCTTGCGCACGAGCCATGCGCCGGCCACGCCGCTCTCGCGCAGATGGAGATTGAAGTCGGGGTCGAGCACGTTGATCCAATCGCCATAGGGCGCGATCTTTTCGACCTCGCCGGTGTGGATCTGGATGCAGCCGCGGTTGCCGACGAATATCATGATCGGCAGCTTCGCGGCGGAGGCCCGGCGCAGGACTTCGCCGGCGACGGCGACCGGCATCGGGACGGCGAACTCCCCGCCGGCGAGCCGGAGCGCCTGGACGCGGCCGACCTGAAATTTCTTGAGCAGGCCGAAGAAGTGGTGCGTATCCTCGAGGGCCCGCCAGCCGGCGCGCAGCCCCTCGACGTCGATCCCGGCATCGGGGAGATCGACGGTCGCGGGCTCGGCGGGAAGGGCGGCGAACCCCGTCTCGGGCGCGGCGAATTCGGCGATCAACCGCTCGAACGCCGCGCGGTCGCCATCCTCCTGGAGGAAGACCTTGTGGAGCGCGAGGCCTTCCGCGCCGAAGATTTGCACGCTGTCGTGCGCGCCGGTCTCCGCATCCGCCCGCACGGCGAAGGCGGCCGCCCATTGCCGGGGAAAAAAGCGCAGGTCGATATCGTGCCCGACGACCTGGCCCATGGCTCCGCCGCCAAAGAAGCCGATGTCGCGGAAATGCCCCTTGCGTTCGTGGACGGCGTGCTCGTTGCGGGTGAGGCACATCACGCGGCCAAGCGTCTTGAAGGCATCGAAGAGCTCCGGCCACTCGGGGCGCAAACGGGTGACCGTTCCCCCGGTGACGAGCAGCTCGGCTTCGCTCGCTCCAAGTTTTCGCGCGGCGTCGCGGATGCGGAGTTTCGGGTCGGCCCGGCGCAGTTCGGCCCAGGCGGTTTTCAGATCGGGTGCGGTGACGTTCATGGTGATGTTTATCTGCGTTTCAGGACGAAATTCGGATTGTCCTCGTCGGCGGCCTGGTTGGACCAATGGCGCATGTCCTTGATCCCGTCTTCATCGAGGAGATCGACATGCCCGTCGAGCATGGCCGCGACGGCCCGCTTCCCATAGCGCAGATCGACGAACCCGAAGGCCGAGGCCGGCGCCTTCGGATCCCAGCCGCCCGACCAGCGCGTGACGGCGAAGTTCGGAGATTTTATCTGATAAAAGCCGACCTCGTTCTCGCCCCGGCGGGCGGAAGCGAAGACGATGAGCTTCGACGGACGCGAGGCCTGGCCGAGGCGGGTGACGCAAAAGGCGCCATATCGCGACGCCGCCCTTGGGCTCGGCACGAGATCGCTCGCCGAGCCGTAGTCGCCCCCCACGAACGTGACGTTCATGCCGAGATTCGGGCTCACGCTTGCGGCGTAGTGAAAGTCCACCTTGTCCTTCAAGGAGCCCTCGTTTCCGTTGAATAAAATCGCATGCATGTCGTAGTCGAGATACGGCGCGAGCCGCCAAGGGTAGCGCGCATTCGCGGGGAAGCCGATCGACTGCCCCGAGGCGTCGCTGGCCGCCGCGTCCGCCCCCGCGGCATAGCCGGGCAGGAGCGCCCCGTCGTGGTCGTCGGCGGCGGCGAGATAGGCGGCGATGAGCTTGCGCGCGGCGGAGATTTCCTTCCCCTTGCGCGCCTCCTGGATGCAGCCCGACATCGCCGGCACCGAGATCGCCGTGACCGCGCTGATCACGAGCACGACGGCGACGATTTCGATGAGGGAAAAACCTCCGCTCTCACGCATGGCGCCTCCGCCTCCGGGTAATGAACATCGCACCCGCTCCGGCGAACGCCAGCAGAGCGGCCGTCTCCGGCTCGGGCACCGCCGCCACGTCGCCGCTCAATTGCGCGGCGAGGAGGAAATCGGGATCGCCGGGATCGTTCAGCAGATTTTCCTTGGTATAAAACGAGGGGAAGCCGCTCGATGCCTCCTGGCTCGTGGGTTGCAACGAGCTGACCATGAACTCGAGGTAGCCGGCGTTGAGAGAAGCCTGGAGCCATGCGACGACGAAGGGATTCGTGAGATCGACGTGGAACGTCATCAGCGAATCCCCGGGCACGAGGCTGCCGGGAGCGAGGCCGGCGATCTGCCCGACGGCCAGCGGCGCGGCCTCGAACGCGCCAGCCACGTTATTCGACACGTCGATGAGCGAGCCGCCGGCATTGAACTGCGCCGCATAGGCGTTGCGCACTCCCTCGGTCATCGGATTTCCCGGCGAGAAGGGCGAGACATCGGGATTCTCAGGGTGAAACGTGGCCTCGGTGTAGCCGTTGCGATAGCCGACCGCGAACAGCTCGACCGGGCGCCCGGGATCGGAATCCGCCACGTAGTTCGGCGCCCCGACATTGAGATACGTCTGGAACGAGTCGTAGGTCGGATCGTAGCGAAAGGAATTATCGACGTTCACGGTGAGCGAAAGCTGCAGCGAGGCGATCGAATAGTTCGCCGCAGCCAGGCCGGGCGCGGCGATGCCCGTGGTGTCGAACCGCACGAGGAACTGCCCGTCGCGGTCGTCGAAGCCGGCCTCGCCCACCGCGCCGAAGACCGAGGCGGCGGACCGGGAGCCGGGCGAGGCATTGAAGGGATACATCCAGCGGTCCGCGGTTGGCTGATCGATACTGAATGCGTCCGCCCGCGCCGCCGGGAGCGAGGCAGCGAGAGCGAGAGCGCAAAGTGTCGCAAAACGGGACATCGTCGAAGAAGGAGTGTGGTTGATCGGGGACCGGCCCGCTAACGCTCGGTTGCGATTTCCTGACGGCGATTTGCCGCGGCGCCCGCAGGTGAAGCTCACGGGAAAATCAAGCGATCCGGCTGCGGCGCATCCCTCGCACGACGATGAGGCCCGTCAGCAATGCGCCCACGCCGAGCGCGTATTCATGCGGCTCCGGCACCGGAGTAACGTCGAGCGTGATCGCGTCGAGCGCGACGTGATAGCCGCCGGCGGGATTTGAAAAATTGATGCCGAACGTCTGGCCGCTCCCGATGGCCAGGCCGCTCCACGTCCACTGCAGCACATTGTAGCCGGCGCCGGCGAGGCCGCCCGGATCCACGCCGGCGGCCGTCACGACGGGCGTGGCGCCCGCCCCATTCAAGGTCGTCGTGAAGAAGTCGGTGAGCGCGCCCGCCGCCGGCGTCGAGAGCTTGATCTGCAGGACGACGGTGTGGATATCGACCGACGCCGTCCCGGAGAGCGTCCAGTCGCTCGCTTTGTTGAAAGTGTAGAACAGGTCATTCGCGACGGCGCCGGCCTGCGGACCATACGGCGGTCCGGCTGTCACCGATTGAGCCAGCGAGACGCCGAGATCGCCGAGCGCGGGCGAATAGCCGATGAACGTCGCAGCGGCGAACAAGTCCCACGCGGCGAACTCGACTTCGCTCGATTCGCGATCTCCGAGCACCGAGGGATCGATGCCGAGGTAGGACGCGTGGGAAAGACCCGCCGGGACGAACAGGACGGCGGCGAGGACGGTCAATGCAGGATGCTTCATACGGGCAGTGGTTTAAGGACTTCCAGCCGGGCCCGCTAACGCGCGTTTGCCAAAACTTGACGCCGGTTTGCAAAATGCGCCGATTTCCGCGCTCCCGCGGTGGAGACACGGGTAAAATCCGGACGCCGGCTCGCGAGCCGCGATTAGTTCGACTTCGCGACGACCGACTCGACCTCGCCGTCGCTCAGGCGCGTGAGGATCGCCTCGCCCGGCTCGAGTCCGCGGATCGAGCGCACGACGACGCCCCGCGAGTCGAACGTTATCGAGTAGCCGCGCGCCAGCGTCGCCAGGGGGCTGAGCGTTTGCAGCAGAGCCGCCGCGCCGCCCAATCGCTCGCGCTGCCGGGTCAGGCGGCGGCCCGTGGATTCCGCGAGGTCCGCGCGAACGCGCGACAGCCGATCGCGCAGCGAGGCCAGCCGAGGGACCGGGCTCTGCGCGGCGACGGCGACCGCCGCCCGCCGCAGGCTGTCGCGATGGCTCTTGAGCGACGACTCCACGGAGCGGCGCATCGCCGCGTCGAGCGCGTCGAGCTGCTGCCGGCGCTCGCGCACGGTGCGCGCCGGTTCGCGAAACAGCGCGGATCGCTCGTGCGCCGCGAGCCGCGAGCGTCGAAACCGAATGGCCCCGGCGCATTCGCGCAACATGCGCGCGACGCGCTCCCGCACGCCGCGCAGGACTTCGGCGGCGTCGGGCACGATGAGTTCCGCCGCCGCGCTCGGCGTCGGGGCGCGAAGGTCCGCCGCGAAATCCGCCAGCGTGAAGTCGATCTCGTGCCCGACCGCGCTGACGACCGGAACGCGCGAGGCGGCGATGGCCCGCGCCACGGCCTCCTCGTTGAATTCCCACAAATCCTCGAGGCTGCCGCCGCCGCGCGTGACGACGACCACGTCCACCGCCGGCAGCCCGTTTTCCGGCGCGGCGGACAGATCCGCGATCGCGGCCGCGATTTCCGCCGCCGCGCCGCGCCCCTGCACGCGCACCGGATGGATGAGCACTTCGACGCCCGGCGCGCGGCGATGCAGCACCTTGAGAAAATCGCGGATCGCCGCGCCGGTGGGCGACGTCACCACGCCGATCCTCGCGGGGAAACGCGGCAGCGGGCGTTTGCGGTCCGCGTCGAAGAGCCCTTCCGCCGCGAGCCTGGCCTTAAGCGCCTCGAAGCGGGCTCGCAGCGCGCCGAGCCCCTCCTCCTGCGCGAGCTGAACGACGAGCTGGTATTGGCCGCGCGCCTCATAGACCGTGAGTTCGCCGAAGACCTGCACCTGCATGCCGTCGGTCAGCCGCAGCCCGCGCAGGCTCCGCGCCGCGCCGGCGAACAGCACGCAGGCGAGCTGGGAGCCCTCGTCCTTGAGCGTGAAATACTGGTGGCCCGAGGCCTGCCGGCGGTGATTGGAAATCTCGCCGCGCACCCAGACCTCGCCAATCCCCTTCTCGAGCGCCGCGCGGACGGCGCGCGTGACTTCGGAGACGCTCAATACGCGCGGCGCCGATTCGGGCGGGTCCGGTCGTTCGCCGAAGGTGAGGTCAAGTTGCATCGCGTGGCGCCGGCTTCTCTGGCTCGGCGGGTTCTTCGTCATCATCCTCGATCTCGCGGCGAAGCGCCTTCGAGACGAAGGGACGGACGAAACCATAAATGAGGAACAGAACGAAGAGCACCGCCGGCATCCATTGGTAATTCAACGCGCTGAAAACCAGCACGGCGATCAGCCCGATAAACGCCGGCAGCGAGCGCTGCGTGCGCCAGTTCACGGCCTTGAAGCTCGGGTAGCGCACGCGGCTGAACATGAGGATCGAGAGAAACAGCATCAAGGCAGGCAGCCCGAATTTCCAAATGCCAATCGTCCGCTGGCCCTCGTCGATCCAGAGCATGAAGAGCGTGAGCGAGGCGATCACGCCGGCCGCGGCGGGAATGGGAAATCCCTCGAAATCCTTCGACGAAATCTGGTGGTCGGGGTCGGCGGCCAGGCAATTGAACCGCGCGAGCCGCAGCGCGCCGCAGAGCAGGTAAATGAACGCGATCACCCAGCCCGTCTTGTGGAAGTCGTGCAGCACGATGTCATAGACGAGCAGCGCGGGCGCCACGCCGAACGAGACGACGTCCGCGAGCGAGTCGAACTCGCGCCCGAACGGACTCTCGTGGCCGCCCAGCCGCGCGAGCCGGCCGTCGAGCAGGTCGAAGACGCATGCCCCGAGAATGAACGCGATGGCCTCCTTGTATTTGTCGCCCGCCAGCGCCTCGCCGGCGCTGTTCACCGAGCCCTCGATGATGCGCAGGACCGCCGCAAAGCCGCAGAAGAGGTTCCCCGCCGTCATGAGATTCGGCAGCAGGTAGATTTTGGGATTCTGGCCGGCCATGGTGGAAAATGCGGCTGTCAGGCGCTCACGATGACATCAGGCAGGACCGGGTTCGCGACGGCCGATTGCATCGCCCCGCGGTTCGGTTGAAACGTCGAATTGCACGAGGGGCGTGACGCCGCCGCGGACGGATTCGCCGACGCGCACGAGAATCTTCGAGCCCTCGGGCACCCAGAGTTCCGTGCGCGAGCCGAAGCGAATCATTCCGAACTTTTCGCCCTGCGCGAGTTCGTCGCCGACCGCCGACCACGGCACGATCCGCCGGGCAATCGCGCCGGTGATCTGCCGGACGAGGACGGTCACTTGCGGGCTCTCGATGATCCAGAGGCGGCTGGCATTCCTGCGCGCGCATTCGGGATCGCGCGCGTCGAGGTAAATGCCCTGCCTGCCCTCGCTGTGCGTCACGCGGCCCGCGATGGGCGACCGATTCACATGCACGTCGAACACCGAAAGAAAGATCGATACACAAACCATGCGCCCCATGCCCGCCTCGCCCTCGGCGCGATCCGCGATGGCGACAATCCGGCCGTCCGCGGGCGCCACGGCGATGCCGGGATCGTTCGGCGCAATCCGCTCCGGATCGCGAAAGAAATACAGCACGAACAGAATCGCGCCCCCGCAAATCACGGCGAACGGGGGGACGATGAACGCGCAGGCGATCAGCAGCACAACGAGAAACACGAGGATTCCCGTCGCTTCGTCGATGGCGCGGCGCGGCTTCACGCGGAGCAACGTAACAAGTCGAAGGACGAGGGCTAGCCCGTTTTCCGACAGCTTGCCAGAGCTCCGCGGGTGCTCCATATTGCGACGCATGACCGCCACGCTTTCGCCCGACGTCACGATGCAGGAGCTGCTCCAGGCCCTGCCGGGCGCCCAGCGCGCGCTGTTTCGGCTGCACCACATCGGCGGATGCGCGAGCTGCGGCTTTCGTCCCGACGAGACGCTGGCCGAGGTGTGCGCGCGCAATGACGCGCTCGATCCCGTCGCCGTCCTCGCCCAGATCGAACTCGCATGCGCCGAGGACGCAAGAATGCTCATGGAACCGAGGGATGCAGCGGTGGCAGTCCATGATGGCGGCGCGCGCCTGCTTGACATTCGCACCCGCGAGGAATTCGACGCCGTGCATCTCCCGCAATCGCAGCATTTCACGCAGGACCTGCTACAGGCCATCATGGCCGGCTGGCCCAAAGACGACCTCCTCATTCTCATCGACCACCAGGGCGCGCGCAGCCTCGACGCCGCCGCCTATTTCGCCGGCCACGGCTTCACGAACGTCCGCGGCCTGCGCGGCGGGATCGACGCATGGAGCCTGGAAGTGGATCCCACCCTTCCGCGATACACCGTCGAATGAGTGACGACCTCGAGACGAAAATTCGGGCAGCCGTCCACGATCCGCAGAACCTCGGAGAGATGGCCGACGCTGACGCCATCGGCACGGTCGGCAGCGTCGATTGCGGCGACATGCTGCGCATGTGGGTGAAGTTCAAGGAAGAGAATGGGCGGCGGGTCATCGACCGGGCGACGTTCCAGACCTTCGGCTGCCAAACGGCCATCGCGGTGGCCAGCATGGCGACGGATCTCATTCGCGGAAAGACCGCCGACGAAGCGCTGTCCCTCTCCGGCGAGGACCTCTCGGCGCCCCTGGGCCCGCTCCCGCCGATGAAGATCCACTGCGCCCAGCTCGTCGAGGGGGCGTTGAAGGACGCACTCACCCCAACTCCAAAATCGGAAATCGAAAATCCCAAATCGCCCGCACCGACCTTGTTCGACCAACTCAACGCACCGAAGACCGTCAAAATCAAATTGCATACGGACTAATCTGGAAAGGGAGAAAGGGGGTGCCTCCCATTCTTCCCCTTTTCACCCTTTCCAGATTCAAAAACCAGTCTTCTCCAGCTTCATATAAACCCATGGACTCCCGCGAACTCACCCTTACCCGCGACTGCGACGCCATCCAGATTCCCAGCGGCAACCCAATCACGCTGCCCATCGGCACGAGCGTGATCATCACGCAATCGCTCGGCGGCACCTGCACCGTCGCCACCCAGGCCGGCCTCGCCCGCATTGACGAAAAGGACATCGACGCCCTCGGCATCGACCCCGCCGCCCTGCAGCAGCAGGAAAAGAAAGCCGTCGATGGCTCGCTCGAAGAGGCCGTCTGGAATCAGCTCAAAACCGTCTTCGACCCGGAAATCCCGGTCAACGTCGTCGATCTCGGCCTCATCTACGACTGCCTCATCGACAAGAGCGACGCCGGCCAGACGAACGTGCGTGTGAAAATGACGCTTACCGCACCCGGCTGCGGCATGGGCCCAACGATCGCCGCCGACGCCCGCCAGAAGGTTCTCGTCCTTGACGGTGTGGACGAGGCCGAAGTCGATCTCGTGTGGGATCCGCCATGGAATCAATCCATGATCTCCGAGGCCGGCCGGATGAAACTCGGCCTCATCTAGCGCCTGCGGGCCGGCGCGGGTCACGAAATCGTCGCGATTTCTTTATTTGCAGCCCTGCGCAGGCATGGTGCGCATCCTGCTACCCATTTTTTCCGCGCCCGCAACCCCGCACGTTTTCATGTCTTCCGAATTCCACTCCGCGCTCGACAAATCCGCCCCGGGACTCAAAGCCCTCATCAAGAATCAGCTGACGTTCACCTTCGCTCGCGACACGACCAGCGCGACGAATCGCGACTGGTGGCTCTCCGCCTCGAAGGCGGCCGCCAGCGTCGTCATCGAGCGCATGATCGCCACGATGGCCCGCTACTACGAGACGAATGCCAAGCGCGTCTATTATCTCTCGCTCGAGTTCCTCATGGGACGGCTATTCTCGAATACGCTGCACAGCGCCGGAATCTTCGACGAGATGGAGCAGGCGATCCGCGATCTCGGGCTCGATCCCGACACGCTCCGCGACGAGGAATACGACATGGGCCTCGGCAATGGCGGCCTGGGGCGCCTCGCCGCTTGTTTTCTGGACTCGCTGGCCACACTCGACCTTCCGGCCATCGGCTACGGCATCCATTACCAATACGGTCTTTTCAAGCAGGAGTTCGTCAACGGCCACCAGGTCGAGCTCCCCGACGCGTGGATGACCTATGGCACTCCATGGGAAATCGTGCGCCCCGAGCATACGATGGAGGTCGAAATCTACGGCCAGGTCGAGAACGTCTTCGACGACCTGGGCAACTACGTTCCGCGCTGGACCGGCACAAGGAAAATCCTCGGCGTCCCCTACGACATTCCGGTGCCGGGCTTCGGCACGACCACCGTAAATTACCTGCGCCTGTGGGAGTCGCGCGCCGCGGCCGACTTCGATTTCGCGGCCTTCAACCGCGGCGGCTACGACGAGGCCGTCGCCCAGAAGAACCAGAGCGAGACGATTTCCAAGGTCCTCTATCCGAACGACAACACCGAGGGCGGCAAGGAACTCCGCCTCATCCAGCAGTATTTCTTCGTCTCCTGCTCGCTCAAGGACATCATCCGCCGCTTCCTCCAGCTCAACACCGACTGGGACAGCCTCCCCGACAAGGTCGCCATCCAGCTCAACGACACCCACCCCTCCATCGCCGTCGCGGAGCTTCAGCGGCTGTTGCACGATATGCACGGTTTGTCGTGGGACACCGCATGGTCGATCGTCACCCGCACCTTCGGTTACACGAACCACACGCTCCTGCCCGAGGCGCTTGAAAAATGGAGCGTCGGCCTCTTTCAAAAGGTCATCCCGCGGCATCTCCAGATCATCTTCGAGATCAACAAGCATTTCCTCGAGCAGGTCGAGGCCCGCTGGCCGGGCGACGTCGCGAAAAAGCGCGCGCTCTCGATCATCGAGGAGGGCCGCGTCCAAATGGTGCGCATGGCTCACCTCGCGGTCGTCGGCAGCCATTCGGTGAACGGCGTCGCCGCCCTGCACACGCAGCTCCTCAAGAGCGATCTCTTCCCGGAATTCGACGCACTCTACCCCGGCAAGTTCAACAACAAGACCAATGGCATCACGCCCCGCCGCTGGCTGCTCTCCTGCAACCCCGGCCTCAGCGACCTCATCACCTCGAAGATCGGCCACGGCTGGGAGCGCGACCTCGACCAGTTGCGCGGCCTCGAGCCCTTTGCGGACGACCCGCAGTTCCAGCACGACTTCATGGCCGTCAAGCGCGCCAACAAGGTTCATCTCGCGGCGATCATCCGGGAGCAATGCGGCATCACGGTCAACCCCGACGCGCTCTTCGACGTGCAGATCAAGCGCCTGCACGAATACAAGCGCCAGCATCTCAATCTCCTCCACATCCTCGCGCTCTATCGCCGCCTGTTGCAGCACCCCGACATCGAGATCACGCCACGCGTCTTCGTCTTCGCCGCAAAGGCCGCTCCCGGCTACGACATGGCAAAGTGCATCATTCGGGCGATCAACGCCGTCGGCGCCACCATCAACTCCGACGCACGGATCAAGGATCGTCTCAAGGTCGTCTTCCTTCCGAACTACCGCGTCTCGCTCGCGCAGCGCATCGTCCCCGCAGCCGATCTCTCCGAGCAAATCTCCACCGCCGGCAAGGAGGCCTCCGGCACCGGAAACATGAAGCTCTCCCTCAACGGCGCCCTCACCATCGGCACCCTCGACGGCGCGAACGTCGAAATCCTCGAAGAGGTCGGCAAGGAAAACATCTTCATCTTCGGCCTCACCGTCGAGGAAGTCGCCGCCCTCGTGAAGAAGGGATACCGTCCGCGGGAAATCTACGAGGCGAACGAGGAACTCCGCGCCGTCGTGGACTGGGTCGGCTCGAATTTTTTCACTCCCGACGAGCCGCCCGGCGTCCTGAGCCTGCTCCACGACAATCTGGTGCAGAGCGATCCCTTCCTCGTTCTCGCGGACTTCGAGTCCTACTCCGAATGCCAGAAGCGGGTGGATGCCGCCTTCCGCGACAAAAAACGCTGGGCAAGAATGGCGATTCTAAACACCGCCCGCATGGGCAAATTCTCGAGCGACCGCACCATCGCCGAATACGCCCGCGACATCTGGAAGGTCGAGCCCGTCCGAATCTAAGCGACGCGGCGCTCCGGCCAATCAACAGGCGGGCGGGCGGCTGGCCCGCCTTATGCATCGGAGGTGCGGGCAGCGGCGCCCTGCGTTTCGAACCCGTCCACCAGGATCTTTCAGTTTGCCTCGATCCGGCGCGTTGTTCCAATCAACGGTTCATTGGCCTGCCCGCTTCTTCAGAACGTTCTCCACGTGCGATTTGTATTTCTGGAAGTTCTTCAACCGGCACTCGGCCACGAACCGGCTGCATTCCTTGATGTAGGCTTTGCGGCTCTTCCAGCAGGGATGCGAGGCGGGCGGCAGATATTCGGCCTTCAAGCCATTGCAGCCCGCGCAGCATACCGCCATGTTGTGCTCGTTGTCGCACTTCACGCCATTCGCCTCCAGCAGCGAGCGCGGGACGAGGTGTTCCTCGGTGGATTCGGCCAGCGCGTCCGTGCTGGCGGCCAGATCGCGCGAGCAATAGACGCACTTCCCGTCGCTCCGCTCGAAGACGTCCACCCAGCCGAAATGGGAGCTCCGCTTGTTTCCGCCCAGCCACCACGCGGGCCCCTTGAGTTCGGCATGAAAGGCTTTCCGGATGGGATCGCTCTTGAGGCGCAGGAATTGCGAGGAGTTGGAATCACTCATGGCTCAAGCGCAAATGGCCGGGGCTTCCGCGGCCCGCGGCGTCCGTGAGAGCTTTCTTATTCATGCCGGCGGAAAAAACGCTTCGAACTGGACAAAAGCCCCGCCGCTTTCCTCTCACGCCACGGTCAACAGATCCGCCGGAAAATCGAACAGGCAATGCGGGCGCTGCGCCTCGAGCGAACGCCGCGAGTTGTAGCCCCACGTGACCGCCGCGCACCGGATGCCCGCCCGCCGGCACGCCTCGATGTCGCGCGTCTCGTCGCCGATGAAGAGCACCTCGTCCGCATCGAAGTGTTCCCGCTTCATCGCCTGCCGGATCACCCGCGCCTTGCCCATCAGTCGCGACGAACTGCGCACGAAATCGAAAAAATCCAGGTCGTGATTTTTCAAAAACAATCCGACGTTTTCCTCGGAGTTCGACGTGATGATGCCGAGCCGCCTGCCCTGCGCGTGCAGCGCGCGCAGCGCCTCGGGCACGCCCGGAATCGGCTGGATCTCGTGGATGCGCGCCCGCAGGCGTCCCACGCCCTTGTGCGCGATCATGGGCAGGCGGCGGCTCGATATGCCCAGGTGCCGCATGAGCTGCCGCGTCGTCATGTCCCGCGCCTTCGGCAAATCCTCCGCGGATAGCGGCTGGTATCCAAACTCCGCAGCCATCGAGTTCAGAATCTCGAGCCCGTGCGAAAAGGTATCCGCAATCGTGCCGTCAAAATCGAACACCAGCACCCGGACGGGCCCATCGGTCGGAATGGCAACCGCCGATTTCGGGCGGCGCCGGAGGCCAACGAATCGGGCGAGGTGATTCTTCACGAATGGAAAACTAAAAGCGGGAAGTCAGAAGGCGCGCCGATCCCGACATTCCGCTCACGCGCTCGCGAGCTCCATCGTGCCCTTGTATCTGCCTTCCTCGGCTTCGAGATCGAAGTTGCGGGCGACAAGCGCGGCGACGCGATCGAGTTCCTCGCCGGAAAGCGGCGGGACGTCCGAAGCCCGGGCAAATTCCTCGAGCTGCGCGGCGTTGTAGATATTCGGCAGGGTCGAGGCCACGCGCTCGTCGGCGAGCAGCCAGAGCAGGGCCGCCTGGCCCAGCGTGCGCGCGCCATCGCGCTCGAGGAAGCGGAGCTGCTCGACTTTTTTCACGCCGTTGATCAGCCACGAGCGCGGCCGGTGACTCCGGTGGTCGTTCGGAGGAAAGACCGTGTCCTCGGTGTATTTGCCTTCCAGCATGCCGGAGGAATGCGGCACGCGAATGAGAAACATCGTTTCCGCTCCGCAATCGCGGGCCGCTTGCTGGATCGCCGCGCCGGGGTGCGGCTCGAGCAGGTTGTAGATGTGCTGCACGACGGCGGGATTCCGCCGGCGGATCGCCTGCACGCCCTCGCCGAGCCAGCCGATGGCGGGTCCGAGCGCGATGCCCGTGACCTTCACCTTCCCCTCGGCGCGCAATTCCTCGAGCACTGACCACAGCGCATCGTCCTCGGTCTGCTCCATGCGGACGTTGTGAAGCTGCAAAATGTCAATGCGGTCCGTCTTCAACCGCCGAAGCGCGGCGTCCGTCGCCCGCCGAATCGCCTCGGGCCGGAAATCCTGCGGAATCTCGCGCTGCCCCCGCCGCTCGCCGGCGTGGTTCACAAAATCGTAGCCGACCTTCGTCGCGATCACGATCTCGTCGCGCCGGCCGCCGAACGCCCGCGCGATCAACTCCTCGCTGCGCCCGTTGCCGTAGGTATCCGCCGCGTCGAATAGCGTGACTCCCAGCTCGAGCGCCCGGCGCATCAGCGCCACGGCCTCGTCGTCCGCGTAGGTCCCCCACCAGCCTGTCGATAGCGTCCAGAGGCCGAACCCGACCTCGCTCACCCTCACCCCGGTGCCGCGAAATGTGCGATATTTCATTGGACTCCCACCCCTACACGCGAACGCCCGATGGGGAAAGGTGATTCCGGAACCCGCATCCGCGATGTCCAAAGCTTCCCGATTCCGGGCTTGTCACATCGCGCCTTCCCGCTGCACGGTCGCGCGGAATTCTTGAACACACGCGATGATGGAAACAATTGTCACCTACAACGTCGTCCCCCGCCTGCCCGCGCCGCTCGAACCGATGCGGGAACTCGTTTACAACCTTTGGTGGACGTGGGAGCCCGCGGCCCGGCGCCTCTTCCGCCATCTCGATGTCCCGCTCTGGGATCGAACGAATCACAACCCGCTGCGCATGCTCCAGCTTTGCAAGCAGGCGCGACTCGTCGAGCTGGCCGACGACGAAACCTTCCTGCGCGAATTGCAGGGCGTCCACGAGCGGTTCACCGCCTACATGACCCGCCCCGACACCTACGGCAAACGGCGCGCCGCCACCACGCCGTTGCAGCAGCCCGTCGCCTACTTCTCGGCGGAATACGGGTTTCACGAATCCATCCCGAATTACTCCGGCGGCCTCGGCATCCTCTCGGGCGACCATTGCAAATCCGCCTCCGATCTGGATCTCAATTTCGTCGCCGTCGGCCTGCTCTATCGCGACGGTTATTTCAAGCAGCAGATCAACAAGGACGGCTGGCAGGAGGCCGTGCGCCTCGACCAGAATTTCCATCACCTCCCGATCCGCGAGGTCAAGATCGACGGCCAGTCGCTCAAGGTCGCGGTGAGCTTTCCCGGACGGCAGGTCGTGGCGAAGGTCTGGCACATCCAGGTCGGCCGCATTCCGCTCTACCTGCTCGACACCGCCATTTCCGAGAATGCGCCCGAGGATCAAATCGTCACGAGCCAGCTCTACGGCGGCGACCACGACTTCCGCGTGCGGCAGGAAATCGTCCTCGGCATGGGCGGCTATCGCGCCCTTGAAGCGATGGGCATCCATCCCGCTGTATTCCACATGAACGAGGGCCACTCCGCCTTTCTCATCCTCGAGCGCGTCCGAAAACTCATCCAGGACGACACCCTCGACTTCAACTCCGCCCTCCAGGTCGTCGCCGCCTCCAGCATCTTCACCACGCATACGCCCGTCCCGGCCGGCAACGACGCGTTCACCGCGGAGTTGATGAAAAAATATTTCTCCGATTACCCGGCCGGCGTGGGCATTGCGTTCGACCGCTTCTTTAGCCTCGGCCAGGCCACCGTCGAGCCGGAGAATACGTTCAGCATGACGATTCTCGCCCTGCGCGCGAGCCGCTTCGCGAATGGCGTCTCCCGGCTCCACGGCGAAGTCAGCCGGGGCCTGTGGAAGAACGTCTGGAAGGACGTGCCGGAAAAGGAAATCCCGATCACAAGCATCACGAACGGCGTGCACATCAAGACCTGGGCCGCCGGCGAGTTCCACGAGCTTTACGCAAAATACCTCGGCCCCGATTGGGAGGACCAGCTCACGAACCCCGACTATTGGCGCGGCGTCATCGACATCCCCGACGAAGTGCTCTGGGAGCTGCATCAGTTGCTCAAGCGGCGCACGATCGACTTCGTCCGCGAGCGCATCCGCCGCCAGCGCGCGCGCAATGCCGAGCCGCCGGAGGAAATCCGCCACGCGAACCGCCTGCTCAATTCCGAAGTCCTCACCATCGGCTTCGCGCGCCGCTTCGCCACCTACAAGCGCGGCACCCTCCTCTTCCGCGATCCCGAGCGGCTGCTGAAGCTCGTCACCGACGCGCAGCGGCCCGTGCAGTTCATCTTCGCGGGAAAGGCGCACCCGGCCGACGAGGGCGGCAAGAAAATCATCCAGGAGGTCTATCAATACTCGCGCGACCCGCAGTTCCAGGGCCGCATCGTATTCGTCGAGGACTACGATACGAACGTCGGCCGCCGACTCTACCACGGCGTCGATCTGTGGCTGAACAATCCGCTCCGCCCCCTCGAGGCCAGCGGCACCAGCGGAATGAAACTCCCGCCCAATGGCGGCCTGAATTTCTCCGTCCTCGACGGCTGGTGGCTCGAAAGCTGGAACGGCAAGAATGGCTGGGCCATCGGCAGCGACATCACCGAGGGCACCCAGGCCCGGCAGGATGAAGTGGACATCCAGAGCATCTTCAGCGTCCTCGAGAACCAGATCATCCCGCTCTACTACGCCAAGCCGGACGGACGTCTTCCCCTCGCGTGGATTCAGCTCATGCGCGAATCCATCCGCACCGTCGTGCCCGTTTTCAACACGCACCGCATGGTCAGCGAATACAACGAGCGCCTCTACGAACCGGCCGCCATCGCCGGCGCGGCCCTCGCCGCCGACCATTGCAAAAAGGCCCGGGCGCTCAGCAAATGGAAGGATGAAATCCGCAGGCAATGGCCGCGGATTCACGTCCTCGATTACGGCATCTCCTACCATTACGCCGACGATCACGATGCGCGGGAGGTCTTCTACGTCGGCGAGCGGCTCAAGGTCACGGCGACGGTCCACCTCGGCGAAGTCGCACCCGAGAATGTCCGGGTGCAGGCCTACTACGGCCCGGAACTCGAAGGCAAAATCACCGACGCGAGCGTCGCCGATCTCGCCGACGTCCAGCCCCTCGGGAATGGCGACTTCGCCTGCGCAGGAGATATCCCCGCGAGCGACAGCGGTGTTTACGGGTTGAACATCCGCATCATCCCGACTCACGAGAACCTCACGCAGGCTCACGAACTGCGGCTCATCACCTGGGCGCGATGATCGCGATCGTCGGCATCGCCGGGCCCGTCTGCGCGCATGCTCTCCGCGAGGCCGGAGAACGGGCTGCACAAGCGCCGCTCCCGGTGTAAGGTCCGCGCATGCTCGCCCTCTCGACCTGCTGGAATTCCCATCGCCACACCAACGGCGAAGACATGCTCCGCGAGATCGTCGATCTCGGCTTCCAGCACGTCGAACTCAGCCACGGCCTCAATGTCTCGAAGATGGATGGCATCCTGAAATTCGCCGGGCGCGGGGAGGTCCGGTTCACCAGCCTCCACAACTTCTGCCCCCAGCCGGTCGAGGTGATGAGCGACTCCCCCGATTGCTTCGAGTTCACCTCGGGCCGCCCCGAGATTCGCCAGCGCGCGGTGAAGATGACGCTGCACACGCTCGAGTACGCCGAGCGCCTCGGCGCAAAGCGGCTCGTGCTCCATTGCGGCTGCGTGAGCCCGATGCGCGGTTTCACAAAGCGCCTCATCACTGCGATCATGGAAGGCAAATTCGCGTCGAAGTCCTACGGCGAGCAAAAGCTGGGCGGCGTGCGGCAGCGCGAAGAGGTTTCCGACGCATACATCGAGGCCCTCGCCGAAACGCTCAAACCCGTCATCGAAGCGGCAACCGAAAAAGGCATCCGCCTCGGCATCGAGAATCGCGACTCCTACGAGCAGCTCCCCTCCGAGCGGGAATTCCCGGCGCTGCTCGACCGCCTCGGCCCGGCGTGCGGCTACTGGCACGATTTCGGCCATGCCCAGCGCAAGGAAAACATGGGCTTCCTCGAGCACCGCGCCTGGCTCGCGAAGATCGGTCCGCGCGCCATCGGCTGCCACCTGCATGACGCTCGGTGGCCCGTCGAGGACCATTGCGTGCCCTTCACCGGCGACATCGACTACGCCTCCCTCGTTCCGCTGCTTCCGAAAGACATCCCATTCATCATCGAGCTGCATCCGAAATCCGAAGCCGCTCAAATCGTCGCCGCCGCCGACCGCTGGCGGAAAGAATTCGGAGACGGCATCTCATGAAACGCTTCCTCACAACCGCCGCGCAAATCGCGGTCACCGCCGCCTTGCTCTGGTGGATTTTTCACGATCCCGAGAAACGCGCGCGCATGGCCTCGGCGCTGCACACAGCGGATCTCCGGTGGTTCCTGCCCGGTCTCGCCGCCTTCGGCATCGTGCTCCTCCTGCAAACCCAGCGCTGGCAGATTCTCCTGCGGGCCGTCGGCATTCGCCTGGCCTGGTGGCGCGCGTGGCGACTCGTCATGATCGGCATGTTCTTCAATCTCTTCCTCCTCGGCGCGACCGGCGGCGACGTGGTGAAAATCTTCTACGCCATGCGCGAAGCCGGCAGCGAAAAGGCCGCCGCGTTCCTCAGCATCGTGCTCGACCGCGTGATCGGCCTGCTCGCCCTCGCCCTCGTCTCCGTCGGCGTTGTCGCCTGGCAATTTCAACCGCTCATGAGCACGCCCGTCGCGCAGGGTCTGCTCGCCACCATCGCGCTCATCCTCGGCGGCTCCGTCGGCGTCATCATCGCCGCCGTGATCGTCGCCACCCTGCGACTCGAAGACCGCCTGCCCGCGCGCATGCCCATGCGCCGCGGCATCCTGGACCTCGCCATCGCCACGCGCCATTACGCGAAATGCCCCGGCGCGCTGCTCGGAGCCTTCGGCCTCGCGCTCGTCGTGCATCTTCTCGTCTTCTCGACCTTCTACTTCAGCGCCCGCGCCTTCACGAGCGCGCTCGGCCTCGCGGAAATCTATTCCGTGATGCCCATCGTGAACACGATCACCTCGCTGCCGATCAGCCTGCAAGGCGTCGGCTGGCGCGAAACGCTCTTCGAGAATCTCTTCGGCGCGCTCTATCATGTGCCCGCCGCCGTCGCCGTCCTCGTCTCCATGGGCGGCTATCTCGTCACGGTCGCATGGAGCCTCGCCGGCGGCCTCGTCTATCTGCTCTACCGCCCGTCCGATGGCCGCGCCGCGAACCTCCGCGAAATGTCCGCTGCGACGGAGGAAGTCGCCGAGCATCCCGGGCCATGAACCGCCGCGACCGCCCAAGAGTGATCGCAAATTTCGCGATGACCGCCGATGGCAAGGTTTCCACGCGCGCTCACACTCCCGCCGCCTTCACCTCGCCGCGCGACAAGCGCCGCCTGCTCGAGATTCGCGCGCTGGGCGACGCCATCCTCGTTGGACGCAACACGGTCGCGACCGACACGATGAGCATGCGGATTCGCGATCGCGCGCTCCGCGCCAGCCGCCGCGCGAAGGGCCTGCCTGCCGAGCCGCTCCGCGTGATCGTGAGCGCCCGCGGCAATCTCGATCCCGCGTGGAAAGTTTTTCGATCTCCCGGCGCGCGCCGCATCGTCTTCAGCACGCGTCAAATGCCCGGAGCCACGCGCCGCGCGATCCTGCCGCTCTGCGAACTGCATCTTTTCGACGCGGCGTCCCTCCCCATCGCGGAGGTTCTCTCGATCCTGCGCCGCGATCACGACGTGCGCACGCTGGTCTGCGAAGGCGGCCCGACATTGTTCCGTTCGCTCGTCGAGATCGGCGCGCTCGACACGCTTCACCTCACCGTCGCTCCATTGATTTTCGGCGGACGCGACGCGCCCACGCTCACCGGAACCCATCCCGATTTTCTCGCATCCATCCGGCACTTCCGGCTCGAATCCCTGCGCACGCACGGCGGCGAATGCTACCTTCGCTACCGCGCCATCCGCCAATGAACACCGAAAGCACCATCGTCATCCAGGCGCCGAAGCGGACGATCTTCGACTCCGCCGCCGACCTCTCGCGCTGGCCCGCCCTGCTTCCGCACTACCGCTACATCCGCTACATCGAACGCGGCGACGACCGCCACATCGTCAAAATGGCCGCCCATCGCGACGGCATCCCGATCTCCTGGGTGTCCGAGCAGGTCATCGACCGCGACCGGCTGGAAATTCGCTTCACCCATCTCCACGCCTTCACGAAAGGCATGGGCGTCGTCTGGTCGTTCGACGACACGCCCGACGGCACGCTCGTCCGCATCGTCCACGTCCTGCACTTTCGCATCCGCGCGCTCGCTCCCATCGCCGATCGAATCATCGGCGGCTTTTTCATCGACGACATCGCCCGCAAGACGCTCCGGGGATTCAAGGCCCACCTCGAAACCCGCGCCAAATGAGCGACCCTCGCCGCCGCGCCGTGATCACCGGACTCGGGCCCATCACGTGCATCGGCACGGGCCGCAAGGCGTTGTGGGCCGGCCTGCTCGCCGAGAAGAGCGGCATCGGCCCGCTCACCTATTTCGACACCGCCCAGCTCCATGCCCGCTGCGCAGGCGAGATTCACGACTTCGACCCGAAAAAATGGTTTCCCCCGCAACGCCTCAAGCGGCTCGACCGCTACGCGCAATTCGCCGTCGCCGCCGCGCATCTAGCGCTCCAGGACGCCGGGCTCACCTACTCGCCGGACTCGCCCACCACGCGCATCGGCGTGAGCTACGGCACGGCGCTCGGCGGCGTGGCGAATGCCGAGTCGGAATACGCTCCCTTCCTTGCCGGCGGCCCGAAGGCCGTCAAACACACGCTCGCGCTCCAGGTCTTCGGCGGCTCCGCGCACTCGAACATCGCCATCGAATTCGGCCTGCAGGGCATCGGCACGACAAATTCCAACAGTTGCGCCAGCGGACCGATCGCGGTCGGCGAAGCGATGCGCTACATCCGCGACGGCATGGCCGACGTCGTCATCGCCGGAGCGGCCGAGTCCCCTCTCAGCCCGCTCACCTACAGCGCATTCGACCTCATCAGGACCATGAGCCGACGCGAACCCCCGACGGCCTGCTGTCCCTTCGACGTGCGGCGCGATGGCTTCGTGATGGGCGAAGGCGCCGCCGCGCTCATCGTCGAGGAATACGAACACGCAAAAAGGCGCGGCGCGCGCATCTACGCCGAGGTGCTTGGATACAGCCTCAGCAACGATGCGCACCACATGACCTCGCCGCACCCGACCGGCGACCCCGCGATCCGCACGATGCGCGAGACCCTCGCAGACGCGCGATTGAACCCCGCCGACATCGACTACATCAATGCCCACGCCAGCTCGACCAGGGTGAACGACTCGAGCGAGTCCCGCTGCATCCACGCCGCGCTCGGCCATCACGCGCGGCGCGTCCCCGTGAGCGGAACGAAGGCCTACACCGCCCACCCCCTCGGAGCGACCGGCGCCATCGAACTCGCCATCTGCTGCCTCGCGATGGAGCACGGCTGGATCCCGCCCACGCTGCATTCCGAGAACCAGGATCCGGAATGCGACCTCGACATCGTTCCGAACCATGGCCGGGAAATGAAGCTGCGCCGCGTGCTGAGCAATTCCTTCGGCTTCGGCGGCATCAACGCCTGCATCGCCATCGGCGCCGTATGAGACCTGGTGCATGACCGCGACGGAAATCTCCCTTCTTTCCGCCGCCGCCCTCCTCGCGGGCGCAATGAATGCCGTGGCGGGCGGCGGCACCGTGCTCACCTTTCCCGCGCTCCTCGCCTTCGGCATGCCGACAATCCAGGCCAACGCCACGAGCACCCTCGCCCTCCTGCTCGGGATTCTCGGCAGCGTTTTCGGCTACCGCCGCCAGATGCCCGCCATCGTGCCGCTCGTCACCCGCTTTGGCATTCTCAGCGGGATCGGCGGCCTGCTCGGCGCGCTGCTCCTCACGCGCACGCGCGAAGCGACCTTCGCCGCCTTCGTCCCGTTCCTGCTGCTCTTCGCCACGATTCTCTTTCTCGCCCACAACGCGCTGCGCCGCTTCATCCGCCTCGAGCCGCTCGCACAGGCCGCCGATCTTCTGCACCGCCGCGGCATCCTCACGGCCTATGCGTTCCAATTTCTCGTCGCGCTCTACGGCGGTTACTTCGGCGCGGGAATCGGCATTCTCATGCTCGCGTCGCTCGGCATTCTCGGCATGCACGACATCCACGAAATGAACGCGCTGAAGACCGTCCTCGGCGCGCTCATCAATCTCGTCGCCGCGATCTACTTCGTCTTCGCCGGCCTCATCGTCTGGCCCGAAGCGCTCGTCATGGCCGCGGCCTCGACCGTCGGCTACTTCACCGCCTCGCATTACGCCCAGCGGATCCCGCAGGCCGCTGTTCGCAAGATCGCCGCCGCCATCGGCCTCTGCATTTCCGCGTGGCTGCTTTGGAAACAATTCGGATGAAAATCCCCGCCCAAATGGCGATTGCGATTCACTCGACTCGCAGCACGTTGTTGCCCATGCGTTTCTTTTGGATTCCCGCCGCCCTCCTCGCGGTGGCGTTTCCGATTCGCCCTTCGCAAGCCGCAATCGCCGAGCCGCGCCTCACCATCGAGCAGCTCACCTCCATTTTCGAGAACGACACGCCGGTGCTGCAGACCACGTATTGCCAGAATATCCACGACCGCCGCGGCTACACCTTCGGCATCGCGGGATTTTGCAGCGGCACCTACGACGGCACTCTTTTCATTCGGGAATACGAACGCCTCCATCCCGGCAACTCCCTCACCCGCTACCTTCCCGCCCTCGAGGCCATCGACGCCGGCACGCACGACGCCGAGGGCCGCAACCCCAGCGTCGCCGGCCTCCGCGGATTTCCCGCCGCCTTCCGCGCCTGCGGCGGCGACCCCGCATTCATTCAGGCCCAGCAAAACCTCATCGATCTGCTCTACTGGCGCCCTTCCCAGCGCATCGCCCGACGCATCGGCGCGAAGCTGCCGATTACCCGCGGCCAGTTCTACGACGCCTGCATCAATCTCGGCGAAGACGGCCTCGTCGATCTCGTGCGACGGACGAATCACGCCCTCGGCGATACCCCAGGCAGAGGCATTCCTGAGCGCGAATGGCTGGCAAAATTCCTCGACCTCCGCCTCACCGACAAGCTCCAGGGAGACCACGTCGAACGCAACTCCGCCGACCGCGTGCGCGTCTATCAGCGCCTTCTCGCGCAGGACAACGTGCGCCTGACCAGGCCCATCCGCCTCACCTGCTACGGCGACCATTTCGTCCTGCGCTGAAAACGTTTTCACTCGCGCTGCTGTGGTGGCTTCCCGAATTCCCCGCCGCGCGCTTGCAATCCCCGCGCGAAGCCCTATCCTTCCGACTCCCTTCAACGGCTGGGTAGCTCAGTTGGCAGAGCAGAGGACTGAAAATCCTCGTGTCGGGGGTTCGATTCCCTCCCCAGCCACCACTCTTTATCACCCGCAGAGCCGCTTAAATAAAGCCTCTGCGGGTTTTTCTTTGAAATAGTGCGATTTCCTTTCGCACACTATCGCACTAGCTGGGATCGGTCTCAAATTGTCCGCCCGTTGTCCGCCCACAGAGGCCCCCTTGAAATCCCCTTTCCATCGAAGGATATTCCTTCCATGCACGCCAAGCGCGATGGGAGGGAGGTGAACGGCTCCCCATAAAAAAACTGCCCAGCGGGGAAAACCCACCGGGCAGCGGAAAATTGACCAACGCGAGTCAACGTCCTCGACAAACGGAATCTCGCCCAGTCCCGACCAGCTTTCAACTGGTTCTTTCCGTTGCTCAACGCTGCCCAGCTTCGAGCCGCGCCATGCCAACGAACACACGGCGAGAAATCGAATTCACCATCGGCGGGATCGGCCCGAACATCGTCATGCCCAATCCGTGGGGATGGCCCCAGATTCAGCAGCTCCTCGGCGAGGTTTTCCTCTCGTCTGATAATAGGCACACAAGTGTCTCAAACATCGGGTGGCAGGAGATGGCCTTGCAGCTCTACGGGTTCCTGCCGCAGGCAAAAACCGAACTGAGGCGTATCCAGGCCAATGGGAAACGATATTTCCGGGATGCCGCAGCAGGACGACCCGAAGCAAGGGAGATACTGCGACCGTATCGGCAACAGCTCCGCGCCCTCGTATGGGCCGCCCGGATGAAGCTTGGAACCATCCACTGCCGGCCGAACCAACAAGACTGGCACCAACGGGCATACGGATTCTTCCTGGCCCTTCAAAACAACCTGAGCCACCTCCGCCGCGTCCATTTCCTGACCATCACCTTCCCCGACCCAATCAGCTACGATCTCGTCCGAGATAGCCTGCGAGGAGTGACGCGCAATCTCTTGTTCCGTGCGGGAATGGAATCCGTGGATGTCATTGCATTCCACCCGAGAGAAGGCAGTCCCGGGCGATTGCATGTCCACATGCTGGTCTGGAGCAAGGAACCGAGAACACCCCAAGCAGAAACGGCCGCAATGCGGGGAGTTTTGGCGGGATTGAGAGCGGGCAGATACGGCGTTGGCCGGGTGGAATTGGAGAGACTTACCAGCAGGCAGAGCTTCATGCGAACAGCCGCCTACATGGCCTTGAATTACGACCGCACCCTCAAACTCTCGAAAGGTGACCACAACCCGATTCCGCAAAGGGCAAGACTCCTCAGAGTCCCGCAGGAAGTCCACCCAGGGGTCCGTTGGACCAAGACAGGAAAATTCTCGTTCGTGACCACGGCGAGAACCGCATGGCGGGCCGCAATTGGCCGCTACGCTGCCGCCGTCGGCCATTCCGCTGTGGGAAACTGGCAGTGGACATGGAGAGAGCGGCGGCGGATCCGCGAATATCTTGAGCCGGAACGATGGCGACCGCCATCAGTTACCGGTTTGGACGGATATACCTATCAAGTCATCCCGTATGGCGAGGATGCCGTTGGCAACGAGACATACCTCCTGTCCAACGAAGAGCGCGGCGGTTTCGTTCTGACCGAATACGGACTGGAGGTCGTTGGGGAATTCGAGGTCCTGTGCGGGACTCTCCCCAAAAACGACAGGCTCGATCTTACAACCGGAGAACACGCTTGCTGGTTCGAGGTCTGGGGACTGCCTTTTACATCATGGAGAACCCGCGGGAATTCTCAAAGCCGTCACCGATCACGGCCAAGACTGCGGGCATAGACAGGCGGCGGGGGTGATCGCGCTTGGCTGGTCAACGCTATTTTTTTCTGATACGAACCCAAGGCGCACTTGGCAATGTCTTCCATCTCAACATTCACCCCCGGAGCGAAAAAGCACCTCACGGAAACCGACATCCGGTCAAAATTCATTACGCCTGCATTGAGCGGAACCGGCGGGGCAGGGTGGAACCTGATGACTCAGATTCAGGAAGAGAAATATTTCACCAAGGGACGCGTCATCGTCCGCGGCAAAACCGTTCAACGGGGCGAAGCAAAAAAGGCGGACTACATTCTTTACTACAAGCCCAACCTCCCCATTGCCGTCATCGAGGCAAAGGACAACAATCATTCCGTCGGGGCCGGCATGCAGCAGGCGCTTGAATACGCAGAAATCCTCGACGTTCCTTTCGCCTACAGCACCAACGGTGATGCCTTCCTGGAGCATGACCGCACCGCCGTCGGCGGCACCGTGACGCGGGAAATTCCGCTCGATCAATTCCCCAGCCCGGAAGCGCTCTGGACCCGTTACTGCGCCGCAAAAAACCTCACACCACCCCAAGCCGCCGTCGCGACTCAGGACTATTACGACGACGGTTCCAGAAAGTCGCCGCGTTACTATCAACTCGTTGCCGTCAACCGCGCTGTGGAAGCAATCGCCCGTGGCGAAAACCGCATCCTTCTCGTGATGGCGACCGGCACCGGCAAGACCTACACCGCCTTCCAAATCATCTGGCGACTGTGGAAGGCCGGCACCAAAAAGCGCATCCTCTTCCTCGTGGACCGCAACATCCTCGCGGACCAGACCAAAACGAACGACTTCAAGCCCTTCGGTCAGGCGATGACGAAGATCACCAACCGAACGGTGGACAAGGCGTTTGAAATTTACCTCTGCCTCTATCAAGCCGTCACCGGCACCGCAGAGGACCAGAATATTTACAAGCAATTCTCGCCCGATTTTTTCGACCTCATCGTCGTGGACGAGTGTCACCGCGGCAGCGCCGCAGACGATGCCGCGTGGCGGCAGGTGCTGGAGTATTTCACCACGGCCACCCAGATCGGACTTACCGCCACCCCCAAGGAGACGAAGGAAGTTTCCAACAGCGAATACTTCGGCGAACCCATCTACACCTACTCGCTCCGGCAGGGCATCGCCGACGGCTTTCTCGCTCCCTACAAGGTGGTGCGCATCGGCCTCGACAAGGACCTCGACGGCTGGAGACCGGAAGACGGACAGATCGACAAACACGGCCAGCTCATCGAGGACCGGGAATACAACGACAGCGACTACGACAAGAATCTCATTCTCGAAAAGCGCACCGAGACCGTCGCAGCCAAAGTCACCGAATTCCTCCGCGCCACCAACCGTTTCGCCAAAACCATCGTCTTCTGCGAAAACATCGACCACGCCGAGCGCATGCGTCAGGCGATGGTCAACGCCAACCCCGACCTCGCCGCCGCAAATAGCAAATACGTCATGCGTATCACCGGCGACAACGAGGAGGGAAAGGCACAGCTCGACAACTTCATCGACCCCGAGGCGACCTACCCCGTCGTCGCCTGCACGTCCCGACTGATGAGCACGGGTGTCGATGCACAGACCTGCCATCTCATCGTCTTGGATAAACGGATCGGCTCCATGACCGAGTTCAAGCAGATCATCGGACGTGGCACCCGCATCAACGAGGACTACAACAAATTCTTCTTCACCATCATGGACTTCCGGCGGGCCACCGCCTTGTTTGCCGATCCGTCCTTCGATGGTGATCCAGTGCAGATTTACGAACCCGGCCCCGATGACCCGCCGATTCCCCCGGACGACAACGGGACAACTCCCACCGTGGCCGAGGACCCGCCGGATTATGGCGATGGGAGCATCATCGACACCGGGACCGGAACCACACCCGCCACGAAATATTACGTTCACGACGTGCCCGTCAGCGTCGCGATGGAACGCGTTCAATATCTCGACGAGAACGGCAAACTCATCACGGAATCACTCACGGACTACTCCCGAAAGGCCGTCCTCAAAAACTACGCTTCTCTCGATGCCTTCCTCGCATCATGGAAAGCCGCCGACCGCAAACAGGCTATCTTGGAGGAATTGGCCAGCCAGGGCGTTTTCCTGGATGAACTCGCCGAGCAAGTGGGGCAAGGTTTCGATCCCTTCGATCTCGTTTGCCATATTGCTTTCGACCGTCCGCCGCTCACTCGCCGTGAACGCGCCGATGGTGTGAGGAAGCGGGACATCTTTGGCAAATACGAGACGAAGGCCCGCACCGTCCTTGAGGCTTTGCTCGACAAATACGCCGACGCCGGCATCGCCAGCGTGGAATCCCTCGAAATCCTCAAGGTGGACCCACTCCGCGCCTTCGGCACCCCCGTTGAAATCATCAATCTTTTCGGAGGAAAGCCCGGCTACCTCGCCGCCCTCCACGAACTCGAAACTGCCCTCTACCAAGAAGCTGCCTGACCCATGCCCAACGTCTCCAATCTCGTCAAAACCATTCAGGACATCATGCGCAAGGACGCCGGGACCTACGGCGACGCCCAGCGCCTGGAGCAGCTGGGCTGGATGCTCTTCCTGAAAATCTTCGACGACCGCGAGACACAGCTTGAGCTTTTTCAGGACGACTACCGCTCACCCCTCCCGGAGAATCTTCGTTGGCGATCATGGGCCGCCAATGCCGAGGGCATCACCGGCGAACCCCTTCTCAAGTTCGTTGATAACACCCTGCTTCCCACCCTTGAGACTCTCCCCGGCACGGACCGGATAAATGGCCTCGTTCGCATGGCCTTCGCGGATGCCAACAATTACATGAAGAACGGCACGTTGATGCGCCAGGTCATCAACAAGATCAACGGCATCGACTTCAACGCCTCCGACGACCGCCATCTTTTCGGGGACATCTACGAAAAGCTCCTCAAAGACCTCCAGTCCGCCGGCAACGCGGGCGAATTCTACACCCCCCGCGCCGTTACCCAGTTCATTGTCGATCAGGTCAATCCTCGCCTCGGCGAAACCCTCCTCGACCCCGCCTGTGGCACCGGCGGCTTCCTCACAAGCGCCATCGAGCATCTGCGCAAGCAGGCGAAGACCGAGGCCGACGAGCGGATGATTCAGGAGTGTTTCGCTGGTATCGAAAAAAAGCACCTGCCGCACATCCTCTGCATGACGAACCTCATGCTCCATGGGATCGATGTGCCGGCCAATGTCCGCCACGACAACACGCTTGCGCGCCCCCTCCGCGATTGGAGCCCGAAAGAGCGTGTCGATGTCATCGTCACCAATCCCCCCTTCGGCGGCATGGAGGAAGACGGTATCGAGTCGAATTACCCTGGCGAGTTCCGCACTCGCGAAACCGCCGACCTCTTCCTCGTGCTGCTCATGAAGATCCTCAAGCCCGGTGGCCGGGCCGGACTCGTGTTACCGGACGGCACCCTTTTCGGTGAAGGCGTCAAAACGCGTATCAAGGAAGCCCTCCTGAACGAGTGCAATCTTCACACCATCGTCCGCCTACCCAACGGCGTCTTCAATCCCTATACCGGCATCCGCACCAATCTCCTCTTCTTCACCAAAGGCGCGCCCACCACCGCCGTCTGGTATTACGAGCACCCGTATCCCGCCGGCGCCAAGAGCTACAACAAGGGCAAACCCATCCGCATCGAGGAATTCGACGACGAGAAAGCTTGGTGGGGCAGCGAGGCCGATGGCTTCGCCGCCCGCGTGGAAAACGAACGCGCCTGGCGCGTGTCCATCGAGCAAATCAAGGCCGGCAATTTCAACCTCGACCTCAAGAACCCACACAGCTCTGACACCGGCCCCGGCGACGTTGACCACCTCCTGCCCGAATACGAGAAACTCCTCGGCCGGATCGCCGACACCCGCGCCGCGCTGAAACAGGAACTACACCGCGCCCTCACCGCCGCCGCCGGGATTGCTGAATGACGCTGGAGACCTTTTTTCAAAAGTTCGACCTCTTTGCCGACGCGCCTGACGCATTGGCGAAGATGCGGGGACTGGTGCTGGAGTTGGCCGTGCGGGGCAGCTTGGTTCCGCACTCGGCAGTTGAACCCGCCGTGCCGTATGCCTCGGTGGAGGCCGCCACGCCCATCAACGCCTCCGACGTTCCGGAGAACTGGCGAGTGGTTCTTTTGTCCGATGCGATCAAGAACCGCAGCGGAAACAGCAAGCTCATCAAAGGGAAGCTCCATGACGAGCCAGCGGCAGGTCGTTTCCAAGGATTCAGCGCCTCTGGCGCAGACGTTTGGTGCGACGACTTCGAGCACGAAGGCGAGGCGATCATCATTTCTGCGGTCGGTGCTCGTTGCGGAAAAGCGTTCAAGGCGTCTGGCAAATGGAGCGCGATCGCCAACACCAATATCACTCGCCCTGTGCCATCCCTGTTCGACTTCGATTTCGCCTACTTGGTTCTGAACAACGAGCACTTCTGGGTTCGCGGAGGTTCGGCTCAGCCGTTCGTGAAGTTCCCTCCTTCACTTGACCGCTATTTCGCCTTCCCACCCCTCGCCGAGCAAAAGCGGATCGTGGCGAAGGTGGATGAGTTGATGGCGTTGTGTGACGATCTGGAGTCGGAGCAGCGAGAGAGGGAGACGCAACACGAGGGACTGGCCCGCGCCTCGCTGTCCCGCTTCAGCGACGCGCCCACCCTGGCCAATCTCGAGTTCCTTTTCCACAAATCCTACGACATCTCCCCCGGCGACCTCCGCAAATTCATCCTCACCCTCGCCGTCCAAGGCAAACTCGTCCCCCAAGACCCCAACGACGAGGGCGTGCGCAGCGGTGCGGAGTTCAGAAAAGCCGTTGGTGAACTCGCGGATTTCCTCGGATTGCGCTCACCAAAAGAGGCGGTTGATGAAGTAGAACCGCCATTCGACGCACCCGCCCATTGGAGTTGGATGCCACTGGCGGACATCGGGGCTGCTCAAACTGGAACAACACCGAGCAAGGCTGACCCCTCCGCGTTCAACGGAGAAATCCCATTTATCAAGCCAGCGGACATTCTGCCAAACTCCGTCGACTACTCAAACGAGAGCCTGACACGAATCGGAGCCGAAAACGGAAGTCGCCTCGCACCTGCCGGGAGTCTTTTGATGGTCTGCATTGGAACAATCGGGAAGTGCAACCTAATCGACCGTGAGTGCGCCTTTAATCAACAGATCAATTCACTCTCTCCCGTTCAGTGGATTGAACCGCGGTATCTCCTGACCGCTGCGCGAGCTCGGTATTTCCACGACGCGGCGTGGGCGAAATCCAGCAGCACAACCATAGCGATTCTCAACAAAGGGAAATGGCTTTCTATTCCGATTCCAGTCCCACCCCTCGCCGAACAACGCCGGATCGTGGCGAAAGTGGACGAACTGATGGCCTTGGTGGACGCATTGGAAACCCAGCTCGCCACCGCCCGCACAGCCGCCACCGACTTGCTTACCGCCGCAGTGGCCGAATTGACCAATGGAAAGGAACACGATGCCCTCGTTGAAGTTTGATCCCGAGGCGACGGTCGAGGAGATCGCGGGCATTGGACGCAATGCCCGGTTCGATTCCGTCATCGACGACAAGAACGATGATTCCATCCAAGTCATCTGCAAGCGCGGTGGCGATGAGATCCCCTTGGCCAATTCCGCCCGTGCATTTTATTTCGGAGACCGGGTTCTTTACGATCAGGAGGCCCGCCGTTTCGATCTCGGGGAAAAACAGCAAATCCTCAACACCTCTCAATTCCAGAGGAACGAGCGACGATTCGACGAACTCAGGCGGGCCTGCCAACGAGGCTTCGTGATTCCATTCGTTGGCGCAGGCATGTCCAAAGCTGCGGGCTGCCCGGAGTGGAAAGAGTATCTTCTGAACCTGTGCCCGGAAGCAGAATTCGATGCGGATACCATGCGGCAACGCCTCGAAGACCACGGGGACTACGAAGGCGTGATGCACGACCTCGTTACCAAATTGGGGCAAGCGCGCTTCAATTTGGACTTCGAGCGGGATTTCACGCCACCGGGCGATTTGACGGGAGCCGTCCTGCGACTCCCTGATCTTTTCGACAGTTGTGCGATCACCACCAACTTCGACCGCGTTCTGGAAATGGCGTATGAGAAATGCGGCAAGACGTTTCTCGAAAAGACGACCGGCCGAGGCCCGACGGGAACCATCAACTCCTTCTATCGCGCCATCCCCGCAGGCGACCGGCACCTGCTCAAACTCCACGGAAATCTGAACAACGCCGATGAGCGCGTGCTCAATCGTTCGGAATACAACGCCGCCTATGGCAGCGACGGAAACATCCACTTTGAATCCCCAGTGCCCAAGCTCCTACGTCGTCTCTACACGAGCTTCAGCTTTCTCTTTCTTGGCTGTAGCCTTTCCTACGACCGCACCATCCAGACCTTCGCCAAAATCGCCCAGGACGTAGGTGCCGACTCCCTGCCGCACCACTACGCCATTTTGGCGTGCCCCTCCGACCCAGCCCGGAAAGCGAGCCTCGAACAACGCCTGGCCGACGCCCACATTTCCGCCATCTGGTTCCCAGAGGGCGAGTTCGGCCTGATCGAGCAGATTCTCGAAATGCTTAGCATCTAACTCGAGCAGCCTCCGCCGACTACCATCATGCAGCCGGGGCTGGGAACTCATCCCAGGTGCGTCCATCGAGCAGGCGGCCGGCCTTCACTTTGTTGTTCGTGCCCCACTGCTTGAAGTGGAAGGGGATGCCTTCCTCAACGCAGAGGTCCCGCAGAAACGCCGCCCAGCTGTGTTTCATCGGGCGATACCGTGCTCCTGATTCACCGCCGCAGATGACCCAGTGGATTCCATCCAGCGGGACAGCCACATAGCCAATCAAAGGCTCGCAGGAAATAAACCGGACCGCGGCAGGAATCTCGCGCAGGATCGGCACCCGGAGCTTCGCCATGTCCTGATTCTCGACCGTGGTCCCGAGCCAGACATTCCTCCAGCCGTCACCCCAATCCGCCGGCAGCATGCCCGAGATATTCTCGGGACGCTTGGTCAACAATTGCCAGTCAAGGGCGGGGCACTCACGGATGAGATTCCACAGGTCATCCCTCCACGTCGCCGCAACCTCAGCGTCAAACACGTCAGCCATGCTGGCAACAAAAACTCGGGGACGGTTACCGGCTTTAATCGCCTTCGCGTTCCATTTTAGGGGTTTCGCCCAGTATTTCTCGCTGGTGCGATGACGGGGGATACCACTTCCCCAGAGCTTTTTTCCGGTGCGGAGTGAAGTCGTCTCTGCATAGCAGTTCTGACATCCCGCCGAGACTTTCGTGCAACCCATCCACGGGTTGAACGTGTTATCGGTCCAACTAATTTCGGTGTTTTCCATTTTCTTATCACTGCCCCGTTTTGGTTCGGGCCGAGGCCGCCCGTTTTGTTTGTTACTCACCCCTCGCGGCAGAGACTTTTCCGCTCTCGTTCCTCGATGCTCAAAGACTCTGCTCGCGCCCCCGTCGCGGCCGTCTGCAAATTCACTCCGGCATGGCATGCCTTCCTGAATCCCCAGACCGCCGCCAAATTCATCCCAGCCACCGCGCCAGCGCGGCAGCCAGCGGAAGCAGGGCGATAGCCGCCAAGGCGACTATCTTCCAAAACTCGGCCCGGTTGTGCTGCCGCTCTGCATCCACCTTGGAATCGCCCTCGCGCTCGATGGCCTGGGCAACCGCTGTTCTAGTCCCGACCAACTCACGTTCGGTCCGGCTGAGATTGGCCTGAACGCTGGATAGCTCCTGACTTACCGCTTCGCGGAAGGCAGCCTTGGCCCGTTCCAATTCCGGTGCGTCGTAGAGACGCGACCGGTCGAGACATTGGAGCGCGAAAAAGCACTCCACGTCCCGGATTTCGCTCTGCGCGTGCCGGGCCGGAATTTCACCAACCAATCCCCAGAGAATGGCCTTCGCGATCATTCGCGGGTCGATGCCATCCTTGGGATAGACGAGCACGGTGCGGAACCGCTTGCCGTCGTAGGGATAGAGAAAAGCGAATACGCGACTTCCCTTCCCGGTGGCACCGATCCGGCCTTCCCGGATCTTGGACCGCTCCAGGGATTCGTTACCGATGAAGACCCAGTTGGGGACATCAGTGGCGGGCGTGAGCCCCATTTTATCCCGGATGTATTGTGTAACCGCATCCGAGGCATCCTCGTTCGGCGGGAGAGGCGGAATGCGCATCTCATCAGGGACTTTATCGAGCTGGGGTTTCAGCTTTTTCAGCAATGCCTCGAAGCTCCGTTCCTCAGGCTCCATCTTGGGAGGTTCCTGCTTGGGAACGTTTTTCTTCGGCTTGTTGTCGTCGGGTTCGGGTGCGTCAATAGCGATCATAGGATTTTGTTGATCTCGTGGGTTGGGGTTGCGGGTTGGGATGGTGGCGCCGGCGCGATGGCTTCCAGCGCCACGGAAATCACCTGGACGGCCTGGACTGCGGTGCGAACAAGGCGAAGCGTGGCCTGCACCTGTGGCGGGAAAAGCGGGGAGACCAGTCGGATCACGTCCCAGGCGATCCGCTGTGATGAAGGAGTGTTCAACGCCGACTCACGCCGGGCCTTTGTCTTCCACTCGCGGTAGTGTTCCTTGGCTGCCTCGTATCGGAGGACGGCATCGTCCCCCATCGCGGCAACCATCTCGTCGAACTTGCCATCCAGGACGGCGTGAAGCCGGATGTCCAATGGCTGGACACCCTCACCGTGACGCTCGGCAAAACGCTCTAGATTCTGCGCAAGCCGGCCATCGCCTGGATCGCCCGCGCCAACTTCCACGATTCGAGCCTGGGCGACCGACCACGCGCCGACGGTGCGAAGGAACTTATCCCCGACAAGCTGGTGGTCCCGGTTCGTTCGAGTCTGGATGACTCCAACGTGAATCTTGTTGGAATCGAGGTGGAGGTAGTTGCCTGGAATCTCCCGGCCCGTTGCAGCTTGGAACGCCTCCACGACAGCGACTCGTTGGGGATTGAGAAAGGCAAGCAATGTGGCTTTCCGATCCTCCGCGGACACACCTGCTTGTTCCCAACGACGAAGCTCCCCATTGATGAACAGCATTTGCCACGGGGCATAATTCGTGACGACCTCACCAAGCGCCGGGCCCTTGTGCTGGCGCTGCACGGTGCAGAGCTTATCGCCCCGGCGCATCGTGCCGAGATACCAGCGGCGTTCCCAGTTTTCGGCCGCAAGGTGTTTCTCGAACCCAAGACCGGGAACCTGTTTTTCTCCACCTCCAGAACCCGTGAAATAAATCCCGTTCGGCAACGTGAGATCACCCACCTGTAAGCGGAATTCTGCCGCGGGATTTCCCTCGGGGACCGATTCCGGAACCCACTGGAAACCACGCTGCTGCCGGCGCTGATCAACATGGCGGGCATGCGTTCGGGAATCCGCGTTGGAATGCCGGATGCCTTCGGCATTGAGTGGACGGCGGAGGCTCATTTCGCTCCTCCTCCCGAGTTATGTGCAGGGGGAGCGAGATATTTTGGAGCACAGACCGCTGTGCACCATTTTCCCCCTGCAATCAGTTTCAGAGCTTTCATTCGTCCCCTCCTTCGGAAGGAAGCGGCGGTGGCTCGTCACCATCCAGCTTGCGGCGATACGCGCTCTTTAGGCTCTGCCAGTCAATGATCGTCTCCGAACCCCGGCCACCCTCGCGAACGATGATGACCCAACGTTCCTTTGGAGTCTTGGCACGACGGGACCAATATAGCCAACGCTGAACCAGCTTGGGCATGGAAGTCAGGCGGAAGGCCTGCTTCTTCGTGACGGAGAGAGGTTCTAGTTCCGGTTCACGGTGGGTGGCCACGGCGGGTGTGTGACCGCCACGGCACGACTGAGGGACGCGATCCGCTCAGACCCGTGAAACGAGAGAGACCGCTCGATCTCTCCAGAGGATTCCAACCTCGCGAGTGTAGCTACCGGAATACACCGGCCCATGAGCCACCTCGATCTGACACTGACGACCGGCAGGCTCCACCTGGAGCCTCTTCCCGGGGATTTGTGCATCCCACGCGTTGTTACCGACCGTTGCATTTGCATTGAGTATTTCATTGACAATTTGGCACAGACTTTTTCCGTGTCAAATTTGGTTGCACGGAAACCGGTTATGCCGACACCAGCACCGCAGGGTTTTTCCGAGCAATGGAAAGGAGCTTCAACGCGGCCCCCGAAGGCCGGCGAGTGCCATATTCCCAACTCATCACGCTGGACCGCCCGACGCCAAGGTAAGCGGCAAACACGGACTGGCTGACGTTGAGCTTCTCGCGGATGGCGGCAATATCCTTCGGTTGAATTGCGGACTGAGCGGAGACATGAAAGCTCCGCAGCGTGACCTTCTTTTTTCCGGTGAGCGCGTCGGCCAGCCCCTGCGCAGCCTCGACCAAGGCCGGGCCGCTGAACTCCATGTCATCAAGCGCGGCGAGAATTTCGGATTTGGTCCGCAGCTTTGCGGAGGGCGTTTTCTTCTTCGCCGGTGAGGGCTTTTTTCTGGCTCTTTCCATAGATCATTACGAGGTAGATGGTTTCCTGTTCTGGCACGTAAAGGTAGATCACACGCGCTCCCCCGCTCTTGCCAATGCCTGCGCTCGGGAAGCCCATGCGGGCCTTGCGAAAGCCGCCAGTCCCGCGGAGTAGATCGCCTTGCTCCGGCTGAGCCTGCATGTCGGACTGGAACGCAGCGTAGTCACTATCTGGAAAGCGTTGGATGGCTTTGGTGAAATTGGGTTCTTCAACGAATTCCATACTACTGGGAAATATATTGCGGTGCAATAGGATTCATGCCGCCGCGTCAAGTTGGATAATGTTCCCGGCGACCGCCGCAGGGGTGAGCGCCCAATACTCCTCGATGTCCGCCTCATCTTTGACGACCTCGCGGTAGTGGCGATACAACATGCGGGCGTTTTGGTGGCCCATTTGCTCGGCGGTAAGCGCGGCGTTCTGGTGTTTGGCAAGGTGGTAGGAACCGAAGGAGTGTCGAAGAACATCCTCGGGCCAGCCATCCTGCCAGCCCATCGCCCGGCAGAGCGCCCAACGCTTACGGCGAAAATTTACTGGCAGCAGCCGAGCCGATTCCTTGCGGCAGGCAAGCAACCATTCCCCCAAGTTGTCGGAAATGGTGATAATGCGGCGATTACCGTCCTTGGTGATCTCGGCGGGAAGATCAATGTGCTTCCGCTTGAAATCCACCATGCCCCAGGTCATGAGGGCGGACTCCTCGGGACGCACCCCGGCGAAACAGCCGACCACCATCATCGGAACCATGTCCATCGGAGGAACCGTCATGGACACCGCTCCGAATTTTCCCCGCCAAAGTTCCTTCTCGTTCTCCTCCGCCTCGACCTTGAAACCGGTCGTGACGAGGTGAAGCAGCTTGCGAGCTTCTTCGATGAACAGGATGCGCACGGGTGCCTTCTTCGTGGTCGCCTCCTCCACGGTCATACCGAGGCACGGATTCGCCGCTAGGTGGTGTTGCTTGACCGCCCAGGAGAACAGCACGGAGAGATTGCGCAGCATGTTTCGCTCGCCAGCGGGCTGGAGGGAACAGTCGTTGAGAAATTTCCGAACGTCCGGCTGGCCGACGCCGTTGATGGCTTTTTTCTTTGGAGCGGGCAGCCATTTTTCAAAACGATTCCAACGCTTCTTGAGGTCTGCAATGTAGGCCGGGCGTTTGCTCTTCGCCTTCTCCTTCAAGGCGCGCTCAATGGCTTCCCCCACCGAGACGGTTCCCGCAGGTGGGTTGGAGTGACGGACGGCGAACTCCACTGCTTTGGTGAGAGTCAGCCCGGCCTTCTCGCAGGCGCGAAAGGCCGCATGGGCCTCCGCGAGCTGCGCGGCGGAGAGCGTGAAAGCAGCCGCCCCAGCCGTCGCCTTCAAATCCACTATCGAACCAGGAGCGGCTTTATGCTTGGTGGTGCCGTCTCCAAAAATCCATTCCCGGGCGGAATTTACATCGGGAAAGTCCTTCTTGAGCACGCTGCCACCGGTGAACCTCTCCCCAAGCCGAACACGAATAAATGTCCGTCCCCGACCCGACTCGGATTTTGACACCCCAACACCAGGAGGCAGATCGGCGATGAGAGCTTTCTTCTTGCGTTTTCCGAGGGGCATAAGCGATTCTGGTTATATAAACAAGTATCCGCCAACTGTCCGCCGAAATCAAGTTATAGTGTAAAACAGCAGGACTGAAAATCCTCGTGTCGGGGGTTCGATTCCCTCCCCAGCCACCACTTTGAAAAGCTCGCAGAGCCGCTTAAACACAAGCTCTGCGAGCTTTTTGGTTTTTCGGAGCGTTCCAACAGGAAACACATGGAAACGACGGGAAGTGGTCTGAATTTATACGCCACTTCTACGCCGGAAAGCAGGGGTTACAGCCTCATTCGTATTCCAGCACGCTGTTGCTGTCGCTGCTGTTCGATTTCGAGGACTCGGATGACAATTCGTAGGGTTCGCAGGAGCCCGACAAGGAGTTGACCTCCCCGGAAGTGATGGCCTTGAGCAATTCGTCCGATTGAAGCTCCTCGGGCAAGGAGACCAACCAACTCTCCAGCCGTGTTCGAATATGCAGGCCGTGTCCGGGAACGATTTCGAGCAGGTCGATTTCCGTGATGGGCAATGCCCGATTTTCCAGACACAGCCATCCGGTGGGTTTGGCGTTTGGGTTTGGATTGATGCAACTGGCGTGTTCCTGCCAGATCGGGCTTCTCGACGACGGAGAGGGACTTCGGAATTTGTTTGCGGGACTTGCGATCATGGTTCTTGAGTTTGTTGAGTTGAGAGTTGATTTCCGCCAGACGGCGGGAGTCGGAGGAAATGAGTTTGTTGATTTCGTCCTTGCGGAGTCGGCAGCCGTTCCGGGTCATGGCGGCGGCTTTTGCGCCAAGGTGCTTGGTGGCGGGTCGGTCAATGCCCTGGGCTTGCAGCGAACGACAGTTGACTCCTTCCGATATTCCCGCTTTCCGCAGAGCACGATTACAGCGGGTTTCCCACATCTCGCGGATTCGCTCAACTTCGACGGGGCCGAGTTTCCGGTCGTCGAGATTGCGAATTTTCGCCTTGGAAAAATTGCCGTTGGCGTCCACGGCGCGGGTCGTCATGAAAATGTGGCCGTGGACATTGCGATGGTCGCCTTTCGTGTTCGGATGGTGCAGACTCACGCAAAGCCCCGTCCCGTAGGTGTCGCGCAATTGAAGGCCGAACCCGCGCACAAGGTCCCATTGCGCTTTCGTGCTCAACTCGTGCGGCACGGCCACGTCCATCGCCCGGCCCACGCTGACAGCCAATCGGCCAATCCTTCGGGAATTCCTCTGCAGGGCGAAGTTTCCGTCTCATGCGGAAACAGATAGCGCGTTGAAATGGAGGGCTTACCCCGAATTCGGGGCAAAATTTCGGCCGTTCCTGCGATGGGAAATGTATCATCCGACCTACGCTAGAGCTGGGGTTCAGGCAGCCAGTTCCCAACCCGGAACAGTTTGAGATTACTCAGTCACAAAATCGTGCGGGCGCTCTCACGTCCGCATCGTCGCTCGGATTTCAAAAAAGATTGCTCGCGAGACGAACAATCTTTGAAAAATTCAGATGGCCTCTTCAGCGTTCAGAATATCCATATACCGCTCGTAGGCGAACACATGGGCCTTTCCCCGGCTGGGCAATTCCCGCAGAATGCCAAGCTTCACAAGCTGCCTGGCCGACGCGTGTAAAGTCGGAATGGAAATCGGCAGGCTTTTGTGCGCCTCCCGGACAGAACTGACCGGATGCGCCTGAAAAAAGCGATGCACTTCGAGAGCGGAAGGGGCCGCGCGACCGATATCGCTGATTCGCTCCCGGTCCTCCTTGAAAAGCTCGAGAAGGCGAGTGGCCGTTTGAAAAGCCTGATTTCCCGTGACCGCCACTCCTTCAAAGAAAAATGCCAGCCACGCCTCCCAATCTCCCTTTTCCCGGATTTGATTGAGCAGGTCGTAGTAGAGGTCGCGATGGCGTTTGAAAAACAGGCTCAGGTAAAGGAGCGGTTGACGGAGCGTTCCATCCGCGCAGAGCAGCAAGGTGATGAGCAGTCGCCCGACGCGGCCATTTCCGTCCAGAAATGGATGGATGGTTTCAAATTGAGCGTGGGCCATGCCCGCTTTCAGCAAGGTGGTGATTGCCTCGTCGTGCAGAAATTTTTCCAGCCGGTCGAGACAAGGCATCACTTCTTCTGCCGGAGGCGGGACGAACCGGGCGTTGCCGGGACGCGTGCCGCCAATCCAATTCTGGCTCGTCCGAAATTCGCCCGGCTGCTTCCGGCTGCCGCGGCCTTTCGAAAGCAGGATTTCATGGAGCTCACGGATCAACCGCAGCGAGATCGGAAATCCCTCGCGGAGTCGATTCATTCCATGCTCCAGCGCCGCCACGTAGTTGGAAACTTCCTGCACGTCACTGATGGGAACTCCCGGCGCTTCATTGTTCTCGAACAAGAGGAGATCGGAAAGAGAGGATTGCGTGCCTTCGATTTGCGAAGAGAGGACGGCTTCCTTGCGCACATAGCTGTAGAGAAACACACTGGTCTCGGGCAAGATGGTGGCGATGCCATCCAGACGCCCCAGGGCGGAACTGGCTGCCGCAAACTGCGCTTCCAGTTCGGAAGACCACGCCAGCGGCGGCACTGGCGGAAGCGGTTTCGGCACGAACGCGCGAGCCCTCTCGCCCACCGTGGAAATGGTGAGATATTGTCCTTGAATGCCCCGTTTCATGGGGACAAATCTACAGGATCATCTTTAACAACGCCAGCCCTTCCGTTAAAGATGCTGGATTATTATTAACAGAACCCCTTTATCGTAAAAGATGCAACGTCTTCACGTCGGCTGGATTTCACTCAGACACGAACACCAACGCTAAAGCCGAATTACGGCAAGTCGGAGGCGGTGACGACGACATCAAAGTCAACGGACAGCGTCTCGAAGTGGCGGCGGCCACAGCGGATTTTTTCGGCCTCGCTGTTGCGCAGTTTCTCGAAATTCTTGGTTCCCTTTGTTTCGCGCACGAGATAGAGCACGGTGTCGTCGTGTTTCAGGATGGCCCAGTCGGGATTGTATTTTCCAATCGGGGTTTCGATCTCGAACCATCCCGGCAGCTTGACGAAAAGTTTGATGTCTTCCCGCTTGTCGAGCTTTGCCGCGAACTCTCGCTCGATCTCCGAGTCGTAAACCACGGCATCATAGATCGACTTCTCCACTTCGAGCCGGTTGTTGAGATAACCGACGATTTCCTCCTCCTCGAAAAGGCGCATGCTCCATTCTTCGTCACCGAGGCGCTCGTATTTAATTCCGTCGATCATGAGGCGGTGCAGCTCGCGGTTGAGGATGCCGGCAATTGCCTCCATGAACTTTTGCGGATTGTTGAAGAAATCCTGCATCCGCCCGCTTTCGGTGAGAATACGGACGAGCGTCGCGCGGGTCAGTTCCGTCTCGTTTTGGAGATAGGCCACGATGTCCGGTAACGGCCCGGAATAGGCGACGGTTTCATTACGTTCCCGGATGACGGTTCCCTCGATGCCGCCCCGCCCGAGTTCGGCCTGGGTTTCGGTGTAGCGCACTTTCGCAGGTTTGATGGCTTCCATCTCCTTGATCGCTTTCACCGAGCGCGCGACGAGTTCCTCCGTCGAGTATTCGACCGAAAACGTCGTCTTCGGTTTGATGCGACTCCAGAGTTCCTGAAATTCCGGGTCGAGCGTGACTTCCTTTTTGAAACGGAGCTTTTTACCTTCCTCGTCCGGCTTGACGTGCCGCTCCATCTGGTAGCTCTGCAACGTCTCGATGATGTCGGATTTCAATTCCGCCCGTTCGGCCGGCAATCCCAAATCGAAGCCCGGTGCCTGCGGGTTGAACTTTGGAAGAATTTTCCCGGCTTGATCCAGAAAGCCGCGTTCGATGAGTCCCTTCCAAATCGCCTCCGACTGCTCACGGCCAACCGGTTTCTCGATTTCGCCATCCATCGTAACGAGTTTGGAGAAGGCCAGTTTCGGCACCTTTCCGAAGGTGACACCGCAGTCCTCCTCGTATTCCGTCTGGAGCGAACGGGCAAAGTCGTCGTAGCTCTCATTCGCGACGACGAGAAGCTTGTTGATATTCTCGTCGAATACGCGCTCGCCGTTCTGATTGACGGGAAGGCGAAGCCCTCGGCCGATCTCCTGACGTTTCTTCGTGGCAGACCGCGTTTCGTTCAGCGTGCAAATCTGGAAGACATTCGGATTGTCCCAGCCTTCGCGCAGCGCGGAGTGGCTGAAAATGAAGCGCAACGGCTCATCGAGAGAAAGAAGCTGCTCTTTCTTCTGCATGATGAGCGAATAAACGTCGTCATCCGCCTGGGTGCTGCCGTTGGTATCTTTCAGCACGCCCTTCTTGTCCTGGGCAAAATACCCGTTGTGGAGCAGTTCTAGCGGTAGGGCTGCCGTGGGCAGGTTCCGATAGCGATCCTGCACGATGAGTTTTCGGAACGCTGCTTCAAATTCCTCGGCGAACTTGCCCGGCGTCGGCTTGCCGTCCTCGTCGTAGGCGCGGTAGTTGGCAACTTTATCGATGAAGAAAAGCGTAAGCACTTTCAGCCCCTTGCCCTGCACCTGAAGTTCCTTTTCAAGATGCTTGCGGACGGTGTTCTCGATCTGCACGCGCCATACATCGTCGCGCATGCCGCCGATTTCCTGGCCGAGATTCAAGGCGCGTCCGTTGGTAAAGGCGACATGCTCCGCGCCCGGAGTGGCATCGACATAATCCACCACCCAGTTGTCCTGATAGCAGGCTCGCTCATTCGACAGGAGGTGGAGGTCTTCCGCGCCCTTCACCTTGAACACCTTTTCCTTCACCCCTCCGCCGGTCTGAATGTGGATCGCCAGTTTGGCGAAAGGCTTTTTCCCGCCGGGAGCATAGCCAACATTCGTCACCTTCACGAAAGCCCCGTTCATGGCATCGCCCGCCGTCGCGCTGGCGACGACGATCTGCTTGACCAACCGGAGTTCGTAGGCGCGGATCGGGTCGAGATTATAAACGAGGTTGTAGGGGTTTTTGTGCGTTGCGGAGTAACGCAGCGTGCAGAGCGGATTCAGCGCCCGAATGGCATCCTGCGCCTTGTCGGTGCTGTCCACGCTTTGCGGCTCGTCGATGATCACGATGGGACGCGTGGCCTGCACGAATTCAATCGGCTGGCGGCCCGAGAGCTTGTCGTTCTCCTTGTAGATGACGTTGCTGCGATTCTCCGTTTCGGTTCCGGTAAAGTTTTTGCGGAAGGCGTCGATGTTGATGACGAGCACCTGGATCGTGTTGCTCGTCGCAAACTGCCGCAGCTTGTTCACCTTCTTCGCGTCGTAAACGAAGTGCTCGAATTCGACGTTGTTGAAGAGCGCCCGGAGATGCTCGCGGGTAATTTCAAGATTCTTCAAGACGCCCTCGCGAATCGCGACGCTTGGCACCACGATGATGAACTTCTTGAACCCATACTTGCGGTTCAACTCGAAGATGGTCCGCAGATAGACATAGGTTTTGCCGGTTCCCGTTTCCATCTCGACGGAAAAATGGGGACACCATTGCCCGCCGCCCGTTCCCGACCACTGCCAGCCCAGAACGTCTTCGGAGAGTTCGAGGTCGTTCTGTTCCTGAACCTGCCGCAGGTTTTGCAGGAGGCGTTCCTTGCCGATCAGCAGTTGGTTGCCGACGCCAAGCTCCGTGCGCGCCTGGCCGGCGAACAACTCGGTGTCCATCGTCTGAAAAATCACCGAAAAATCCGGCTTTTCCAGCGGCTGCCCGTCGAACAACTCGACAACCGCATTCACCGCGTCGAGTTGATACTGCTGCTTGGGGTCGAATTGGATTTTCATTCGTTCTTCCGCTTTTTCCCTTTCGCAGGCCCGAGCTTCTTCACTTTCTCCACCGCCTGCTCAAACGCCTGCTCCACCGGCGACGGCATTGTGTCCGCGATTGCCCGGTATTTTTCATACTCTCCCGCCGCCTTCGCCAGTGCCGCCTCGTGCGACACTTTTCCGGGGTGCGTCAAAATCTCGCGCTCACTCAGCCGCATAAAATCATCCAGTTTCACAATCCAGTCGCGCATCGTCATGGCCCGACGGTTGCGAGCCTGGAGTGTCGCAAAGTCCAGATACAGAGAGACGATCAGGTTGAGGGATTCCAACTCCTCTTCCTTCAGATAATTCTTCGCCACACTCGCGTCCGCCTTTCGCGGACGGCTGCCCGGCCACGTCATCATGCCCATGTTCGGTTTGGCAGCATCCGCACGCTCCTTCACGATCTCCGCCGCCGTGTGCCCGTGCGCCGCCCAGTGCATCTTGTTTTGGATGGTCGCAAAGAAGTCCTGAGAGACTTCCTCCCGCGGGTCGTAGTCCACGCTCGTCGCGTAAATATCCAGCACCTTGCGCCAGAAGACCTTTTCCGAGGAGCGGATATCCCGAATGCGCTCCAGCAGTTCCTCAAAGTAATTTCCACCGCCCGACTCTTTGAGCCGTTCATCGTCCATCGTGAAACCCTTCACCAGATATTCCCGCAGCCGTTGCGTCGCCCAGATGCGGAACTGCGTGCCCCGGTGCGACTTCACCCGGTAGCCCACCGAGATGACCACATCCAGATTGTAAAACTCGATCTCCCGGCTCACCTCCCGGTTCCCCTCCTGCTGAACTGTTGCATATTTTGCAACAGTTCCCGCCATGCTCAATTCACCTTCCTCAAAGACATTTTTGATGTGCTTGGAGATGACCGATTTATCGCGCTGAAACAGCTCCGCCATCTGGTTCAATGAAAGCCACGCCGTCTCCCCGCGAAAGCGGACTTCCACACGCGTCCGCTCATCCTGCGTCTGGTAAAGGATGATTTCGTCGTTGGGGTTCGGATCTGAGGCGCTCATTGAACCGCAAAGAACGCAAAGAGCGCAGAGAGGAAAGATGCGGTCGAGCCTCCTTGCTTTTTCTGCTCTCGCTGCTGGTTCCAGATGAATTTTTGGATTTGAAACTTGTAGCTGCCGAAATTGATCAGCACGCCATGCTCTAGACGGGCGGACTTGAGATAGCCGAGGATTTGCGCCTCATGCTCAGGGGCCAGTATTTTGGCCGTCTTCAATTCCACAATCAGGCAATCCTCAACGAGAAGATCGGCAAAGTAATCGCCGATGAGCGTGCCGTCTTCGTCATAGACCTTGATCGGCTCCTGCTGCTTCACATTCAGTCCCGCTTTCCGCAACCGGTGAGCCAGCGCGTTCTCATACACTTTCTCCAAATGCCCGTGTGCATGAAAATCGTGGATGTCGTAAGCCGTCTGCCGGACTTGGTCGCACAATACTTTGATGTCTTTCATCGGTTCCTTTCTTTGTGTTCTCTGCGTTCTCTGCGGTTAAACTGTCCGGAAACTGGTGACGCCCTTGGTTTTCATCGTTTGGACGGCGTTGGTTTTGAGCTGGTCGTTTCCGGCGAAACCTTCGTCGAGACAGACGACGCGCTCGGGTTTGCGGTAGGCCATCTCCTTGATGACTTCCTGGGTAAGAGTCTTTTCCAGGCAGATGAGCATCGCGCCCTCGGCGATGCTGAAGACGGTCTGGCCCGCTAGCGCCAGTGTCTCGATCGGCGTAGTGGGCGGGAAGCCGCTCTTGAGCAAGATTTCAAAAAGGATGTCCTCGGGTGTGCGGCCTTCGACGATGTGGCGGACATGCATTTCGAGCTGCTGAGTCAGCGCCGCTGGTTCTTTGGGAACTTCGGCATTCCACGTTCTGAAGTTCGAACTTTGGAGTTTGAAGACTTTGAAGCCGCGATCTGGTTTTGCGCGTCCCTCCAACTCAAGCGTTCCCGCGTCCTCGTCGTTTAGCTTTTTGATGACGCGGCGCACTCGCTCTTTTCCAATGTCAGAAATGGTTTTGAACCCAGCGGCTATCGCTATCTTTCCAACCTTGTCCTTTGGGTCACAGGGTTCAGGAAGTTGGACGACGATAAAATGTAGATTGAAACCGTCTTCGGCGTTGAGTGTGAGGACTGATTCGGCAGTCGTTGCAGATCCGCCAAAGAAGTCTAAGAGGGTGTGAAAAAAGTCGAGGGAGCGGAGTGAAAGGGCTGTACAAAGGCAAGGTGATGTGGTGCAACACTTGGGATGGAAGCCAAGAGAGCAGCATACGAGAGCGATATCAGCGACAAGGAA
>JAQTOP010000101.1 GCA_028713285.1 Terrimicrobiaceae bacterium
GAGGCGATCAGCTCCTGCGGAAGGTGGAAATCGTAATCGGCGAGCCGGTCCACGGATGGTGCGCCGCCGGCTACTTTTTCGCGACGCGCGTGAGGCCGCAGCGCTGGGCGGCGGCGCCGACGAGTTCCGCGACGCGGCGCTTGAGCTGGTGGGCCTGGTTGAGCAGCACGGCGGCGAAAAGCAGGTACGGAATCTGCAGCCAGAAATCCCACGTGGGCATCGTGAACTGGCGATAGGCCAGGATGCCGAGGAGGATCGCGTTCACGAGGATCGTCGTGGCCACGAGATGCGTCGTGAGGCGCACGCGGGTCAGGCATTTCGGGCCGCCGTGGTATTCGGTGACGGAAAGCATTTCGATGCCCCACCAGAAACTGCCATACACCTGCACGTCCCAATCCTTCCACCCCGTGTCGATGGAGTAGCTCCAGTTCTCGCGCTCGAGCGCGTCGATCGCAGCGGGCAGCAGGGCCTCGCGGCCGCGGCCCTCTTCATTCCAAAACTCGAGATGGCTGATGCTGCCGCCGCGCGCGGGACGAAAATCCTCCTCGTGCGTGGCGATAACGTCGGGCGGCGTGCGTTTGGATTTCAGCCAGACGTAATAGCGGGTCCAGCCGCGCACGAGCGGCTGGGCGAGGGCGAGAAAGATGACGAGCAGGCGCGCGCGGATCGTGTCGAAGCGCGGCTCGAGCTTTGCGTGGATCATATAGCTGAGCGCGACGAGCAGCGTGGCGCCGAACATGAGGTAGGGCACGATGCGCAGGAAGGGCAGCGGGATGGACGCGATGAGAATGGCGGTCGTGAGCGCGACCCACTCGATGCTGCTCACGTAGGCGGCGATTTCGGATTGCGGCGTCGGGTAGATGCACTGGAACAATCCCTCGCCGAAGACGCCGTGGTAGATGACGGGGCGATTGATAAGCCACGTGAAGCGCGGCGCGCCGTAGATTTGCCCGCGCCATTTCGCCGTGCCGGTGGGGCCGAAGAAAATGAGGTGTTTGAATCGCAGCATCGACTCGGCCTCGCCGTAGCCCTCCTGCTGCCGGCGGAATGCCTGGAGCGTGAAGCGGCGGTAGTGCCAGACGATGGCCGCCGGGCTGAACGCGATGACCTGCCCCTCCTGCTGAAGGCGCCAGCAGAAGTCCACGTCGTCGCCCGCCTTGCGATACTCGGGATCGAAGCCGCCGATTTTTTCGAAGGCCCATTTGTGGAAGGCCATGTTGCAGCCGGGAATGTGCTCGGCGACGACGTCGGTGAGCAGCACGTGACTCGGTCCGCCGGGCGCGGCGCTTACGCAGGCCTGGATCCAATCCTCGGCGGGCGGCGAGATATTCGGGCCGCCGACTCCGGCGTAGGCGCCGCTGGTGAGCGTCTGGACGAGGTAGTAGAGCCAGTCGGGATCGGCCATGCAGTCGGAATCCGTGTAGGCGAGGATCTCGCCCGATGCCGCGTGGCCGCCGACATTCCGCGCAACCGAGAGGCCCTTGTTCTCCTGCCTGAGATTGACCACCCACGGGTGACGCGCGGCGATCTCCTGCGTGTCGTCCTTCGAGCCGTCATCGACGAGCACGACCTCGTAGTCCGGATAATCCACCTCCTTGAGCGAGGCGAGGCAGCGGTCGAGGGTCTTCCCGCCGTTGTAGGAGCAGACGATGACCGAGACGCGCGGGTAGTTTTTCAGACGGACCTTGCGCGTCATGGGTTCCTCGCCGCCGAAAAGCTCGCGGACGGCGGCGAGGGACTTTTTCGGGGTGCGGTCGCGGCGCACGAGGCCGAAGTTCCAATCCAGAATTTCCGAGCCGCCGCGGAACCATTCGTCCGTCCAGGCGTAGAGCACGGTGCCCGCGAGGCCGCCGCGCACGACGCTCTCGATGTGCCAGGACAGCATTTCCGCCTGCTCCTCCTCGGTGTGCCGGATCGTGTCCATGCCGAATTCTCCCATCACCAGCGGGCGGTCCTCGGCGAGGTTTTGCAGGCGGGCGAGGTAGCGGTCGAAATCCTCCTGGCGGTGGAGATAGACGTTGAACGTGTAGAAATCGACGTTCTGCGGCAGCAGATACTCGGTGGGCGGGAAGCTGGCGTAGGAATAGAGCGCCTCGGGATCCGCGCTGCGGGCGACATTCACGAGCTCCTCGACGAATTCCGTGACCGCGCGCGCGCCGAGCCAGCGCACCATGCTCGTGGGAATCTCGTTGCCCACGAGGTAGCCGAAAATCGCAGAGTGGCCGGCGTTTTTCTTTACGCCCTCGCGCACGACGCGCACGACCTCGCGGCGGATTTTTCGGTTGTGGAGGAATTCGATGTGCTCGGCCCAGGGAATCGTAACGAGCACGCGAATGCCCGCTTCGCCGCAGGCATCGAGGAACCAGCGGGGCGGCACGTAATAGACGCGAACGAGATTGATGCTGGCCCCGCGCATGAGGGCGAGGTCGGTCGCGAGCTTCGCGGGATCGCCGAAATGCTCGCCGTCGGCATCCGGCGCGAAGGGGCCGTAGGTGGCGCCTTTGATGAAAAGCTTCCTTCCGCCCTCGAAGAAAAATTTCGCCCGGACGCGGACCCGCTCAAGTGGTTGCACGGCGTTTACGGCTAACGAGTTCGCGGGAGGATTCAATGCGCAATGTGGAATGCCTTAACGGGACAGCGCGCGCGGAAATTCATTCTTGAAGCGCCGCGCGGGTGATTCGGTTGGTCGCCGCGATGTCGTCGGCTGTATGCCCAAGCGACAAAAATCCCGCCTCGAACTGCGATGGCGCAAAATAGACTCCGGCGTCGAGACAGGCGTGGAAGTAGCGGTTGAACGCAGCGCGGTCGCTTCGCAGGGCATCCGCGAGATTGCGCACCGGACCTTCCGTGAAATAGAGGCAGAACATCGAGCCGATGCGGTGAAACGTGAGCGGACGCCCGGAGATCGTCTCCCGCACGGCCGCTTCGAAGGCCGCGCCCAGGGCCTCCAAGGCTTCCCAACCATCGCGGCGTTCCAGCTCGCGGAGCTGCGCGAGACCGGCGGCGAGGGCGAGCGGATTGCCGGAAAGCGTGCCGGCTTGATAGACCGGACCGTCGGGCGAGAGGTGATCCATGATGTCCGCGCGCCCGCCGAACGCGCCGACCGGCAGGCCGCCGCCGATCACCTTGCCCAGCGCGGTGAGGTCGGGGCGCACGCCGCAGAGTTCCTGGTAGCCGCCGGGCGCGAGACGGAAGCCGGTCATGACTTCGTCGAAAATGAGGAGCGTGTCGTGCGCGTCGCAAAGGGCGCGCAGGCCTTCGAGAAAGCCGGGCTCCGGCAGGTAGAGGCCGGCGTTCGCGGGCACGGGCTCGACGATGATCGCGGCGATTTCCCGGCCATCGCGGGCGAACGCCGCGGCGACGGCATCGAGGTCGTTGAATGGCAGGGCGACGGTGAGCGCGGCGAGCGCTGCGGGCACGCCGGCGCTGTCGGGCCGGCCATGCGTGAGCGCGCCGCTGCCGGCTTTCACGAGCAGCGAATCGACGTGGCCGTGGTAGCAGCCTTCGAATTTGATGATGCGGTCCCGGCCGGTGAATCCGCGCGCGAGGCGGATGCAGCTCATGGTCGCCTCGGTGCCGCTGTTGACCATGCGCACTCTTTCGACCGAGGGCACGAGGCGGCAGATGGTTTCCGCCATCTCGACTTCGAGGGGATTGGGAATGCCGAAGCTCAGGCCGCACCCCGCGGCTTCGCGCACGGCCTCGATGACGACCGCCGGCGCATGGCCGAGGATCGCCGGCCCCCACGTGCCCACGTAGTCGATGTATTCCTTTCCATCCACGTCGCGCACGCGGCAGCCGCTGGCGGATTCGATGAAGAACGGTTCGCCGCCGACGGAGCGGAAGGCGCGCACGGGCGAGTTCACGCCGCCGGGGATGCGCCGCTTCGCCGCTTCAAACAACTCGTGGGAACGCGATGGCATCCCCTCTCGGTATATCCAGCGCCGGGCGTTCGCAAGGCGCAGCCGCGCGCGATCAGGCGCGCAGCAGCAGCCCGCCGGCCAAAGCACAGACGGGAACGAGCAAACACTGCGGAAGTTTTGCGAATTGCAGTGCGGCGATGGCGGACGCCGCAATCAACGCCGCGCGCCACGAGGTAATCGCGCTCGTTCCGACCGGGTGATAGAGCGCCGCGAGCAGCAGCCCGACGACGATGGCATTCGCGCCCGTCAGCGCGCCGCGGGCCGCTGGCCTGGACCGAAGCTGCTGCCAGTGCGGAAGCACGCCGAGTACGAGCAGGAATGAGGGCAGCAGGATTGCGAACAGGCACCAAAGTCCGGCGAGCCAGCGGGGGCCGGCGGGTAGCGAGAGCGCTCCGAGATAGGCGGCGATGCTGAAGAGCGGACCGGGCAAGGCCTGCGCCGCGCCGTAGCCCGCAAGGAAATCGCCACGGGTCACCCAGCCGCGGCCCACGGTTTCCGTCTCGATCAGCGGGAGCACGACATGGCCGCCGCCGAAGACCAGCGACCCCGTGCGATAAAATCCGTCGGCCAGGACGAGCCAGCGATTTTGTGTGATCGAAGCGACGATGGGCAGCGAGGCTAGCAGCGCGAAAAACAGGATCAGGCATGCGCGGGGGAGGGGGCCGTCGCGGAGCGGGAGGCGGTCCCCGTCCGGCTGGGCCCCCGAATGAAAGACGACCGCGCCAAGAGCCAGACCGGCGGCGATGAGGACGATTTGCATCCACGCCGACGGGAAGGCAAGCGCGAGAGCCGTCGCGCCGAGCGCGATGCCCGCCCGGGCCGGGTCGGGGCAGAGCTTTCGCGCCATTTGCCATACGGCCTGGGCGACCACCGCGACTGCGGCGATTTTCAACCCATGCAACCATGCGGCGCCGGGCTTGATCGCGCCGATGCCGTAGGCGCAGGCGATCATGATCGCCGCCGACGGCAGCGTGAAGGCCGCCCAGGCCGCGAACGCGCCCGCGAGACCGGCGCGCAGATAGCCCAGCGCGAAGCCGGCCTGGCTGCTTGCCGGGCCCGGCAGGAACTGGCACAGCGCCACGAGGTCGGCGTAGGCCGCGTCGGTGAGCCAGCCGCGCCGCTGCACGCATTCCGCCCGGAAATAGCCGAGGTGCGCCACGGGGCCGCCGAAGGACGTGAGCCCGAGCCGGAGGAAGACGCCCAGCACTTCCAGGACGGGCCGGCGCGGGACGGAGCGGGTTTCCATGCGCGCGAAAATGTAGATCGCGCGGCGCGTTGCGGCGAGACTTGCCTCCGTCAAACCGCTCGCGGACACTCCGGCACATGAGTCGTTTTGAAAATCAGGTCGTCGTCGTCACCGGAGCCGGGCGCGGGATCGGCGAGGCCATCGCCCGACGTTTCGCCGGCGAAGGCGCGAAGATTGCCGTCGTCAGCCGCACCGAATCGAATTCGCAAAGGACCGCCGACGCCATCAACGCCGCCCAGCCCGGCGCGGCAATGCCCTACGCCGTGGATGTCGCCGACTTCGACGCCGTGCAGGCGGTGGGCGAGCGAGTGCTCGCGGATTTTGGCCGGGCCGACGTGCTGGTGAACAACGCGGGCATCACGCGCGACGGGCTCGCGATGCGCATGTCGAGCGACGATTGGGACGCCGTGCTCGATACGAACCTCAAGGGCGCCTTCAATTTCGTTCGCGCGATGCTCCGCCCGATGGTCAGGCAGCGCGGAGGCCGCATCATCAACATCAGCTCGGTGAGCGGACTCATGGGCCTCGCCGGGCAGGCGAACTACGCCGCGAGCAAGGCCGGCCTCATCGGCATGACGAAGAGCCTCGCGCGCGAAGTCGCCTCGCGGGGCATTACGGTGAACGTCGTGGCTCCCGGGTTCATCGAAACGGACATGACCGCCGGGCTCTCCGAGGACATCCGCAAAGGCGCGCAGGCGCAAATCCCGCTGGCGCGTTTCGGAGCGGGCGACGACATCGCGGCCGCGGTCGCCTTCCTCGCCAGCGCGGAGGCAGCCTACATCACCGGGCAGGTGCTCGCCGTCGATGGCGGGATGAGCATGTAGGTCAAGTTTTCTTGCGTCGAGGTCTGGGATTTACGTCTCCCGGGCGGGGCTGGCCCGAGCGAAGTCGCCGAACGGCCTCATCAAAGTCGTTTGTCCAGATCGCGTCTGGTTCCAGCGCCACGGGTTGCATGATCTCGCTCAGCGAGGCATTGTCTGATCGAGGGTTCAGCCATTGTTCCGGGATGTAGTGGAATGATACTAAAGTTCCCTACCAAGTAGATTTTAACTCGGAACCTTTTGGAAGTCTAAAAGCTACGGCGCTTTGGTATTACAGCTTCGACGAGCGGCAGCGAAAAGCCGCTGCCGGAGAGGGTTTCAAGGTAAGGCCGTGAGCCGGGCGTAGCTTGCGCCCGTCCTGCCTGCTCCGCGAGGGCGGATTATTTTTTCGCGGCGATGCGCCAGATCGTGTTGTGGGCGTCCTCGCTCATGAGCAGGGCGCCGTCCCTGGCGACGGTGAGGCCGACGGGGCGGCCCCACACCTGGCCATCCGGGGTAATGAAACCGGTGACGAAATCCTCATAGACGCCATTCGAGCGGCCATGGTCCAGCGGAACGCGCACGACTTTGTATCCCGTGCGGGTGGCGCGATTCCACGAGCCGTGGAAGGCGGCGAAGGCATCGCCTTGATATTCGGCGGGGAACTGGGTGCCTTCGTAAAAAACCATGTTCAACGACGCGGAATGGGCATGCACGAGCACGTCGGGCACGATCACTTTCGCGGCAAGCTCGGGGTGCGGATTCTTGACGTGCCGCGGGTCGGGATGCGCGCCGATGTAGTAGTAGGGCCAGCCGTAGAATCCGCCGTCGCGCACGCTTGTGATGTAGTCGGGAACGAGATCGTCGCCGAGGCCGTCGCGCTCGTTCACCGAGGTCCACAGCTCGCCGGTCTCGGGCTGGATGGCGATGCCGACGGGATTGCGGATGCCCGATGCAAACGTGCGCTTCTCGGAGCCGTCGGGATTCATCACGAAGATGCGTGCCCGGGCCTGCTCGATCGGGTCGTTGTTCTCGTCGGTATTCGAGAGCGAACCAATCGAGACGAAGAGCATTTTGCCGTCCTTCGAGAAAGTGATGTCGCGCGTCCAGTGGCCGCCGCCGGTGAGATGCCCGCCTGCGGAGAGGCTGGTGACGGGCTCGGCGGAGCCGCGAGCCTTGGTGTCCGCATTGGCATACGGAAAGCGAACGACGCCGTCGGTATCCGCGACATAGACGTACTTCGGGTCGGGGCCCGGGGGGTAGAACGCGAGGCCGAAGGGCTGCTTGAGCCCGCTGGCGAAGACGGCGTTGAGGTCGGGCTTGCCGTCGCCATTCGTGTCGCGCAGCACGTGGATTTCACCCGGTCCGCTTTCGGAAACAAAGATGTCGCCATTCGGGGCGGTGGTGAGATGGCGCGGATTGTCGAGGCCCGTGGCGTATTCCGTGATCTCGAAGCCCGGCGGCACCTGTGGCATCGCGCCCGCCGGACGGGCGGTAATTTTTGCTCCATTCGACGAAGAGCGCGTGGCAAACGGGGGAGGAAGGTCCCGCACCGTGATGCGATGCTTGACGCCGGGTGTGCAGGTTTTCCAATCACCGTTCACGCCGCCGCCTTCGAGCACTCCGTCCGGCGCGGCGCCAGCGTGAAGCCCGAGGGCAAGGCTTGTCGCGAGGACGAAAAAAAGCGGCGATTTGCGGGAGCGCATGCGGGATACGGTTGCCAGTTCTTTCGATAGTGCAAACGCTAAATGCGCGCGCGGCGGAGAAGTTTCCATTTGGCACGCGGACGGGAAGCCAGCAGGGTTGCGGAAATGAGATGGTTTCACCGTGCGCTTGCCGCAGCCGCGCTCCTGATCGCCGGATGCGCGACCGAACCGACCGCTCCCACGCCGGCGTATATTCGGACGCTTGTCACCCTGCACGTCGCCCCCGCCACGCTCCAGCGGATCGAAGCCGGCCGGGTGCTGGCCTATTCCGATGTGCTCGAGTTGGTCCAGCGGGGAGTACCGGGAAACAAGATCGTCGCCTATCTGCGCAGCACGCGCGCGCCCTACAATTACACGCAGAAGCAAGTAAACGCTCTGCTCGCCGCCGGCGCGGACAGCACGCTGATCAACTACGTGGGCCGCTCGCAGGGGGACTTTCTGATCGACGCGCAGGATGCGCAGGGGCAGGCGGAACTCCGCCAAAACGCAAAGTGGAAAAAGGAAGCCTGGCGCGATCCGTATTTCAACGACCCTGCGTATTGGGGGGTCGCGCCGTTTCCTTACGCCTACCCGGGCGAGTGGTATTGATCAAATTCCAAGCGTCTTCCTCGCGGGACGCGCGTGGCGGAAGCCCGCCAGGGGAGTGGATCCGTCGAGGTGGCGCGTGAGTGCCAGGTATTTGAATTGCGTGCCCATCGTCTCGGGATGAATCAGCGTTTTTAGCGCGCGCAGGTCCGCGTCGCGAGGCGGCGAGGCGGGAGCGGTTTCCATCGCGAGGAGCAGTGGCGTCGCCGCGCCCACGAGGAAGTGGTATTGGTCCGCGAAGCCGGCCAGATCGAGTCCGGCGGCCAGCCCGGCCCCGGCGAGGCCCGTGAAATCGACGTGCGCGGTGAGATCCTTTTCGCCTGGCGCGTCGAGCGGATCGTCGTCGCGCCGGTGTGCGCGGTAGCACGAGAGGGTGCCCGCCGTGCGCCACGGTGCGTAGAGCGGGTCGCGCGGGAAGCCGTAATCCACCACGAGCATCGCGCCGCGCTCGAGCTTCGCGGCGACGGCTCCGACCCACCTGGCGGCATCCGGACGCGTCTCCGCGAGATAGGGCTCCGGAGCATCGCGTGGAAGCTCCGGCGGGAGATTCGCGCAACGGAGGTTCTCGAAGTGGAGCGAGCCGTCACGGACCGCCACATGCCGCTCCCACCACTCCGCGCCGAGCCGGGCGAAAAGACGGACGGGCAGGGCGTCGGCGTATTCGTTTGTGAAATGCACGCCGATGAACGCCGGCAAAGCATCGAGGGATTTTACCCAATTCACGCGGCCCGCGTGCTCCGCGAGCGCGGCGCGTTGGGCGGAGGCGAGCTTGGGGAACGGCTCCACCAGCGTGCAGCGGGTGGACCGGAAGCAGTCGGGATGATCCTCGCGCAGGGCATCGAGCACGTCGGCCGCGAGGCGTCCGTCATTCGCGCCCTGCTCGACGAAGCCGAACGCTGCCGGCCGCCCGAGCCTCTCCCAAATCTCGGCGCATTGCGCAGCGATTACGCGACCGAACATTCGTCCAACGCTCACGTTCGTGTAAAAATCTCCGTGCCGCCCGATTCCCGCCCGGCCCGATGCGTAGTAGCCGTGCTCGGGATCGAACAGCGCGCGGGCCATGTAGTGGTCGAAGCGCATCGGGCCCCCGGCTTCGATCCCGGCGATCAGCCGCGCCGTCAGCGACGGGGCGGTCACTCGCTGGTGACTTCGCGAACGTAAATGTTCACCTGCCCGTCCGGAGTCTGCCGCACATTGGTCACGAGAAACGGCCGGTCCTCTCCCCGCGCGACCGTCGCGCCCTGGTCGGGCGGTTGCACATTGCCAGGGAATTGGACGACGACCCGGGTATTGGGCGCGGCATCGGGATCGCTCGCAGCGCTGCGCAGGACGGCGCTGTTGCCCACCGAGGCGGTGACGGTGAAATCGCCGCGCAGATACAGGCGCTCGCCGGCGAGATCGGATGCGGCAAGTTTCCTCGCGTCCTTCATTCCGAGCAGCCGCCCGCGTGGCATCTGTCCCGGTTTGTAGGTCTGCCACTTGCCGTTCGCCGTGCTGGCCACCGCGGTGGCGGCCTGGTTGCCGGGCATAAAGGGCTTCAAAGGCACGTCAGTGCCAACGGCGGGCGCGGTGGCGACGGCGGCGGGCTGCGGGCCATTTACCGGAATGGCGGGAAGCACTCTCGGCTCGGCCGGCGGAGCGGGCGGCGGCGTGGATGCCACCGGAGCGGGGGTCGCAGGCTCCTCCCGGGCGGGGGGAGGCTCCTGGGCGATCTTCGGCTCGGGCGTCTGACCCCCGGTCGCGGTCGCCGGGCGAACGGGAACCAGCGCGTTGGACGGAGGATTCAAGTTCGCATTGTTCGGATTGGCCAGCTTGCGGCGATAGGCGGCGTAGCGTTCATCGGCCTCGGCGAGCTTCCCGGGCGAAACGATCGGCAGGCCGGCCTCGACATTGAGCGTCGGCGGCGGCTCGAGCGAGAATCCGCCGGGGCCCTGCGTTGCGCTGTAGTCTGGATATTGAATCGGGACGGTCGTGAGCTTCAGTCGTCCGTCGGGGAGCCTCTCGACGTGAATGATCGGCGAGAGATTGATGCTGCGTTGGACCGGGATGTCGAGGCCGGTGAGCAGGCTGCGATGGAGGGTGGGTACCATGCGCTCGTCGGTCGTGAAGACGTGCTCGACGATCAGCTGGGGCACCTCGGAATCCTGGGCGACGGCGACGACGCCGGATTGGAAAAAGTCGTCCTTCGTGAGCTGGTAGGAGTCCAGGATGTCGAAGCGACCGACGATGTAGGGCACGAGGCCGGACATGTTTTCGTAGTTGCGGATGTAGTCGCGCAGCAGCTTGTCGCTCTCGTTCTCGAGCCGGCGCGGCGTCATCGTTCCGTAACGGGCGAGGAGTTTCCTGGCGTCGAGGAATTCGCCCTTCGGCGCGGCGGTTTCCGAGAACCGTTTCGGCGCCTCGAGCTTCTTGAACTTGTGCAGCACTGCGTAGCCGAGCGGCTCCTCCGGGTGGCCGAAAATATAAAGCGTGCCCATCCAGCAGAGCGCGGCGAGGCCGATGAGGAGCAGGAGGAAAACCGACCAGCCGAAGAGGCCGTCGCCGCCTTTCGGCTTGGGGTCGCGGTCGCCGAACCCGTCGCGCGAGGAGCGGCGGCGGCCCACGGAGCGCTGCGAACTTGAAAAGCGGTCGGCCATCAGTGCGGGTGGGCGGCGGGCTCGAAGGACGTCCCGCATCCGCAACTGCGCACCGCGCGGGGATTGACGATGCGAAAGCCGGCTCCGGTGAGATCGTCGGCATAATCCAGCGTGCAGCCGTCGAGGTGTTCGCGGCTGGCATCCTCGACGAAGACCCGTGCGCCGTGCTCTTCGCAGACTTCGTCGCCGGCGCGCTTCCCGCCGACTTCCATTCCGTATTGCAGGCCGGCGCAGCCGCCCTTTTCGATGGACAGCCGCAGGCCCTCGGCGTCGGAGAGCGCGCGCTCGGCCGCGAGGCTTCGCAGTTGTTCCGCCGCGCTTTCGGTAATATGAAGCATAAGGCAGTTTTATGGGTGGTCAGGCACGAAGTCAAATGATGCGAGCGGGCGGGGGCCGG
>JAQTOP010000102.1 GCA_028713285.1 Terrimicrobiaceae bacterium
CCGTGCTCGAAAATCTGCTGGAAGATCAGCTCCGAGATCCGCTCCGAAAGGGCCGCGGGATCGATGTCGTGCTCGCGCAGCGTCTCCGCATCATTCACCGGGTAGCCCTCGATGAATTCCATCGTGAGAATTTTCTCCCTGGAAAATTCCCGCAACACCGCCGGCACGTGGATCGCCTCCGAGCCCTCGAACTGCTGCGCAAACCGCTCGGCATTCGACGCCTCGTTCGTGAAGTCGAGTTCCTTGCGCAGCGTGTCGGAAAATTCCGTGATGACCGCGACGGGATTCAAAACCGCGATTTCCGGCACGTGCTTGTCCACGAATTTTGCAAGGTCGAGAATGATGGCGAGATCGCGCTCGATGATCGGCTGAATGTCCGGCCGCTGCACCTTTACCGCCACGATCCCGCCCTGCTTCGTCACCGCGCGATGCACCTGTGCGATGGATGCGCCCGCGAGCGCCGTCTCGTCAAACTCCGAGAATGCCTGCCCGACGCTCACGCCGATCTCCTCGGAAAAAATCCGCTTCGCCTGCTTGCCGGGAAAGGTCGGCACGCCGTCCTGCAGCTTGCACAGCTCGACGTAATATTCGTCGTTCACCAGATCCCGCCGCGCGCTGAGAATCTGCCCGAACTTGATGAACGTCGGCCCCAGCTCCTCGAGCGCAAGCCGCAGCCGCTCGGCCGGGGGCCTGGAGAGCAAACCGGACTCGTGCACCTGCAGCTCCGCGCTCTCGATGCCGATCACCCGCTGGAGGGCCACGAGCTTGAGCACGTCGGCGAAGCCGTATTTGAACAGGACGCGGACGATCTCGTTGTAGCGCGGCAGGTGCGACGCGAACTCAACGGCGGAGCGGAGCTGGTTGATCACGTGGGCTCAAAAGCACACGAGAACCGCGGCAAGCTCAACGCAAATCCGCCGCGGTTCGGCGGGCGCCGGGATCGCCCCGCTCAAGCCGGCACCCACGCTAGCGCGACATAGCGGACGCGCACGCCGCCGCGAACCGGGGCGATGCGAAGGGTCTCGACCTCCGGGCTGTCCAGCTCGCGGGTCAACGCAGCCAGTTCCGACGCAAGCTGGCCCTCAAGCTCCGTCCGCTGTGCCGCGCACTCGACGAGTTTTTCCTTCGCCTGGTTGACGTCGCCAAATTCCTTCATCGAGCGCCCGACGCCGCGAGCCGCGGTCGTGGCGCGGCCCAACGTGGAAGCGCTGATTGCCTTGCGGCCAAGAAAGGCGCCCAGCACCGTCGTCCCGATCGAGAGCATCGTCTGCATCCGCGCCTGGCCGGCCTGCGCCTCCTCGCGGGCCACGGCATCCGTGGCCCGCTGGACCTGCGCCTGGAGGCTGTCGAGCTTCTTCGCGTAGCTTGCGCGCAGGGCGTCCGCCCGTTCGTCTCGCGACTCGCGCAATTGCAGCGCCAGCCGCGCGCGAAAATCGCGTTCCGTTTCGCCTGCCTTTGCCTCGATCTCGAGCGCGGCGCAGCGGAAGATCTCGATCGCGCGATTCGCGGAAAGCCACGCTGCGGCATCCCTGCCCCACTCCGCATAGCTCCTCGCTTGGCGCGCCTCGGCGGGCACCGGATCGAAAATTCCCCCGCTGGACGTTTCGGTAAAATCGCCGACGCGCACGGATTCGCCGGAGGATAAATCCGGTCCCGCCAGCGCGCTCCCCATGGGCGCGAGCCAGGCTTCGTCCACGGTCGAGTCGATGCCGCGCTTGGCGTCGCGATATCGCAGGTTCGCCACCACCAGCAGCCTCGGCGACCATCGCCCTCCCGCTGTGCCGCGCGAGTCAAAGACCTGGGGCACGTCCTTCAATACCGGCGGACCACTTTCTCCCGCCGCCGGCGTAGGAGCCGAAACCGGTACGGCAATCGCGGGCGCGGGCTGCAGGCTGCGAATCTGGTCGCGCGTGAGCGGCCCGCACAAATACGAGAGCGTCCACCGCGTCTCGAAGAGCGCCGGCGCGGATTCGTGGACGTTGTTCATCACGAACTGCCGCTTGCCCAGACTCTCGAGCAGGGCTTCGAGCGCCTCCCGGTCGGCGGCACCTGCGTCGCCCAGCCCATCGAGCAGCCGCGCGCGATCCCGCTCGGTTTGCAGCCGGCCGATGAACCACGTCCCGGCGTTCGCGAGGCCCTTGTAATCGAGGTCCGAGGGATTCTGCGTCGCAAGCACGACGCCCAGTCCGAATGCCCGCGCCTGCTTGAGCAGCGTGAGGAGCGGCTTCTTGCTGGGCGGATTCGCGACCGGCGGGAAGTAGCCGAAAACCTCGTCCATGTAGAGCAGGGCGCGCAGGCTGGTCGTGCCCGATTGCGCGCGCATCCAGGAGACGACCGCGTTCAGGAGCAGCGAGCAGAGGAACATGCGCTCCGCGTCGCCGAGATGCGCAATCGAGAGCACGCTCAGCCGTGGCTTGCCCGCCGGCGTGAACAGGAACGACTGCACATCGAGCGGCTCGCCCTGCTGCCATGCCGCGAAGCCGGGGGATGCGAGGAGATTGTTGAGCGCGAGCACGAGCTTGAAACGCTCCTTCGCGGGATAGAACGCCTCGAGATCGAGCACGCCCACCGTGGTAAATGCGGGCTTCTGGATGCGCCGGACCAGCTCGACGAGCGAGAGGGATTCGCCCGCGCTCCAGGCCTGCGCGAGGATCGTGGAAAGAAGCGTGTGTTCGCGACTCGTCATCGCGTCGCCGGAGATCCCCGCGAGCCCGAGCAGGGCGGATGCGGTGGATTCCACGCGCTCCGCGAGCATCTCGACATCGTCGCGGATCGCGGGCGCGGGAGTTTCAAAGGAAGCGAGCACCGAGATCGGCCGGCCCGCCGTGCTTCCGGGGGTGAAGATCGTCACCTCGGCGGCGGCCTGCAGCCGCTCGACGCGCGCCGCATCCTCTCCCCAACGCGCAAGGCCGTCGCGCCATGCCTGCGCCTGCGATTCGGCAAAGGCATCCGGCGAGACTCCGGCCCGCGCCGCTTCATCCGTCGAAATCCACGGCCGGAAATCCTCTGCGCGCAGCTTCGGAAATTGCAACGCGAGATTCGTGAGGTCGCCCTTTGGATCGATGATCAGCGCTGGAATGCCGTCGATGGCGGCCTCCTCCAGCAGGCCGATGCACAGTCCGGTCTTGCCGCTGCCAGTCATCCCCACGCACACGGCGTGGGTCACGAGATCGCGCGAATCGTAAAGAAACGGGGCATCCACCGGCTGCCGCGTGGCGGGGTCGATGGGACGGCCGAGATAAAACGCGCCAAGTTTTTCAAACGTCGCGGCGTCGAGGGGCATGGCTTTATCTTCCCTCAGGTCCCCGCGCGTGCCTATTGAAATTTATGACGCCGAACTGGTTTGTTGCCTGGCCCGTGACGGGCGCCGCCGAATGGCTCGCGGCGATCGAGGCGCAAGCCCCCGGCGGCCTGCGCTTTCTCGATCCAGGCGATCTGCACGTCACCCTCGCATTCCTCCACCGTTTCGAATCCGGCCAGATTAAAAAGATGACATCCTTCCTGAAAGGCCTTCCGCTCGGGGGAATCGACGCGATCACCCCGGACCGCCTCACCGCGCTGCCGCAGTCGCGCCGCTTTTCCGCGCTGGCATTTGACATCGCCGGCGGGCGGCTCGCCCTCGAGGCGCAGATCGCGAAATGGCGGGATCGCATCTGCCGCGAAGCGGGCGCGCGCATCGAGAGCCGCCCCGTCGCGCCCCATCTGACCGTCGCGCGACCGCAGCGACGCATCGGCGAATCCGACCGCCACGCGGTGCTCGAATGGCTGGAGCAACTGCCCTCGCAAACGATCACGATCCTCCGCCTCGACCGTCCCCGCATCTACACTTGGGCGTTGGAGGACTCCGCCACGCGCTATCGCATATTGTAACCCGCGGCCCGCGTCAGGCACACGCTGGATCAAAGCAGCTCGAAGCCGCTGAGTTCGCCATAGACGAAGCCGATCATCACGTGCACCTCCGCCCGCAAAGGCAGACGGAGCGAGTCGTCGGAGACCCACACGGTGCCCGAGCGGAATTTCGAGTAGGCAACCGCATCCGTGAGCCTCCCGCTCTTTGTTTCGATCTTTCGAACGGTCAGCGAAAGTCGCAGCGCGGGCCAGTCGCGGCCCATGCAGCGCACCCGCTCACGCTTTTCCACCCGCACGACGGCGAGGTAGGGCGAGTCCCCGGGGAAGCAGACGACGCCAATCCGATCCCCCACCCGCAGCGGCTGACTGCGCACAAACAGGACGCCGCCGAGCACGTCGAAGATCGGAGTGAAATTCACGCGCTTCCACTTCGCGACCGAATTCGGATTCGATGGCTTGCGAAGCCGATCCAGACCCGTGGCGTCGAAGCGCACCTGCGTTTCGATCGTGCGGGTTCGATACCGCTCGAGCTGCGCGATGCGCACGGGACGCAGCGTCGTCGCGTCGATCAATGCCGAATGCTGCGCGTCGAGCGGCCACAACGCGCGCGCCAGTCCGCGGCTCCCGCCCGAGACGTGAACCTGATAGCAGCCGCCTGTGCGCTGGATAACCGCGTCGGCCTTCGCCGCCTCGATCACATTCGACCAGCCGAAGCGAAAATGCATCCGCAAGCCCGAAAGGGACGCGAAATCCCCGACCGTTGGCGGCGTGACTTCGCGCTGCCAGCCGGCGTCGCCGCCGCGCGCCAGCGGCAGCACCGCCAGCGCAAGCGCGCAGCTAAAAAGCTTCACCGGGCACTACCGGGGCGAGCCGGTCCGTTTGCACCCAGCCCCGGGCGCCGCCCGTCAAAGCCACATACGTCCAGGCTCCTCGCGGCGAGAGCACGCCCAGGGGCGCGCCCGCCGGCAGCGAGACGATTTCGGTCGAATTGTTTGCCGGCGCGGAAAGCACTTCGGCTCCCTCCCTTGCGGCGACCATCGCGGGACGGCCGGCGACAAGGCGGGGATCCGTGAGCCAGCCCGCGGCGAACAACGCGCCGCCGCCGATCAGCGCGACGATTGCCAGCGCCTTCGCTCCGCTGCGCCTGCGCGCGCCTTGCGCCGCAAGCAGCAGGCCGAAGGCGCCGGCCCACACGAGTGTCGTGCCAAACCCGATCAACGTCTCCGGATGCACCGCGGCATTCACGTCGGCCTTCCACGTGGAAGGCGGCAGCGGAATGCTCTTCGCCGTGGCCAGAAGCGCGAGCGCGTTGCGGGCCGGCTTCAAGCCGGGATCGAGAAGGAGGGCGCGCTCGTAGTTCAGCGCCGCCTTGACGGGAGAGCCGCTCTTTTCATACGCGAGGCCCAGGTTGTAGAAACCCTCCGCGCTGGCAGGGGCGGCGGCGAGTTCCTGCTCGGCCTGTTTCGCCGCGCCGGCGTAGTCCCCGGCATCGAACGCGGACTTCGCGCCGATCGCAAACGCCGCGCCGGTCCCCGACAAAACGAAAATCGCAATGGCCGCGATCGCCCTCATTTGCACGCCTCCCGCAGCGCATTCGCCGTGCGCTGCCGTTGACCGGAGTCCACCTGCGCGACGACGCCGCCACCGCTGAATTTCCATTCGTCCGCCCGCGAGAGGACGGACTGGAGCACCGCCGTGTCCCGCCCGCGCGCTCCCAGCGACCGGACGAACTCGAATGGTCCGCTCTCGCCCACGAGCCGGGCCTGCAGCGCCAGCGCCTCATGCGCCTTCGCGAAGAAGGCTTCGTCCGACAGGTCGGCGCGACCGAGTTCCCCGATCAATCGGTCCCGCTCGCGCGCCAGCGCGGCGCGCCGGCCCGCGGGCCCGCTTCGCGCCCTGCGCACGGCAATGCCCGCGGCCAGTCCGAGAAACACGAGCGCGCCGGCCGCGTTGCCGATCCAGAATGCGGGCCGCTCGACGAGCGGCTGCCACGAGCGGGGCGTCGTGCGCGTGAGCCATGCGTCGTGATCCACCGCCGGCGTGGCGCTCGGTTGCGAAGCGCCGGGCGTGGATTGCGGCTGGGCGAATGCGGTCTGCGGCGCGGCCTGCGCGGCGGCTGCCTCCACGGCCACCGGCTCGCTCGTGAGCGTGAAATACTTCTCCTTCGCAGGGTCGAAGTAGGAGAACTCCACCGCCGGCGTGCGGGTCAGCGATTGCTGCGCGACAATCGGCACTTCGAAGGTCTTCGTGCCGCTGAATCCGATGGCGTCGGATTTGTCGAAGCGGTCCGTCGGCGGATAGACGCGCCAGCCCTCGCTGCCCACGACCTTGGGATCGCCCATCGCATCGAAGTTCCCGCGGCCCGTGACGGCGACCTTGAGGGTGACCGGGTCGCCCGGCGCGGCCCTGGTCGGATCGGCGCTCGCCGCGATGGTGAACTCACCGACCGCGCCGGAGAAATTTGCGGGCCGCCCCTCGGCAGGCAGCGGCTTCACGCGGATTTTTCCGGGCCTGCTTTCGACCTTGATCTCCTGGTCGTCGGTGAATCCCGGCATCTGGCCACCCATAAACTGGCTGAAAATATCCTCCATGCCCTGCGGCCCTTTCGATGGCACGCGGGCGACGGCCTGCATCTGCACCTTCGGAATGGGCATCTCGCCGCCCTTTACGGCAGTGATCGCCGTCTTGAACGAAAGCACATGGTAATTCGAGGCACCGACGGCTTCCTCGGTCTGCTTCGCCGGCGAGAATTTCTGCACGGTGAACCCTTCGCCACTCACCTGCGGCTCGTTCTGCAGGAGTTTGAACCCCACGCGCTCATTGAAATAAAACCGGACCTCCACGGGCACGACCTCCCCCACGTAGATGCTCTGCCGTGGCACGATCATCTCCGCATAGGCGAGCTGTTCGTCGGCCGCGGGTTGCGCGGTCGTTCGCTGGCGCTGCGGCGCGGAAAGCCCGGGGGCCGCTCCCGGGGCGCCGCCGGACCCCGCCTGCACAAGGAGCTTCTGCGGGCCGGTGCGCTGCTTGTGCCCATCGACATTCACCTCAAGGGCGGGAATCTCAAACTTTCCTTCGCGCAGCGGAAAGATGGTGTAGCTGTAAATGCCCGAGGTGGTCATGCGGCCATTGATGATCGACACCTGCGTCGAACGTCCGGTGAGCTGCGTCTGCAATCCATCGACGCCAAGGTCGCCCGGAAGCGAGACGTTCGTCGTCCCCTCGACGCGCACCTGCATCTGCACCGGCACTCCGACGGAAGTCTCGTCGGCGGACAACTCCGCGGTAATCGAAGCGGCTGACACGACGCGCAACGCGACCGCTGCGGCGAAAATGAAGGCGAGGCGGGAAAGTTTCATCGGCGATTACCAATCCTTAATGACATCCTGATTCTGCTGACGTTCAAGCAAACGCACGCGCTCCTCCTCGCCCTGCATGGATCGCAGCAAGGCCCGGGCCTGCGCTTCCGACATTTCGCCATCCTTCTCCGGCTTGGGCTGCGCGATGCCCTGCTGCTGGTCGGCGCCTTGCTGTTGATCGGGCTGCGCTTTCAACTCGCCCTTCTTCTTCTCGCCAGGAGTGGGTTGCGGAGTCGGCTGGGGCTTCTCACCCTTTCCCTGCGGATCCTGCGGCCGTGATTCGGATGGATTCTGTTCGTCCTTGCGATCTGACGGTGAGCCGCCCTGCTGGTCCTGCTTTTGTTGCTGGTCCTGCTTTTGTTGCTGGTCCTGCTTTTGTTGCTGGTCCTGCTTTTGTTGCTGGTCCTGCTTTTGTTGCTGGTCCTGCTTTTGTTGCTGGTCCTGCTTTTGTTGCTGGTCCTGCTTTTTCAGATTTTCGAGCAGCTTGTTGACGATATCCCGATTGGCCTTCGCGTCGGCGTCATTGGGATGAAGCTTCAACGTCTCGTCGTAGTGCGAGATCGCGTCTTTCCAATCCTTCTCCTTCGCCTCGTTCGATTTCGCCTGCTCGCCGCGCCTCACGAGCGCGTTGCCCAGATTGTAGGCCGCCTGGGCGCGCAACGAATGGTCCTCCGCAAGAAGCGCGCCGGTAAAACGGTCCACCGCCTTCGCGAAATCGCCCATCTTGTAGGCGGAAGCTCCGGCGTCGAACTGCGCCTTTTCTTTTTCAGGCGTGACCGCTGCGCCTTTCTCGAAGGACTTCAGCGCGCCCGCGTAGTCCCCTTTTTGATATTGCTGGATGCCCGACTCGGCAGCAAATCCCGAAGCAGCCGCCACGAGGAAGACTCCGGCCGAAGCCGCTGTCACCTGCGCGGCCCTGCCGACTGGCCGCCGCCGTCCGCGTCCCTCGCCGAGCAGAATCCACAGCACGAGGCACAGGATCGCGCCTCCGAGGGGCCACTGGTATTGCTCGATCGGCTGGCGCGACGAGAGCGTGCCGGTGTCGTGCGCGCTCATCCGTTCGATCCCCTTCGTGAAAATTTCCATCGCGACCTCGGGCGAAAGCGGTGAGTAGAAACCGCCCGTCGCCTCCGCGATCTCTGCGAGCCGCTTCGCGTCGAGCTTCGATTGCACAGGCTTGCCCTGCTCATCGCGAACGTACTCCCGCCTGCCATCCTCGGTCTGGATCGGAATAAGGGAGCCCTCCTGCGAACCGATGCCGACGGTAAAGATCCTCACGCCCTGCGACGCCGCCTTCTTCGCCGCCGCGACGCCATCCGCATCCAGTTCCTCGCCGTCGGTCAGGATGACCAGCGCGCGCATCACGCCCTCGGCCTTTCCGAAGGCATCCATCGCGGTCTGGATCGCCGCCGCGATATTCGTGCCGCCGCGCGGGATGACGTTCGTATCGAGTTCTTCGAGCGTCGAGCGCACGGCATTGTAGTCCAGCGTGAGCGGCGCCTGGAGAAAGGCCGAGCCCGCGAAGGCGACGAGACCGATGCGGTCGCCCTGCAACAGCCGGATGAGATCCTCCGAGATGAGCTTCGCCCGCGCGAGCCGGGTCGGCGGGACATCGGTGGCGAGCATGCTGCGCGACGTATCGATGGCGAAGAGCACGTCGCGACCGTGCGTCTTGACCTCGCGCTGGATCACTCCCATCCGCGGCTTGGCCAACGCAACCACGGCCAGCGCCAGTGCCAGCAGCACGAGCGCGGCGCGCAGGCCCCGCAGCAACGGACTCACGCCGGCGGCGAGCTGGGCGCTTAGGCGCGGCGCGACGACGAGCGACAGCAACGTCCCGCGCTTCGCCTGCGCCCAGGCGAAGAGCCCGGCGAGCGCCGGCAGGAGCAGCAGCCCCCACAGCCACAGCGGCTCGCCGAAGGAGAATCCGGTGTTCAGGGCAGTCGTCTCCATATCGTTTGCGAAGCGGCGATTTCCGCCACGAGCAGCGTCACGCCGCCGATGAGGAACCACGGGAAAAAGTCGCGGTATTGCGCGATGCGCTCCACCTCGATCTTCGATTTTTCCAGTTTGTCGATCTGGCTGAAAATTTCCCGCAACGACCGCGTATCCGTTGCGCGAAAGAATTCGCCGTTGGACAGCGCCGCGATCTTCTTGAGCGTATCTTCGTCGATCTGGACCGGAACGTTCTGGTAAACCGTGCGCCCGAAGGGATCGGTAAACGGATACGGCGCCATGCCGCGGGTGCCCGCTCCGATGGTGTAGATGCGGATGCCCAGCGCCTTCGCGGCCTCGGCGGCCGTGAGCGGCATCACCTTGCCGGCGTTGTTGTCGCCGTCGGTGAGAAGCACGATGAGCTTGGTCTTCGCCTCCTTGTCCTTCAGCCGGTTTTCCGCGGTCGCCAGTGCCGAGCCGATGGCGGTGCCATCCTCGACCAGCCCGATCTGCACGCGATCCATGTTCTGGATGAGCCAGTCGTGATCGAGCGTGAGCGGGCTCACGAGATACGGGCGGCCCGCGAAAGCGATGATGCCGATGCGATCGTTCGGCCTCTGCTCGATAAACTGCTGCGCGACCCGCTTGACGGCCTCGATGCGATTCGCGCGCTGCGCGCCGATCGAAAAATCCTCGGAGAGCATCGAGCGCGACACGTCGATGCAGAGCATGATGTCGATGCCGCTTGCCTGCGTGCGGGTGATCGTTTTGCCGAGCTGCGGACGCGCGAGCGCGATGACGAACGCCGCAAACGCCGCCAGCGACAGCGCCGTGAGCAGATCGCCCGCCCGCGAGCGGCGGCGCACGCCGATGCTGCGCAGTGTTTGCGTCGAGGAAAATACGACTCCCGGCGTCCCGCCAAATTTGCCTTTCAGCCACGCGAGCAGCGGGATGAGGAGCAGCAGCGCAAGCGCCCACGGAAAGGCAAAGGTCACACCGAATACATCCAGGCCGTTCATTTTGCCCCCGCCTCCTGCAGCGCAGGCGCGCCGCTTCGCACCAGGCGGTCCGCCTGTTCGAGCAAAGCGGAGCAGTCGTCCGGCGTCGCGTGCATGCGGGCGAATTTGATGAGATCCGCCTTTTCAAGAAACGCGGCCAGCGCGTCGCGTTCGGCGTCGTTGAACGCCTGCCGCGTGCGGACGGTTTCGAGAAATTCGCGCGACGTCTGCGTCGTGGCGCTGAGCCCCCGCGCATCCCGAAGATAGCTGCGCAAAACATCCGACACCACGATGCTGAACGCATACGGATCGGTCGTCCCCACTCCGCCGCGCAGGCCGGCGAGCGCGGCCAGCGCCCGCTCCGCTGGCGTCAACTCCCCGGACGGCCCCCGGCGACAGGTGAAAAACCAGATTGCCGCTCCGATGAGAATGAGCGCTGCCGGCACCGCGACGACCACCTCCCAAATCGGATAGGGAAAGAACGCGATGGGTCCGACGATGTCGTGAATCGGCGCCGGCGTGGGCGCTGCAAGGGCCTGCGGACTCATGCGAGCTGCCTCCTCTCGCGGGTTTCAAAAAATGCGCGCAGCGGCAGCAGGTAATCCGTGTCCGTGCGCAGTGGAATCGAATCGATCCGCCGCTGGCGGAACAAGCGAGCAAGGTCGGCGTGGCGTTTTTCCTCGATGGCGGCGAAGGCGTTGGAAACGGCGCGATTCGATGTATTGATGTCGATCTGCTCGCCGGTCTCCGCGTCCTCGAGCGTGAGAATGCCAACGGGTGGCAACTCCTCCTCGCCGGGATCGATCACCGGCATCGCCACAAGGTCGTGCCGCTTCGCCGCAACGGTGAGGGGCTTCGTGAAATCGGCGCTGAGAAAGTCGGAGATGAGGAAAACGACGGCCCGCCGCGAAATGACCTTGTTCAAGTAATCAAGCGCCTCCGCGAGGTTCGTGCCGCGGCGCTTCGGCTCGAAGTAAAGCATTTCGCGGATCAGGCGAAGCGTGTGCAGGCGGCCTTTCTTCGGAGGAATAAAAAGTTCAACCTCGTCGCTGAAAAGAATCAGCCCGACCTTGTCGTTGTTCTGGA
>JAQTOP010000103.1 GCA_028713285.1 Terrimicrobiaceae bacterium
ACGAACACGATTCCTGCGGCGTCGGCTTCGCGGCCCAGGTCAGCGGAATGCGGTCGAATCGCATCCTCAAGATCGGCCTGCGCTCGATCTGCTCGCTCATGCATCGCGGCGCGCTGGACGCCGACGCGAAGACCGGCGACGGCGCCGGCGTGATGACGCAGATTCCCTACAAGATTTTTGCGCCCGAGGTCGCGCGCCTGGGTCATCAGCTTTTCCAGGAGAGTGATCTGGCCGTCGGCGTGATGTTCCTGCCGTTCGATCACGCCTACGCGCAGGCGCGCGCAAAGGCGATCACCGCCGAGGTGCTCGAGAAGCGCGGGCTGTTTCTTTTCGGCTGGCGCGAGGTTCCGATCAATCTCCGCGTGCTCGGCGAGAAGGCGCAGAGCACGATGCCGCGCATCGAGCACGCCCTCATCGGCAAGCCCTGGGGCATGGCGGACGACGATTACGAGCGCCGTCTCTTCCTCGCGCGCAACGAAATCGAGGACACGGCCGCCGCCGACGGCATCAAGAATTTCTACATCCCGTCGTTCTCGCACCGGACCATCGTTTACAAGGGTCTGCTCGTGTCGGCCTCGCTCGAGAAGTTCTATCTCGACCTCACGAATCCGAGCTACGAGACCGCAATCTGCGTCTATCACCAGCGTTACAGCACGAACACCTTTCCGACCTGGCCGCTCGCCCAGCCCTCGCGCATGCTCGCGCACAATGGCGAGATCAACACCGTGCGCGGCAACCGGAACTGGACCAAAGCGCGCGAGGCCGAGCTGCAGGCCGATTTCTGGGGCCGGGACATCGATCTGCTCAAGCCGATCATCCAGCCCGGCGGCTCGGATTCCGCAAGCCTCGACAACGTGCTCGAGGTCATCTCGATGTCGGGCCGCAGCCCGCTCCACGCGATGACCATGCTCGTGCCGCCCGCGTGGCGCTCCGAGAAGAAGCTGCCGCCCGAGCTTCAGGCCTTTTACGAATACCACCGGTGCATTTGCGAGCCGTGGGACGGCCCGGCCGCGCTCGTCTTCACGGACGGCCTCACCATCGGCGCCTGCCTCGACCGCAACGGACTGCGCCCCGCCCGTTACAAGCTCACGAACGACGGAATTCTCGTCCTCGGCTCCGAGGTCGGCGTCTCCCGCCTGCCGCCGGCGAGCGTGATCGAGAAGGGCCGCCTCGCACCCGGCGAAATGATCGCCATCGACACCGTCGCGGGAAAACTGATGCGAGACCGCGAGATCAAGCACTCGCTCGCCGTGCGCAAGCCCTATGGCGAATGGATCGAAAAATATCTCGTCAAATTTCCGCTCGCGAACCCCGGAGAAATCCAGACGCCCGCGAGCGAGGTGGACATTCTGACGCTCACGCAGCGGCAGATTGCCTTCGGCTACTCGAGCGAAGAGATCGAGATGATCCTGAAGCCAATGCTCAAGACCGGCGCGGAAGCGGTCGGCTCGATGGGCGACGACACGCCGCTGGCCGTGCTTTCGCTCAAGCCGCGGCTGCTTTACACCTACTTCAAGCAGCTCTTCGCGCAGGTCACGAATCCGCCGATCGACCCGATCCGCGAGAAGCTCGTGATGTCGCTCCACACCGTTCTCGGCTGGCGGCGGAATCTGCTCAGCGAGACGCCGGAGCACGCCGAGCAGGTGCTGCTCGACACGCCCATCCTGCTCGACAGCGAATTGGACCGGTTGAAGAATCTGCCCGCCCCGCACCTTTCCGCCACGGTTTCGATTCTCTGGCCTGTGAGCGAAGGCGCAGGCGGTCTCGAGAAGGCCGTCGCCCGCATCAAGGCCGAATCCGAAGCCGCCATCGACGGCGGCGCGCGCATCCTCATCCTTTCCGACCGCGGCGTCGATCACGCGAATGTCGCCGTGCCCGCGCTCCTCGCAATGGGCGCCGTGCATCACCATCTCACGAATGTCGGCAAGCGCATGCGCGCGAGCGTCGTCATCGAGAGCGGCGAGGCGCGCGACGTCCACCAGATCGCCTGCCTCGTGGGCTACGGCGCGAGTTGCGTGAATCCCTACCTCGCCTTCGAGACGATCCGCGAGATTCTCGAAAAGAGCGAAGGGGGGGGCGACTTCGCCACCTACGTCCTGAACTATCGCACCGCGCTCGAGAACGGCCTGCTCAAGATCATGTCGAAGATGGGCATCTCCATCGTGAGCAGCTACCGGGGCGCGCAGATTTTCGAGGCGCTCGGTATCTCGAGCAAAGTCATCAACGAATGCTTCGCCGGGACGTCCTCGCAAATCGAAGGCGTCGGCTATGCGGAGATCGCGACCGAGAGCCTCACGCGCCACACGATGGCCTACGGCAGGGCCGTGCCCGTCGAGGCCGGCAAGCTCGAGGATCCCGGCTACTATCGGATCCGGCGCGGCGGGGAGATGCATGCCGTCACGCCGCCGGTCATCCAGAATTTTCACACGTATGTCGGCATCAAGGGCGCCGACAAGGCGGGCAGGCTCGAAGATTACCAGAAATACGTCGAGGCCGTGAAAGCCACGCGCCCCACGGCGCTGCGCAATCTGCTCGAACTCATCCCGCTCGCCGGCGGCCCCGTGCCAATCGAGGAGGTTGAGCCCATCGAGGAAATCCGCCGCCGCTTCACGACGGCCGGCATGTCGCTCGGGGCGATCAGCCCCGAGGCTCACGAGACGCTCGCGATCGCCATGAACCGCATCGGCGGCAAGTCGAACAGCGGCGAGGGCGGCGAAGATCCCGCGCGCTTCAAACGGCGCGAGGACGGCGATTGGGCAAACAGCGCGATCAAGCAGATCGCCTCCGGGCGATTCGGCGTGTCCGCCGCCTATCTGGCCAGCGCCAAGGAAATCGAAATCAAAATGGCCCAGGGCGCCAAGCCCGGCGAGGGCGGTCAGTTGCCCGGCCACAAGGTCAGCGCCTACATTGCGCGGCTTCGCCATGCGGTCGCAGGCGTCACGCTCATCTCGCCGCCGCCGCACCACGACATTTACTCGATCGAGGATCTCGCGCAGCTCATCTACGACCTGAAGCAGGTGAACCCGCGCGCGCGGGTCTGCGTGAAGCTCGTCGCCGAAGCCGGCGTCGGCACCATCGCGGCCGGCGTGGCGAAGGCTCACGCCGACATTATCCTCGTCAGCGGCCACGACGGGGGCACCGGCGCGTCGCCGCTCAGTTCCATCAAGAACGCGGGCGGCCCGTGGGAGCTCGGCGTCGCGGAGACGCATCAGGTTCTCATGCTGAATGGCCTGCGCAATCGCGTGACCCTTCGCACCGACGGCGGCATGAAGACCGGCGAGGATATCGCCGTCGCCACGCTCCTGGGCGCCGAGGAATACAACTTCGGCACCGCCGCCCTCATCGCGCTGGGCTGCGTCTATGTGCGCCAGTGCCATTTGAACACCTGCCCTGTCGGCGTCGCCACGCTCGACGAGCGGCTGCGCGGCAAGTTCAAGGGCAAACCCGAGCACGTCGTGAACTTCTTCAACGGCGTCGCCGGCGAATTGCGCGAAATCATGGCGCGCCTCGGCTTCCGCACCATCGACGAGATGATCGGCCATGTGGAGTGCCTCCGACAGCGGCCAATCGCGGACCATCCAAAGGCAAACACGCTCGACCTTTCCCGCATGCTCGTCGATGTCTCGAAGGACGATCCCACCGCCATTCGCTACGCCACGCGCGAGCGCAACGACGGCCCCGAGGACCAGACGCTGGACGAAGTCGTTCTCCAGGACGCGAAGGAGGCGATCACCGACGCGAAACCGATCAGCCTCGAATACAAGGTCCACAACACGAACCGCTCGATTGGCACGCAGGTTTCCGGCGAGATCGGCTACCAATATGGCGAGGAGGGCCTGCCCGAAGGCACCGTCGAACTCAAGCTCGAAGGCAGCGCCGGCCAGAGCCTCGGAGCGTTTCTCGCGCCCGGCGTGCGCCTCATCCTCACCGGCGAGGCGAACGACTACGTAGGCAAGGTCATGAGCGGCGGCGAGATCATCATCAAGCCGCGCCCCGTTGCAAACTTCAAACCCCACGAGAACACCATCCTCGGCAACACGGTGATGTATGGCGCCACGGGCGGCCAACTCTTCGCGAACGGCCGCGCGGGCGAACGCTTCTGCGTGCGCAATTCCGGCGGCACCGCCGTCGTCGAGGGCGTGGGCGACCACGGCTGCGAATACATGACCAATGGCACCATCGTCATTCTCGGCCCCACCGGCAAAAACTTCGGCGCCGGCATGACCGGCGGCGCGGCCTACGTGCTGGACCCCACCGGCGACTTCCCGGACATGTTGAACACGCAGCTCGTCGCGGCCGACCGGCTTAGCGCCGAGGATGACACCGTGGCCCTGCAGGCCCTCATCTACAAACACATCGAGGTCACCGAGAGCGAGCTGGCGAAAGAAATCCTCGCGGACTGGGACAGCTACCGCCCAAAATTCTGGAAAGTGTCTCCGAAGGTTCCCGCCGCTCCGCCCATTCCAAAGGATGATAAGGCAAGCGGCCCGGGCAAGGAATCCAGCCAGACGATCACGGAAAACGTCACTGCGTCGCGTTAGCGGGGTTGTGGGTGTGGAGCGTGAGGGAGGCGGACGGCTCAAGCGGTCCTCCGATTTGATATTCGCGCAGCGGTCGTGCAGGCTGAGCCAATCCATTTCGAGGCAATAAAGTGAGCCAGCCGACACCGACCAGCGACCACGACATCGAAATCCGAACGTATTTTGTGAGGGACCGCAATGCCCTCGTCGCCCGTGGCGACTTCGCAAACATCTACGTCGATTATCATCTTCACGCGGCCGACTACGAGCTCCGCATCGACGCCGACGCGGCGGAATATGCAAAACGCGCCGTCACGGCCATCGCGCTGCACTGCGCTTCCCGACCTCGGAGCGAACGGATCGCGTGGACGATCCATTTTCAGAACCCGCTGATGAATGTGTTCGCCGCCGGCGACAACCCGGACGGCTCGGTGATCGTGAATGTCTTCACCGACGGCGTGCGCGAGGCCGAACGCAATTTATTCTACTCCGATACGGTGCGCGGACGCGAGGCGCCGCGGCGGAGCGTGGTGGATTTCGACGGCGCGGATTTGTTTGCGGCAGCGGAGCGGTATTACGCGCACAGCGAACAGAGACCGGCGCGGATTTTTCACTTCGGAGACGATGACTTCGTTCTCGTCCGCGCACAGCCGGATTGCGACCTAGCATGGCTGGACGCGCTTGATGCGGCCGCAATCCGCACCCTCGATCAATCCGAGGAATTGAGCCTGCTCGAGCGGAGAAACTACCGGTTCGCCTGCGGATGCAACCAGCCGCGCATCATGCGCGCGCTCGATTCGCCGTATCGGCACGACCCGGACGGCTTGTTCGGCGGGGACGAGGTGATTCGGATTCGCTGTCCACGTTGCGGGGCGAGGCATGCGATCACGCGCGAGGCGATGGAGGCATTTGCGAGTGGGAATCCGCGGACGGAGTCGAGCGGGCAGGGGCCGGGTTGAATCCTAGTGCGGCGTGGCCTTTTCGGCGCCGAGGCCGGTATTGGCGCGGACTTCCAGTTCGGCGAAAAGCTTTTCGGCGGCGGGTTCCTTGGTGAGAAGCGTGCCGATCACCGCCGCAAGGAAGCCGAGGGGAACGCTGACGATTCCAGGATTCTTCAGCGGGAACATCGCGGCGTGCTGGATGAGATGGCGCGCGCTGGCGGCGGTTCCCGGCACGTCGATTCCCATTACGCTCGGGCTTATGATGATGAGGACGATGCTGGCGAGCAGGCCGAAGCCCAGTCCGGCGACCGCGCCGGTGGTGTTGAAGCGCTTCCAGAAGATCGACAGCACGATGACCGGGAGGTTGGCGCTCGCGGCAACGGCGAAAGCGAGGCCGACGAGGAAGGCGACGTTGATCGTCTGGAGTTTGATCGCCAGGAAAATGGCGACCGCGCCGACGACGAATGCGGTGATGCGGGCGACGCGGACTTCCTCGCCGGGCCGGTGCTCTCTGCCGTGGTGGATGACGTTGGTAAAGAAATCGTGCGCAAAGCTGGTGCTCGCGCTGATGGTGAGTCCCGCGACCACGGCGAGGATCGTGGCAAAGGCGACTGCGCTGATGAACGCAAAGAAGATTTCGCCGCCGAGCGCCTTGGCGAGCAGGGGAGCACTCATGTTCTCCACGGGAATGTTCCCGGGCGTGAGGATCGTCGCCGCCCCGAAGCCGAGGAAGGTCGTCATGATGTAAAAGAGGCCGATGAGAATCATCGCCCACACGACGGAGACGCGCGCGGTCCGGGCGTCGGGCACGGTGTAGAACCGGACGAGGATATGGGGCAGGCCGGCTGTGCCGCCGATGAGGGCGATGCCGAGCGAGACGAGATCGAGCGGTCCCCATGGATTCGCGGCGGTCCTGCCGAAGACGAGGCCGGGCTGGAGGAAATCCTTCGTCGCCATCACGCCGTCCGCGCCTTTCACCGGCACGTGCGCGATGGCATCGAAGAATTTGGAGAAACTAAAGTCAAAGTGGCTCAGCACAAGCAGGCTCAGAAAAATGGTGCCGCTCATGAGCAGCACAGCTTTGATGATTTGCACCCAGGTCGTTGCGAGCATGCCGCCGAAGACGACGTAAATGATCATCAGCACACCGACGCCGGAGACGACCCATTCGTAGCCCACGCCCGGCAGCAGGAGCTTGACGAGGGCGCCTGCGCCCACCATCTGCGCGATCATGTAGAAGGTGGAAACGGTAAGCGTCGAGAGCGAGGCCATCGCCCGCACCGGCCGCGGGCTCAGGCGATAGGCGAGGACGTCGGCCATCGTGTATTTGCCGGCGTTGCGCAGCGGTTCGGCGACAATGAGGAGCACCGTGAGATAGGCGACGAGCCAGCCGACGGAATACATGAAGCCGTCATAGCCTTTGAATGCGATCATGCCGGCGATGCCGAGGAAGCTCGCCGCGCTCATGTAATCCCCGGCGATGGCAAGGCCGTTCTGCCAGCCGGTAATGCGGCGGCCGGCGGCAAAATACGCACTCGTACCGCTCGATCTCCGCGCGCTGTAATAGGTAATGACCAGCGTCAGCGCGACGAAGCCGAGGAACATGAAGAGTGCGGTGTGATTCACCGGTGCCGACGCAGCAAGCGCGAGGAGAGGGGCGGGGGACATGGGACTAATGATTGAACCTGGCGAGCAATGCGGCGGCGGTCTTGTCCCAGCCGGCAGCCTTTACGACGTAGAAGCCGGCGACGATCCAGGCCATGAAGAATTCGGACAGAGCGAAGAGGTAGGCCACATTTACGCTGCCGACCCTGTGTTTCATCAGGTCCGGAAACCAGCCGACGAGGATGGGCAACGCAAAGTAGTAGGCTAGGAAGAATACCGTCGCAGGGATGATGAAGCGGGCCTTGTCGCGCAGGAGTCCGCGAAAATCCGGGTCCGCATCAATGGCGTCCCAGTTTATCGCACCAGCCTCCTCGCTGGCCGTGCGCTCATGTGGGGGCTTTGCGCCCGCGCGTCCGATCGGGGCGATATCGGTCGGTGCGGCGGATTCTGGAGTCGGATCGCTCGGAAGAGGGTCGGGGGAGCTCATGCGCCGGGATTAAATCAACCCGATGCGCAATATGCCAGCCCGGACGCGCAGAAATTCATTGATAGCAATCTCAGGATCAGGCGATCCGAAGCAAGAAACTCGAATTGCATGAAATCCGAATCAATTCGTTTTCAGCACTTCGATGAAAGCTTCCTGGGGAATATTGACTGTGCCGAAGGATTTCATGCGCTTTTTGCCTTCCTTCTGCTTTTCAAGTAATTTTCTTTTTCGCGTAATATCACCACCGTAACACTTGGCTGTCACATTCTTACGCAACGCACTTACAGATTCTCTGGCGACAATTTTTCCACCGATGGCGGCCTGGATTGCCACTTGATAAAGCTGGGTGGGGATGACGTCCTTAAGTTTTGTGGCGAGAGCACGTCCCCGGGATTCGGCCTTTTCGCGGTGGACAATGGAGCTAAAAGCGTCAATCGGATCGCCGTTTACCAGCATTTCCAGCTTCACGAGATCGGCGGCACAGTAGCCGGATGGTTCGTAGTCCATGCTGCCGTAACCCCGAGTGAGGGTTTTGATTTTGTCGTGGAAATCGACGAGTATCTCGTTGAGGGGGAGTTGGGCGGTAATCATCACACGCTTCGTATCGAGGCTCTCTGTGTGTTCGACGGTGCCACGCTTCTCCATCATCAACTGCATCATGTCGCCGATATTTTCGTTCGGCACCATCACGAAGCACTTCACGACCGGCTCGCGAATTTCCTCGATCACACTCATGTCGGGAAGGTTCGCGGGATTGTCCACTTCGAGCACCTCGCCGTTGGTCTTGAGGACTTCATAAATGACGCTGGGGTAGGTGGCGATGATGTCCATGCCATATTCCCGGCGCAGACGCTCCTGAATGATCTCCATGTGGAGCAGGCCGAGGAAGCCGCAGCGGAAGCCGAAGCCGAGGGCGACCGAGGACTCGGATTGAAAGAGGAAGGCCGCATCGTTGAGCTGGAGCTTGCCCATTGCCGCCTTGAGATGCTCGAAATCGGCGGTGTTGATGGGATAGATGCCGCTATAGACCATCGGATGGACTTCCTGGAAACCGGGAAGTTGCTCGGCGGCGGGGCGACGGGCGTCGGTGAGCGTGTCGCCGATCTTGATCTCGGCGGTCGTCTTGATATTCGCGATGAAATATCCGACGTCGCCGGCATTCAGCCGCGGCTGCTGGAACATCTTCGGGGTGAAGACGCCGACCTCCTTGATCTCATAGTTCTTGTTCGTGGACATCAGCTTCACGGCTTCTCCAGGGATGACGCTGCCGCTCATCACGCGGAGGTAGCCGACGACGCCGCGGTAGCCATCAAAAACGCTGTCGAATACAAGGGCGCGCAGCGTCTCGTCCTGCGCGCGGGGCGGGGGGACGCGCTTGACGATGGCTTCGAGAATGTCGGTGATTCCGATGCCTGCCTTGGCGCTGCAACAGATCGCCTCGTCGGCGGAGATGGCGAGAATGTCCTCGAGTTGCTTTTTCACGCCCTCGACGTCTGCGTTCGGCAGATCGATCTTGTTGATGACCGGGATGATGGTGAGCTTCTGCTTGTTGGCGAGGTGGACGTTCGCGACCGTCTGCGCCTCGACGCCCTGGGCGGCATCGACGATGAGGAGCGCGCCTTCGCAGGCTGCGAGACTGCGGGAAACTTCGTAGGCAAAATCGACGTGGCCGGGAGTGTCGAGGAGGTTCAGCCGGTAGGCGTGACCGTCCCGGGCGGGATATTTCATCGCAACCGGGTGGGCCTTGATCGTGATACCGCGCTCGCGCTCGAGATCCATCGAGTCGAGCAATTGATCCTCTTTTTCGCGATCGGAAATCGTATTGGTGCTTTCCATCAGGCGATCGGAAAGCGTGGTCTTGCCGTGATCGATGTGTGCGATGATGCAGAAGTTGCGTGTGCGGTCGATGGACATCGGGCGAGCGGGAGACGATCCGCGAGCGGAGAGATCAAGTCAATCGAACTAAACAGGATTGACAGGAATTCGCGAATTTATGGGAGTGAGGCCGATGGACAACAAGCCGGCGAACGAGCCCGAAGGATTGCCGCCCTTCCGTTGGAATCCGCAGGCGGTATTCATGCTGTTTTTCACAATGTTCGCGCTGGCGATCCCGCTTGGCGGCGTGGTGTGGTTTGCGCGCGGCTATCTGGGCTCCAGGCTCGAAACGACCCGGCAGGCGAGGGAAAATCCGGCGTTTCGTTCCGCGCTCGAGAAGGCCGCTGCGACATCGCTGGAAGCCGGGCCGATCGCGGATGGGCGGCCGACGATCGAGGCGCGCGTTGCCGATGCAGCGCGCAAACAAAAAGCGCAACTGCTGAAGGACATGGTGACCAAACTGGGCGGCACGGTCGTGGAACTGGAGACGGAGAGGCGGTTTCTCGTCAGCGCGCCATCGGGGAGCTTCGATGCGGTGCGACGGACACTCGGTGGCAGCGCAAACAACCAGGCGGCACCCGCAAGTGCCGGTGAGTTTTTCGAGGTGCTGTTCCGGTGATCCTTGTGACCTTTGCGGTGCCGTTTGAGAGCGCGGCCTTTCGCCAGCGGGTGACCAGTCGGGCGGTTCGGATCGTTCACACCGGCGTTGGCGCGGACGCCGCGCGCGCGACTTTGGAAGAGGCGGTAGGCGCGGAGGCGCCGACGAGGGTGATCACCTCGGGGTTCGCCGGCGCGCTGATTCCGGATATCCCCATCGGCGGGATCGTGAGCGATGGAACCTGCATATTCGCCCGGCGCGTGCGAATCGCCAGCGCGCCGGCCGTGCTCGCAACCGTGGCTGCGAAACGCGCGTTTCGGGAACGCACGGGAGCGGAGGTCGTCGATATGGAAACCGATGCGATCCGCGCCGTCTGCGCGACGGCCGGCTTGCCGTTGACCGCGCTGCGGGCGATCAGCGACGGTGCGGAGGACGATCTTGGGCTGCCGCCGGTCCTGCTCGAAAAGCTTTCACGCCAGCCTGTGCGGGCGCTGCCCGGCCTTGCATGGACGCTACTTGCGGATGCCGGGCGGCGGCGGGCGTTTCTGCGGCTGATGCGCGATTGTCGCAAGGCGCAGGCCGCATTGGCCGACGCCCTGGATCGGGAGATTTCCATGCGACCGCTGTAGAAACAAAAGGATGAGTCCCCATCGAGTTCACAGACCCGCTCACCGGCTGGAGCCAATTTGTGGCGCATCAAGCCCCGGAAAGATTCCCGGGTCCGTGTTATACAGACGCATGGTCTCGTAATCAAAATTGGTTGACGCACCCGAAACGCCGAGCCATTTCCCCATCTTCCATGCCGTGGATGGCAAAGGGTTGGATCCGACAATGCCTGCGTCCAGGTTGAAGGTTGCCTGATACTGCAAATGGTCTTTGGACGTCGTGTCAATTTTTCCAGCATCGGGTCGAACGAATAGTTTCATTGTGATCAATCCGTTGGCGTCCGTGCTGAAGGGTAAGCGTCACGCCAGGCGCCAGTAGCGAGGAGGCGACCATAAGTGTCATATCGGATGGGTATGACGAATATGGAAAGCGATGGAACGGTGGAGCTGCTGAGGATGGACGCGAAGGGTCGGGTTCGT
>JAQTOP010000104.1 GCA_028713285.1 Terrimicrobiaceae bacterium
GCACGCGCTTCCACACGCTCATCACGTCGCCGCAGGTGGTGTCCACGATCTGGCAGCCGTGCGCCCTCACAGCCTCGACGATCGGCACCTCCGCGCCGAAGGCGGGCACGATGACGACATCCTCGGGACTGAGCGCGTCGATGTCCGCGTCCGCCGGATGCGCGGCGAGATGGTGAATGCCCATCGCCGCGATCTGTGCGTTCACGTCGGGATTGTGAATGATCTCGCCGAGCAGAAAAATCCGCTGCTCCGGAAAAACCTTGCGCGCCGCGTAGGCGAGGTCGATGGCGCGCTCGACGCCGTAGCAAAATCCAAACTGCTTCGCGAGGCGGATGCGGGTCTGGCCGACATCGAGTTCGCCGCCGCGCGCGCGAATCTCATCGACCAGGGCGCTGCGGTAGTGGCCCTCGACCTCGGCCTGCACGCGCGCGAGCACATCCGGCGTGCGCAGATTGACGCGCGGCCGCGGCGCGGCGGGGGATGGAGCGGGGTGGGTCAAAATCAATCGACGAAGGGCGAGCCCTTCGGCGGCTGGAACGCGGCCGGCGAGACCATGAGCGCCGCGGGGGGATCGGGATCCTTGTAGTCCGTCGGGCGCGGCTGGTTCCTGCCGATGGTCGCGTCCTCCGGCTGGGTGTAGGCGATATTGACGGGCGTGCCCTCATGCACGAGCGCGTAGAATTTCCATGCGACCGACTTGTGCAGGCGCAGGCAGCCGTGCGTGCGCGGGATCGGCCAGACGTAGCCCTGGTGGAAACCATAGCCCGGGCTGAAGCCGACCCACCAGGCCATGGGATAGCCGACATAGCGTCCGCTGGCGCTCCCGGCCTCGCAGGGACGGATGTTGTTTCCGCTGATGGAAAATCCGTAGCTGCCCGAGCGCTTCGTCGCGATCTTTTCGATCACGTGCATATTTCCGGTGGGCGTCGATTTGCCGGGCAGTCCCACGCACGTCGCCGCGACCAGCAGCGGGCGGTCGCCCTCCAGCACATAGACCATCTGGTTTTTGAGCGAGACCTTCACCCGCACCGCGCCGGGATTTTTCGGACGGTGGGCGGGCGGGTTATACGGCGCGGAGACCTGGAGCGTCTCGCAACCGGTGAGCGCGGCCAGCGCGGCGGCGGCCAGAAGCGCGATACGAAGTGGTTTCATCCGTGACTTCAAAACCCCAATTCATCCCCTTTGTCAAACCGCCGGGTCCGTCGCGCGGGAAAAACAAACGTTGCGCTCGCGTCCGCCCGCCCTATTTTGCCCACCCAATGTTCAGCGAGGATGATTTCCATTACGCGCTCGAAAATACGCGCGTCATCCGCCCGCCCGCGCAAGCCATCCAGACATTCGGAACGACGAGTTTCCGATTCATGCTCGTGACCGAGCTGATGGACGAGATCGACCGCGTGCGCGTGCGCGACGGACGCATCCACGCCGAACGCCCCTCCATCGTGACGCCGCAGCATTACTCCAGGCTGCTGCTCGACGGCTTCGGCGAGGAGGCGCGCGGTTTCGCGGACTGGCTCGAGGGCCGCGGGCGGGAGCTTCGGTTTTTGCGTTACGGCTTCCAGTTTCGCAAGACGGACATCAGCGAGGAAATCGTCCATGCGCCGAAGGCGGACGTAATCGGCCGGCTTGGGGAATTGCTCGACGCCCGCGACGAGCCGATGAGCACGATCATCGAAGGCGTCGATGACGCGTGGGAGGTCTGCTTGATGAAGTTCACGGTCGATCTCATTCAACGGTCGGCGGGAGAGAACGTCGAGGAATGGAAGCGGCGCGGCCTGCTGTGAGCGGGTTTCGGACTTCCCTAACGCGGCGGGGCGCGGCATCCTCGGGACAATGAAGTTGCTCAAGTTCTTCATCGTGCTCGGGCTGGCGGTGGCGATCTTCGGAACGGCGGGATTCTTCGCCTACAAGCTCTACATCAAGCCCGAAAAGATCGACCGCGAAGAAGCGAAGGCCCTGGCGGCGGCCCCGCCCGCGACGCCGCCTCCGGACTACAGCCTGCCCGCCCTCGAGAAGGCCCTGGCGCTGAAGAAGAGCGGCACTCTTGTCGAAGCGCGGGACGCGTTGCTGGCCTTTATCGAACGCTATCCGCAATCCACGAAGCTCGCGGATGCAAAGGCCGCGCTGGGTGAAATCAATACCCAGTTCATCTTCACGAGCGCTCCCGGGCCCGACAAAATCGACTACGTGGTCGTCCACGGCGACTCGCTCGTGAAGGTCGCCGGCAAGACGAAATCGAACGCCGAACTCATCCTCCGCTCGAACAACCTCGCCAGCATCGACCTCCAGATCGGCCAGCCGCTCCGCATCCCGCAGGTCGAGATGACGCTTGTCCTCGACCGCAACGCGAAGACGCTCTCGCTCGTGAACAAGGGGCAGCTTTTCAAGGAATACCCCGTCCTGTCGATGGAGCTCCCCGGCGCCGCCCGGGGCAAGGCGCCCGTAACCACCCAGGTGAAGGACAAGATCGCGATCAACGGCGCCAATCGCGCCGCCTTCGGAAGCCGCGATTACGTGGGCAGCGAGCGCTGGCTGATGCTGGGGCTTGCAAACGCGGTGATTCGCGGCCGTCCGGAGGCGGACGAAAAGGGGCAGCCCGTGCCCATGCCGTCGGGGATCGTCGTTTCGCAGGAGGACATCGAAGAAATTTTCCCGCTCGTAATGCGAGGCACGCAGGTCACCATTCAATAAGCAGCATGAGGGTACACCCACTGGATTTCGAAAGACCCGTCGTCGAGCTCGAGCACAAGCTCGATGACATCAAGAAGCACCTGCAGGGGCAGGATATCAACCTCGACCCCGAGGTGCGCGACATCGGTGCGAAGATCGAGGCGACGCGCCGCGAGATTTACGAAAACCTGAACGCATGGCAGCGTGTGCAGATCGCCCGGCACATCCAGCGTCCGTTTTTCCTCGATTACATCAGCCTCTCGTTCACCGATTTCGTCGAGCTGCACGGGGACCGCGTGTTTGGCGACGACGCCTCGATGCCCGCCGGGCTCGCCACCATCGGCGACGTGAAGTGCGTGGTCATCGGCCAGCAAAAGGGGCGCGACGTGAAGGAGAATCTCCTGCGGAATTTTGGAAGCCCGCACCCCGAGGGCTACCGGAAGGCGCTCCGCCTCATGCGCCTCGCCGAGAAATTCAGCCTGCCCGTCGTCACACTCATCGACACCCCGGGCGCCTACCCCGGCGTCGGCGCCGAGGAGCGCCATATCGCGGAGGCCATCGCCGTGAATCTGCGTGAGATGATGATCCTGCGCACGCCCATCGTGAGCGTCGTGATCGGCGAGGGCGGCTCGGGCGGCGCGCTCGGCATCGGCGTTTCCGATCGCGTGCTTATGCTGGAAAACGCCTACTACTCCGTCATCAGCCCCGAGGGATGCGCGGCGATCCTCTGGAAGCATCGCAAGCACGCGCCCGAAGCCGCCGAGGCCCTCAAGCTGAATGCGCGCCAACTGATGGAGCTGGGCGTGATTGACGGCGTGATCCCCGAGCCGCTGGGAGGCGCCCATCACGACCACCACGGAGCTGCCGATCTATTGAAGGATGCCATTGTCGGTGCGCTCACGGAGCTTTCCAAAGTGCCGACGGACAAACTGCTCGAGCAGCGCTACGGGAAATTTCGCCGCATGGGAGTGATCGGCGAGGAGAGCTGATCCGCGGAAATCCGAGGGCCATCAATCGTCCGGCTCGAGATGCACCGTCACATCGCTGAGGCGCAGATCGGAATCCATCAGACGATCCTTCACCTCGTGGGAAATTTCGTGCCCGCGATGCACGCTTAGATTGCCCGGCACGCGCACGTGCAGGTCTGCCAGCAACGTCAGCCCGCTCTTGCGCACGCGACATTTCTCCGCGCTGGAGACACCCGGCACCGCGCAGGCGATGGCGAGGATTTTGCCAGCCAGTTTCGGCGAGACCTGCTCGTCGATCACCTCGCCGACGCTCCGCCGCAGCATGCTCACGCCATTCCGAAGGATCAGCGCGCAGGAAAAAAGCGCCGCCCAGTCATCCGCGCTCCGCCATGCCGGACCGCCGATCAGCGCGATGGAAATCCCGAGAAACGCCGCGACGGATGTCACGGCATCCGAGCGATGATGCCATGCGTCCGTCTGCATCGCCGAACTGCCCACCCGCTGGCCCGCGCCCATCAGCACCCGGTAGAACATCTCCTTTGTCGCGATAACGACCGCCAGCACCGCAAGCGTCCATGCCTGCGGCATGTTGACATTGGCGATCCGACCGGTCCGAACCTGCCAAAGGTCGATCGCGCTGTGCGCGGCCACGGCGACACCCGCCCCGATCAGGAAAATCGCACCCACCACGCCGGCGAGCGACTCGAGCTTCCCGTGGCCGTAGGGATGATCCTTGTCCGGCGGCTTGGCGGCGTAAAGCAGCGCGCCCCAGATAAGGATCGAGCTGACGACATCGAGCGCGGACTCGAGGCCGTCGGCCAGCAGGGCATTCGAGTGTCCCCAGAGGCCGGCGAGCACTTTCACGACGGCGAGCGTGGCATTTGCCCCCACGCCGTAGAGGACGAGCAGGCCACCCTGGCGGCTTCGCTCCTGGAGGGAAAATTCCACAGAGAGAATTTCCCGCGCTAAAATCGGTCGAAGCTCATTGCCCCGGCGGCCGGGGCGTAATCCTGGGAGCCGACAATGGGTTGCAAATACGCGACGGTCTCCATGTCCTCCTTGAGGATCGGCACCTCGCCGGGGCCCACCCAGCCGGATTCGTGGGTGGTGATGCGGTATTTGACCGTGATGAGGTCGTCCTGCTTCAATTTCGTTCGCGTGCGTCCGACCTTGAGCACCTGGACGAGCATGGTGACGTCCCGGATGGCCGGGTCATCCCCCGGCTGCACATCGACCCGGAGCACCTTCACCCGGACGACTTCGACCGCGGCGCTCTGCATCTTCTCGTAAACGGAGGGCGGCAGTTCGGCTCGGGCGAAATCGATCAATCCGAGGAATAGAAAACAGGCGGCGAGACGCGTCATGGAAGCGTGTATTACGATGGATTTCCGTTCGCCGCAATGGTTCAGGAGGCCGGGCCGCCCCGAACGTCCTGGGCGAAGGCACGCACGGCATCCCGGATGACGCCCGCGACGTCCGCCTTGGGCTCGACGAATTTCGGACGAAACCACGGATACAGACCGATCACGTCGTGCAAGACGCGAATCTGCCCGTCGCACTCATTTCCGCTGGCGATGCCGATGGTCGGAATCGCCAGCCTTTCGGAAATCTCGCGGGCGAGGGGAGGGGTGACCAGTTCCAGCACCACGGCGAACGCGCCCGCCTGCTGCACCGAGAGGGCGTCCTCCATCAGACGCTCAGCCTGTTGAGGCGTGCGGCCCTGGATCCTGTAGCCCCCTTCCTCGTGGATTTGCTGGGGGAGCATGCCGATGTGCGCGAGCACGGAAATTCCCTGCTCCACCAGCGCCGCGATGATTCCGGCCCGGTCCTGCCCGCCTTCGAGCTTCACTGCGTGCGCCCCGGCCGCGATGAGCAATCGCGCGTTGATCAATGCAGCCTCGCCGGATTCATAGGAGCCTTTTGGCAGGTCGGCAACCAGCGTCGCCCGCGTCACCCCGCGCGCGGCGGCGCGCGTGTGATGGAGCATGTCTGCGATGGAGACCACGGTCGTGTCCGGATACCCGAGGACGACCATGCCGAGGGAATCGCCCACGAGAATCAAGTCCACCCCGCTTTCGTCCACCAATCGGGCGGTAGGATAGTCATACGCAGTCAAAGCAACGAGCGTTCGGCGGTCGTGTTTCGCATTGCGATACGAGTCATTCAACGAAATCATAAATACGTAAATAGGGTAACAAGATATAGCATTATCTTTTCAAAGAGTAAGATACGCAATGTTATATGTGTTTACATTGTCCTGTTGAAGCTTCCTGGCTCGCTCGGAAACGGTCTCGGCACACCGCGGTATTCGGCGGTCGGGAGCGAAGTCGCAGAGCGGGAGCAGGACGAACAAGCGGTCCATCAAGCGGGGATGGGGCACGGTCAATCGAGGCTCGTTGGAGATAAAATCGTCGGCATAGAGGATGTCGAGATCGACTGTGCGGGGAGTATTTTGTCCGTGATCGGGCGGGCGTTCGTTAGCCTGCTCGATGGATCGGAGTCTTTCGAGGAGGTCTGGCAATTCTCCCAAATAGCCAATTTCCATCGCGGCATTGAGAAAGGAGGGGGAACCGGGCGGACAATTCACCGGAGCGGTTTCGTAAACGCGGGAAACCAGGATCGGCGCCTCGGCGAAAGCGCGGATGGCGGTGACGGCGGCGCGAAGGTGGGCGATGCGATCCCCGAGATTCGACCCGAGTGCGATGCCGACGCGCATGGCGGGGGCTAGCGAAGACCGAGCACGTCCTGCATGTCGTAGAGCCCCGGCGGCTGCGTGACGACCCACTTTGCGGCGCGCAGCGCGCCGGTGGCAAACGTGTCGCGGGAGGATGCCTTGTGGGTGAGTTCGACGCGTTCGCCCACGTTTGCAAAAATGACGGTGTGGTCGCCGACCACGTCGCCGCCGCGGAGGGCATGCATGCCGATTTCCGCGCTGGTGCGTTCGCCGACCATGCCTTCGCGGCCATGGCGGACCGCCTCGGCATAGCTCTGGCCGCGTGCCTCGGAGAGGATTTCCGCCAGGCGCCGGGCGGTGCCGCTGGGAGCGTCCTTCTTGAGGCGATGGTGCATTTCCACAACCTCGAGGTCGAACTCGGGGCCGAGAATCGCGGCGGCTTTCGCTGTGAGCCAGAACAGGGTATTCACCCCGATGCTGAAATTCGGCGCGAAGACGATCGGGATTCGGGTGGCGCACGCGGTGATGGCGGCGCGCTGGGTGTCATTGTGGCCGGTCGTTCCGATGACAAGCGGCTTGCCGGCGTCGGCGCAAGCCTCCGCCGCACCGACCGTGACGGATGCGTTCGTGAAGTCGATCGCCGCGTCGCAGCCGGTGAGCGCGGAAGCGAAATCGTCCGCCACGTCGATCTTCGCGACGACTTCGAGCCCGGAGTCGTGTGCGGCGCAGGAGACGAGAGCATGGCCCATGCGGCCGCCGGCGCCATTGATGAGGAGTTTGAGCGGCATGGCGTTAGAGCAGGCCGTATTCCGCAAGGACGGCGCGCAGGCCGGTGGCGTGCGCCTCGGTGAGCGGGGCAAGGGGCAGGCGCAGGTCGGCGGTCATTCGGCCCTGGAAGGCGAGGGCGGTCTTGATCGGCACGGGATTCGTTTCCACGAAAAGCGCCTTGAAGAACGGAAACCATTTGCGATGGAGCTTCGCCGCGCCGGCGGGCTTGCCTGCAAGCCACGCGCCGACGAGGTGGACGACTTCGCGGGGAATGATGTTCGAGGCGACACTGATCACGCCGACTGCACCGACCGATAGAAACGGCAGGGTAAGCGAATCGTCGCCGGAAAGTATCTCGAAGGCATCGGGCAGCGCGGCGCGGAGCTGGCTGACCCGCTCGACATTGCCGCCGGCTTCCTTGATCGCGACGATGTTCGGGCAGTCCGCTGCGAGGCGCACGACCGTCGGCACGTCGATTTCGACGCCGCAGCGTCCGGGAATGCTGTAAAGAATGAGCGGAATTTTCACCGCCTCCGCGATCGCACGGTAGTGCCGGTAGAGTCCGTCGGGCGAAGGTTTGTTGTAATAAGGCGCGACGAGGAGCGCGGCGTCGGCGCCGATTTTTTCCGCCTCGACGGTGAGGGCGATGGCTTCGGCCGTGGCGTTGGACCCCGTGCCGGCGATCACTTTGCAGCGGCCTGCGGCGGTTTCCACGGCGATGCGGATCACCTCGTTGTGTTCGTCGTAGGAGAGCGTGGGCGATTCGCCGGTGGTGCCGACCGGGACGATGCCGGAAATTCCCTCGGTGATCTGGAATTCGATGAGCGAGCGGAACGCTGCGGCGTCGAAGCGGTCGTCGCGAAACGGCGTGACGAGGGCGGTATGGGTGCCTTCAAACATGGAATCGACAATGGAATCAGAGCGTCACGGTTCCGTCGAAAACGAAATCCGCCGGTCCGGTGAGCGTCACGGCGCGAAACTCCCCCGGCGCCGCGCCCGGCTCGAAGCCGACGCGCAGCGTGTCGCCGCCGCGCACATGCACCCCGACGGGCGAGGATGCGTTGCTCGTCAGGTGGTGGATGAGCGCGCAGGCGACCACTCCGGTCCCGCAGGCGAGGGTCTCGCCCTCGACGCCGCGCTCGTAGGTGCGGATCGAGATGCCGCCGGATGCATCGACTCTGACGAAATTGACGTTCGTTCCCGCCGGCGCGAAATGCGGGTGGAATCGAATCGCCGCGCCGATCCGAACGACGTCCGCCGCCGCAAGATCGTCCACGAAAATGACCGCATGCGGCACTCCGGTATTGATGAAATGCACGGCGACCGTTTCTCCCGCGGCCTCCAGCGCCGTCGGCGGCGCATACGAGTGCGGCGTGCTCATGGCGATTTGCACCTCGTCGCCCACGCAACCGGCGGAGATCACCCCGGCCGGCGTTTCGAACGAAATCCGATCCGCGCGGCTATCCGTGATGCGCTGGGCGTAGCGGGCGAAGCAGCGCGCGCCGTTGCCGCACATCTCGGCCTCGCCGCCGTCGGCATTGTAGTAGCGCATGCGGAAGTCCGCGCCGTTTTGCGGCGGCTCGACCAGGAGCAGGCCGTCCGCGCCGACGCCGCGATGGCGGTCGCAAAGGAGGGCGATTTGCTCCCGGGTGAGCGCCAGTGAGGCGTCGCGATTGTCGAGCAGCACGAAGTCGTTGCCCGCGCCGTTCATTTTCGTAAAGGAAAGCGTCATGGATCGAAAACGCTCAAACTATCGCCGCACTTCACGGGCGCGCAAGCTGGGAGCGCGCGCGTGGGCCGCCTCGGCCAGCGGGCGGACGAATGCCTCGATGCGCGCGGGGAGATCGGGCGCCGCGCCGTGCTCGCCGATCCGTCGCACGATGGCGCTGCCAACGACCACGGCATCCGCATCCTTCGCGACGCCCGCGGCCTGTTCCGGCGTGGAGATGCCAAAGCCGACGGCGATGGGCAGCGCCGTGTGCCGGCGAATCTCGGCGACCTGCGCGCCGATGGAATCCGACAGCGCGGCCTGCTCCCCGGTGACACCCTCCCGCGAAACGTAGTAGATGAAACCTTCGGCGGAGGCGGCGAGCTGGCCGATGCGCCCGGGCGGGGTGGTGGGCGCGATGAGGCGGATCGAGCGCAGGCCTGCGGTGCCGCGAAATTCCCCGTCCGTGCCGGTTTCATCCGGCGGCAGGTCGAGCAACAGCACCCCGTCTGCGCCGGCGGCCGCGGCATCTGCGTGGAACCGCTCGAATCCCCAGGCGTAAACTGGGTTGAGGTAGGTGAAGAGGACGAGCGGCAGCTGCGAGCGTTCCCGCACACGGCGCACGCAATCGAGCACGCCCCGCGTCGTCGCGCCCGCGGCGAGAGCGCGCCCCGAGGCGGCCTGGATCGTTGGGCCGTCGGCCAGCGGATCGGAGAACGGCACGCCCAGCTCGACGATGTCCGCCCCGGCGCGCTCCAGCGCAAGCATGAGATCGACCGTGGCGTCCAGGCTGGGATCGCCGCCGGTGAGATACGCGATAAAGCCGGAGCGGCCTTCCGATTTCAAACGATCAAAGCAGGCATCGATGCGATTCATGGGCGTGAGAGTCTATCGGGAGGATGCGGGTGTGGAGTCCGTATCGTGACTGCGCGCCGGGTCCTCACGGATAAACATTGGCGCGAACATCATCGCAAGGAAGACGAGGACAATCAGCGCGGTCCAGGATTTCAACAGAACGCAGCGGAACCAAAGGCGGCGATCGCCGAGAGCGGCGTCCCCTTTGCGAAACAGAAATCCGAGCACCGCGAAGAATTGATCCATGCCGTTCTTTCGGCGCGTCGATGCGCCGAATATCGCGGGATGCCGCCGGCGCAGATACCGGGACAGCGCGCGATACGTGAGGATCCACGCGAGGATCACGCCGCAGAGCGCGACGAACAGGCAGGCGGGCACCGCATCGCTCACGTGCGTCGCATCTCCCCGGTTTTAATGCAGGATCCTTCCCCTCGACGCCGAGTAGAGGCGATACCATTGCTCCCGCGTAAGGCTCACATCGAGCGCGGCGGCGCAGGGGCGAAGCCGTCCGGGATCGCGCGTGCCGATCACGGGCTGAATTCGCGCGGGATGCCGCAGCAGCCACGCGATGGCGATGGTCTCGTTTGCGACGCCGAGTTTCTTTGCCAGCGCGTCCACCGCCCGACTGGTGCGGTTGGTGCGTTCGCTGGCGGTCTGGGGGGCGTCGGCACCGAGCTGGCCTGCGGAGAGTGGAGACCACGCTTCCAGTTGAATGTGGTGCAGACGGCAGTATTCCAGAGTGCGATCCGGAGTCGCCGCGGCGGCCGGCTGGCCCTGATCCGCCACGAGTCCCGCGTCGAGCAGCGCCGTATTGAGCAGGTGCAACTCCATTTGATTGACGGCCAGAGGCTGGCGGACAAATTGCCGAAGAAGATCGAGACTCATGCAGCCGAAGACAAGGCGGGAGGGGTTTGAAAATTCGCCGGGATGGGTTCCGTTTGTCATCGCAAGGCCTGCGTTCGTTTCCAAGGTGTCGCGGTTCATTCCGCGCAAGTCGAATCCAAATGTGCGAAGGCCGGCGACGCCTGCGAGTCCGGCGGAAAGACAGGTTCCCTATTTACTAGCGCGTGGTGCGGATCGTCCAGAAATCGTCGGAGAGGTTGCGGTCGCCGAGATAGGCGTAGGGGATCGTGAAGTAACCTTTCTGGCCCCAGGTGGGACCCCAGGAGTTCCGGATGAGGAAGCGCTGGGTGGCGTCGTCGTAACCGGCCGCCATCACGGCATGGCCTCCGACCACGCGTTCCCCCTTGGCGGGCAGATTCAGCGCGCCTGACTGCGCGACCTCGGCGGATTCGAAAGCCTCGTAAACGGTGAAGCCGAAGACGAACGGGTAGCCTTCGGCAAGGCAGGTGCGCATCTCGAGCACAGTGCCCAGCCGGTGGTAGGAGACGATGCGGTGCGCGAGGGCGGCGGAATAACAGGCGGCGGCTGGCTTCTTCGCCG
>JAQTOP010000105.1 GCA_028713285.1 Terrimicrobiaceae bacterium
CCACCCGCATCACCTGGGCGTCACCGTTCGAAGTCAAGCGTCGGCGCAGGGAAGAGCGCGCGAAGCGATTTGGAGTTTCGGAAATCGCATGCGTTGGCTACCCTGCGCCGGGCGAATCCTCCCAAATCCATGATAATGAAAACCGCTTTCGCAGCGATGCTGTCGTCGCTGCTGATTCCCTCCGTCGCCCTCTCGCAGGCCCTTCCCGTCGTCTTCAGCACCCCGCCCGGCAGCAATCCCGCCCAAATCTGGGTGCAGTTTCTCGGCGGGAATCTCGTGTCGGGATCGTATCGGGACACGACCGGCACGGTGCAGACCTTGCAGTCGAATACCGCGTATTCCCTCGCTCAAATCACGAGCCCGACCTCCGTCGCCCCGGGGATTCGCTCCCGCCGGGGTGCCGGCCATGCTGGTGAGCACCTTCCAGGGCCGTGTGTATATCAGCTACGGCGCAGCGGGCCTCCAATCGATGGGATCGCCGGGAAATGGCTACACGCCGGATGCGGGAGCCTCGGGCGATCTGAACTACTCCACGCGCTACCAATACATCGAGCCCACGTTCGCCGTCTCCGGACCGACCAATAGCAACACCCAGGTGCATGTGGATCTTACCTACATCGACTTCACCTCGATCTCCCTCTCGCTCTCGGGGGTGAATGCTCCCAGCGCCCAGAACAACCCCCAGACCAGCCAGAATACGCAGGCCATGGTCAACGCCGCCGTGGCGGCCTCGCTCACGACGAATGCCGCGGTGCTGCCCTCCGCCGCCGACATCCTGCCGAGCGCAAGCTTTGCCCGCGTGATCAGCCCGGGGCTCGGAACATCGGCCATGTATCACGATTTTTCGGCCTACCTCGCGGCGCTGGATGGGAAGACCGTCACGATCAAGGGCGTATTTGCCGGCGTCGGCACCCAGCCCACGGGAGTGAAGTCCACCCAGCAGCAGACCTACGATTACACCGCGACCTTCAGCACCGCCGCTCAGATGGTCACGCTCGTCGCGAATGCGGACTCCGGCAACGGCGCCGACGTCTCGATCCCCCTGAGCAAGCAAGGAACAGGCGTCGGCAACAACGCGACCATCACCGTCACGTATGCGAACCTGAACACGCCCACCGGCATCTACGGCAACAACGCACCCTACACGATCAGCAACCCCAACGACACGGCCGACTACCCGAATCCGACCACCACGACCGGCATCACGAACGACGTCTATGGCCGCATCGCCGGTGACCTTTTCGGCGGGCTGGACATGGGCTACGTCGGCAGCACGACGCTCTTCGCCGGCACGCCGATAGGCCAATTGCCCAGCACCGAATGGTGGGGAGGCGGCAACGGAGCCACCGGCACTTACCTCATGCCAGGCTCGGCCACCCCGCTCTCGAGCGGCGCCACGCCGGGCATCCAGGGCATCTATTTCAACAAAGTGCAGAGCAACTCGCAGTATTACGACCCCTATGCGAACGCCCTCATCCCCGTCACCACCGGCTACGGGTTCCCCTTCGGCGACCGTCTCGGCGGCAACCTGCTCTACATCGACAACTCGCTCGATGCCAACAGCTACCTCCTCGTCACGATCAATCCAGACCAGGCCGCCCCGGCGCCGACGCCCCCAGCCCCCACGGTGCGCATCCTCGGCAGGAAAAAAATCGTCACGGAGAAGCCGAAGCTCGTCGTGAAAGGCAAGGCTGGCGGCGACGTGACGAGCGTGACCTATCGGATTGGCAGGAAGAGGGGCAAAGCCAAAGGCGGGCAGTCGTGGAAATTCGCCGCCCACCTGAAGATCGGCAGAAACCCGGTGATCGTGATCTCGCACGGCCCCGGAGGAGCCTCCGCCCCGCAGCGAATCGTGATTATTCGGAAACACTGAGCGGGGGAGGATCTGTCGCTACGGAAAAGGTAAAGCGATCGGAAGGAAGCGTTTCGTCCTTGCAAACGCCTCCGTGCTTGCAATCACCTTGGAGTCGGTTTTTTTCGCAGCCCAAACCGTTCGCACAAGAAGAAATCGATCGCGCCGCGGAGTGGTTGACGGACGGGCGGGACGGATTGGCGCTGAGGCCGGACAGGTGCTTGTGCGGCACACGGACATTGGATTTGATTACGAGTTGAGCACCTCCGCGAGGGCTTCCTATCCGCGTTGAGGCCGGATGAGAGAGTGATTTTCCACGTGCTCTCGGTTATGTGAGGGTGAAGGAGTGGCCGAAAACATTGCGGATCGCCATTGAGCCGTCGTTTAGCGTGGCAGACGGATTGTTTTTTTCCTGGCAAACGACTTTGGAGGCGAACGCAGGCTGGAATAGTTTGTTTGACGCACTTATCCTGGGCATTCGGGCAGCCTCTTCTGTTTATAAGGTGAACTTTTTGCCGCTTGCCGGTGTATGAACAATCGATTCCACCAATTCGCAGGAGAAGAAATCCAAACGCTTGGAGGGTCGCCCCATACGCGGAGGCGACAGAACGACTCGATGGGCGGAATTTCTGTTTATCGTTTTCCCAAGGGCACGCCTTTAGCGCGATTTTCACCGATCACGGACACTGTAGTTCTCGAAAACCGCCGGCCAGCTACTTCGGTGGCGCTCGCGCGTCGGCGCCCGCTCCCCGTTATTGCCCCGTCCGGCCAGGTGATCACGCAGGGGGAAATCGACGACGCCCTCGACGACTGAGGCGCTGCTCGATGTCAACGTCGTGATAGCGGCGCTTTTTGCGGATCACGAACATCATGCACTTGCGCGGGAGTTCGTAGAGAAACTGGAGCATTTTTATACATGCCCACAGTTCAGGGAGGATTTTTCCGCTTCGCTACCCCGCCGTGGAAGGATAGTGAGCGAGTCGAACAGCCGCCGGGAATGACCATGGCGACTGCGAAGCACCGCTTGGAGGAATGGTCGGCAATTGAAGGGCATGTCTTTCTTCCGGACGATGCATCATTCCTTGAGATTTCCATGAGATCGATGACGGGCCATCGGCAATGGACGGAAGGCTGTCTGCTCCGTTTGGCATGCCGGCATCGGCTGCGCCTCGCTTCGATGGAAAGTCGAATGGCAAATCTCGACGATCCAATCCGGCCAACTTTGCTGTGCGTGAAAGCCGTTAACGGTTCCGGACGATGAACTCTCAGTTCAGCGCGACGTAGGGCAGCAGGCCGTGGAGGCCGCCTTCGCGGCCGTAGCCGCTTTCCTTGTAGCCGCCGAAGGGCGAGGCGGGGTCGAATTTGTTGTAGGTGTTCGCCCAGATGACGCCCGCGCGGAGCTTCGCGGCCATCTTGAAGATCTTGCTGCCTTTGTCGGTCCAGACGCCGGCGCTGAGGCCGAAGGGCGTGTTGTTCGCACGCTCGAGCGCCTCGGCGGCGGTGCGGAACGTCATCACGCTCAGCACGGGGCCGAAGATTTCTTCGCGGGCGATGCGATGTGCCGCGGTGACGCCGGTGAAAAAGCTGGGAGGGTAGAAGTAGCCGGCCTTCGGCAGGCGGCAGGCGGGTTGCACGAGTTCGCAGCCCTCGGCGAGGCCGCTGGCGACGAGTTCCCGAATTTTTTCGAGCTGGGGCTGGGAATTGATCGCGCCGATGTCGGTGTTTTTGTCGAGCGGGTCGCCGACTCGCAAGGTGGCGATCCGGTCGCGGAGGCGGCGGATGATTTCGCCGTGGATGGATTCCTGCACGAGGAGGCGGGAGCCGGCGCAGCAGACGTGGCCCTGGTTGAAATAGATGCCGGCGACGATGCCCTCGACGGCCTGTTCGATGGGGGCGTCGTCGAAGACGATATTTGCGGCTTTTCCGCCCAGCTCGAGCGTGAGCTTTTTACCGGTGCCGGCAAGGGTGGCGGCGATGCGCTTGCCGACCTCGGTGCTGCCGGTAAAGGCGATCTTGTCGATGCCGCGGTGCGCGACCAATGCGGCGCCGACGTCGCCGGGGCCGGTAAGGATGTTCACGACGCCAGGGGGGAGGTCGGCCTCCTGGAAAATGCGGGCGAGGTGGAGCGCGGTGAGCGGCGTGGTCTCGGCGGGCTTCAGCACGCAGGTATTCCCGGTGGCGAGGGCGGGCGCGAGCTTCCATGCGGCCATGAGGAGCGGGAAATTCCACGGGATGATCTGGCCGGCGACGCCGAGAGGGCGCGGGCGGCGGCCGGGAAAGGCGTAGTCGAGCTTGTCGGCCCAGCCGGCGTGGTAAAAGAAATGCGCGGCGACCAGCGGAAGATCGACGTCGCGGCTTTCCTTGATTGTCTTGCCGCCGTCCATGGTCTCGAGCACGGCGAGTTCGCGGGCGTGCTCCTGGATGAGGCGGGCGATGCGGAAGAGGTATTTGCCGCGCTCGCGCCCGGGCATTTTTCCCCACACTTTTTCCTGCGCGCGGCGGGCCGCCGCCACGGCGCGATCCACGTCGGCGGGCGTCGCTTCGGTGACCTGCGCGAGCTGCGCTTCGGTCGCGGGATTGATGGTGGCAAAGGTCCTGCCGGTCGCCGTGAACGCGCCGTCGATGAACAGGCCATAGGCGGCGTCGATCTTCACCGGCGTGGTCTCGGGCGCCGGCGCGTATTGCCAGCCGTCGTCGAAGCGGAGCGCGCGCCCGGCGGGCGGCACGATGAGGTGCGCGGTGGCATTCGGGTGCGAAACCGGCAAGGCCTTTCGCGCGGAGAGTTTCTTTGTCGTCATGGCAGCGAGAAGTAATCCGCGCTCTGGTAGCGCCCATCGACGAGGCGCGCGATCTGCATGAGCACGTCGTTGGCGAGCGTGCTCGCTCCGAAGCGAAAGAGGTCGGGCGTCATCCAATCGGCGCCGAGCGTTTCCTTGAGCAGCACGAGGTAGGCGAGCGCCTCCTTTGCGGTGCGGATGCCGCCGGCGGGCTTCATGCCGATGCGGATGCCGGTCGCGTAGAAATGGTCGCGAATCGCCTCGAGCATCACGAGCGTGACGGGCAGCGTGGCGGCGGGCGCGACTTTGCCGGTCGAAGTCTTGATGAAATCGGCGCCCGCGCGGATGGCAAGGTCGCTGGCGAGACGGACATTGTCGTAGCTCTCGAGTTCGCCCGTTTCGAGGATCACCTTCAAATGCGTCGGTCCGCAAACGGCCTTCACGGCGGCAATTTCGTCGCAGACCTGGCGGTATTCGCCGCGAAGAAAGGCTCCGCGGTCGATCACCATGTCGATCTCGTCGGCGCCGTCGTCGATGGCGAGGCGGGCATCCTCGAGCTTCACGGCGAGCGGCATGAGGCCGCTGGGGAAGGCGGTGGCGACGGCGGCGACCTTCACGGTCGAGCCCCGGGTGAACTGCTTCGCGGCGCGCACGAGATTCGGATACACGCACACCGCCGCGCACGAGGGCGCGTCGTAGCGGGCGTCGGCGGGCTGGATGGCCTTGCGGCAGAGGTGGGCGACCTTGCCGGGCGTGTCCTTCCCCTCGAGGGTGGTGAGGTCCATCATCGAGAGCGCGAGCTTGAGGCCGTCAAGCTTCGAGGCGGCTTTGATGCTGCGCTTCGCAAACGAGGCGGCGCGCTCCTCGGTCATCACCTGGTCGATGCTGCGGCGCGGAAAGGGCAGGGCATTCATCGCAACCGGGGGACTCGCTGATGTTACGAGAGCCGGACGAGGTCACGCAGGAATTGCACCCAGAGGAAGAACAACCCGCGCGCCGAGTAGCGAATCAAATGGGTTCCGTCGCGCTTGAGGACGCCGCAGGAAAGGTTATGCGCAATCTGGCGGCGCATGTCGGACTCCATCTGCTCGCCGAGCGACTCGGGCGTCTGATCGAGGATGCTGTCCACGCCAACGCGCTCGCGATCCAGAAACAGCCGGTGCTCGGCGAGCATTTCGCCGAAGTTTGCGCCGGGGCCGGTGCGGTTCAATCGCAGGGCGGGATCGAGTTGCAGGCCGTAGGAGAATGGATAATTCCAGGTGAGATACGTCGATCCGCTGCGGGAGCGCGAAGTGATTGCGAGATAGAAAAATGCGACGTCGCCCTGCTCGACGAGACAGATGGCGGCCTCGGTGCCGCTCTTCGGCTGGTAGAAAACGCGGTAAAACTGCTGATGTTCGTCGTAGTTCCATCCGAGATCGTCCACCCGCTCGAAGCCCGCCTCCTCGATTTCCGAGGACAGTTCGCGCAGGCTCGGGAAGGTTTCGCCGTCCGGTGCGATACGTCGATGCAGCTCCCGATCCACCGGCAGGCGCAGCCGGCGGGCGCGGGTGAGGATTTCCAGCCACGGAAGCAGGATCCAGATGGCAGCGAGTGCGGCGCCTGTCCACATGCTCCCTAGAATCAGCCACCCGGTGAGGAACGAGACGCCGAAGAGTAGTCCGAAGGTGCCGAGCCGATGGGGCACCGGATGCTGATACGAGCGCAGCCCGAGGCAAAGGGCCGCCACCGCGGCAATGATGAGAAGCTGGGAAATCATCTAGGCTGAGGGCTGAATATTGTGTGTCGTGAGGAATTTCTCAAGCTGGTGAACATCGAAGTCGGGCAATACCGCTCCGTCCGGCAACTCAAGGGTGGGGGTTTTGCGCTGGCCTGAAATCGCGATCATGTGCCGGTAATCCGCTTCGTCTGCAAGCACGTCGATTTGGTCGAAACGGTAATTGCGGCGCGTGAGCCAGTCGATGGCTTCGATGCACCACGGACACCAAGTCTTGACGTAAAGTTTCATTTGCGCAACTATAAACGATTCTGCTCCGGCTTGCGAGTGAGCGGGTTTTCCCGCGATTCCGCAAGACAACGGCGCCTTCGTCCAGGGGTTAGGACACGGCCCTCTCAAGGCCGGGACACGGGTTCGATTCCCGTAGGCGCTGCCAGTTCCCGCATATTTTGCGGCGGGCGAAGTGGCTTTGCCTGGCATCCGCGCAACGCACGAAAGCCAGACATAAGAATCGCCCTGCCGGGAGTGGCTGCGTCTCAATCCGCACTGCGGTGGTCCGAATGCGAGAAGACTTTGAAAAGCTCGGTCGAGGACGCGATCGGGACGCTGTGGGCGCGAAGATCGGCGGCGCGAACGAAGATTTCGCCCGCTCCCTCGATGTCGCCTTCGAGTTCGTAAATCGCGCCGAGCAGCAACAGGCATTGCAGGTCGCTTGAATCGCCGGTGAGGCCGCGAAGAACAGCCATCGCCTCGCTCCGCCGGCGTTGCGACAGGCAATACTTCGCGTAGGATCGCGCAAGGCCGGGGGGAATGTCGGCGGGGTCCGCGTAAGCCGCCCGCGAGAATCGGACGTGGCGGCTGAGCGCGTGATTCACGGCGTAGCGGAGCTCCGTGGGTTTGATTGGCTTCGTGAGGAAGTCGGTGATGCCCGCGCCGATGGCGGCAACGGCGGTGGAGTGGTCGGCGAAGGCGCTGGCCAGAACAATGGGACCGCAGAATCCTGCCGCGCGCAGCGTTTCGGCGGTCTGCAAGCCATCGAGACCAGGCATGCGAAGGTCGAGCAGGATGCAATCCGGGTTGATTTCCATGGCCAGTTCGACCGCCTCGGAGCCATCGACAGCCACTTCGACATCGAAGCCTGCCGAGCGCAGCGCGACGGAGAAGCCGAGGCGAATCGTCTGCTCGTCATCGACGACGAGAATGGGGTTTCTCGTAAGGGAGGTCATCGGACTGTGGAGAACTTGCCCGGGCTGCCGGACCGCACTCGCCGACGGAAAGTCCCGCTGGACGTGCCGTCCCCGTCGGCAATCACATGGACCGTGGAGCAGTCCCGCCGGAATATCAAGGCGTTCCGGGTGAATTTTCGATCATATGCCCGATGCGGGTTGGATCGGCTGCGATCTCTTGGATTTTCCAAGAGTCTCGCTCATCGGGATCGGAGTGGAATCGCATGCGGGTTGTCGCTTGATTCCGCCGAGTCGTTGACAACGCACGTTCCCGCACAATCGGGGAAGCTGCACGGCAAGGCGTTTCCAGGAGGACGGCTCTTTTTTGCTTGTCGATCGCCGGTGGAAAATTGACACCGTCTTCGTTGTGCGCACCTGGGTGCATCCTGTCCGCGGGAAGGGATTGTCCCACCAGCCAATAAACGAACCGGATCGAACCCATCATGATCCTCCACAGCCCGATGGCGGACGACGAGCTGAACCCAGGAGATCATCATGTCCCAATCCGTCCCGCAGCGGCCGAATCTCGAGTTCGACCGAAAGCAGGCCAAGTCGCTTCTCGAGGCTCTCAGCCGGGGCGACCCCGAGGCGGTCCGCCGTTTTGCGGAGCACCATCCCCGAGGCCTTCCCTCGGAACCCCGGTTGACCGACGCCCAGCTTGTGGTCGCCCGGGAATATGGATTCCCAAGCTGGCCGGCGTGGAAAACTTTCGTCGAGACGCGAGGTCTCGATCGGAAGCGGCAGGCGGCGGTGGTGCTTCGCGCAGTGTGCTCGAACGACATCGCGCGAGCGAGGGTCCTTCTGCAATCCGACCCGGCGCTGAGCCGCGAAGATTTTTACCTGGCCTGTGCGTGCGGGGAAATCGAAGTCGTCGAAGCCCATATCTCACGCGATCCGGCCTTGGTGAATCGAGCCGGCGGAGTCAACGAATGGGAGCCGATTCAATACGCCTGCTTCTCGCGCTGGCTGCGATGCGATCCGGCGCGAACGGAGCGCATCGTGGCGGTCGTCAGGCGGCTCCTCGAGCTGGGGGCGAATCCGAACGCGTTCCACATGACGACGTGGATGGACGAGCCGTGGAAGGAAACCGTCCTTTTCGCGGCGTCTGGTATCGCCAATCACCCTGTCCTCACGCGCCTGCTGCTCGAGGCCGGAGCGGACGTCAACGAGCAGTTGCCCGAGCCTGACCCGAAGGATCCGAAGGTCTCGCCGTGGGGCACGGAGGTGCTCTACCATACCTGCGAATTCCGCCACACGGCCTGTCTGCGGCTCCTGCTCGAGGCCGGGCCGCGCCCCCTCTGCGTCTCCTATTGCCTGGCCCGCGCGCTGGATTTCGAGAACCCGGAGGCGGCCCACCTGTTTCTTGCGCACGGGGCCGATCCGAATTTCCAAGTCCCGTGGGCCGAAAACCGCACGCACCTGCATCGCGCCGTCCAAAATGGGCGGTCGTCCGGGATTGTCGGAGCGCTCCTTCGCGCCGGGGCCGATCCGCTTGCCCGCGACGCGGCGGGGCTGACGCCATATCAGATTGCCGTTCGATACGGGCAGGAGGATCTGGCCGGTTTGCTGGAGAGCCATGGGACCGTCGAGGCCACGAGTGAGGATCGGATCCTCGGCTTTTTAATGCAGGGCAAAGATGCCGCAACTTGCGAGTCGCCCGTGCATCCCGATCTGCTGTGCGCGGCGGCGCGGAGCAGTGATGCCGCCGCGATCGCTCGGTTGATTCGAGCGGGGGCCGAGATCGATGCCTGCGACTCGGGTCAATACGGCGTGCCGCCTCTGCACTGGGCGGCGTGGCGCGGACGATTCGATGCGGTTCGCGCATTGATCGAACACGGGGCCGACATTCATTGGGAGAATCCCTATGGCGGTGACGCGCTTGGCACGGCCATCCATGGATCGGCAAATTGTTTCGACGTGGATGGCGGTCCGGCCATGCGGCTGCCCGAGGAAGCCGTCAAGGGCGACTACCCGCAGATTGTGGAATACCTGATCTCCGTCGCGGGAGCGAGGCTCCCGGAAAAAATTTTGGGAGGCAGCGCCGCCGTGCAGGAAGTCCTGCGCCGGCACGGGGTGGCCGATGGAGAGTGAGCGGGCCATGGGCGAAAGAACCAACACGTTGAAAAAGGCTGTCGTCCTCGCGGCGCTCGGCGATCGCGACGGTTTGCGAAAACTCGTCGCAGCGGACGCCGATCTCGTTGCGGATCCGCGCCTGTTGAACGAAGCGGCGCTCCACGGCATGGCTGCCGCCGTCCGCCTGCTCCTCGATTCCGGAGCCGATCCGGATGGACGGGTTCCCAGCCACGAGGGCTTTCGTCCCCTTCACCGCGCCATCGAGCATCGAGGCGTGGCAAGGAATCCCGGCCACCGCGAAGCTGCGGAGACGCTTATTGAAGCCGGGGCGTCGCTGACAAAGCGGTCAACCTGGATGCAATTAACACCGCTGGCGGTCGCCGGGATGGCAGGCGACGCGGAGATGATCGCATTGATGAACGACGCGGGGGCCGAAGGAAACATCTTCACCGCCGCGATTACGGCCGACCTGCCCGCGGTCCGACGTCTCTTGAAGGGCGGAATCGCGGCGTCTTCCCGGGACGAAAATCACATGACGGTCCTCCACTACGCGGCGCTGTCGGGCCTGCGCGAACGCGGCGAGGACTTGCGCCGGGTTGCGACGCTGCTCCTCGACGCCGGAGCCGACGGCGATGCGAGGGAGGTCATCGGGCCTTATCCCGCAACGCCGGTTCTGCACTTCGCCGCATGGAAAAATTATGCCGTGGCCGAGACGCTGCTCGATCGCGGATGCGATCCCAATTTCGGATTAGGTAATTGCCTGTGGCGCGAACCCGGTCCGATGGCCGAGCTGTTCCTGGCCCACGGGGCCGATGTCAACAGTCGCGAGCCGTCCGGTCAGCCCTTTCTGCATTCGCGAATCCATTGGAATCTCTCGAGCGTTGCGCTGTGGCTGCTTAAGAACGGAGCCGATCCGAATCTGACCGACGCGAAGGGCAACACGGCGCTGCACGAGGCGGCGCTGCGCGGCATCCATCCGAAAGTCGTTGAGGCGCTTCTCGCGAGCGGCGCGGATCGCCAGGCGAAAAACCGGGAGGGGCAAACGCCGCTCGCCGTCGCCCGATTGCGCAAGCGTGAGCGCATCATCCGCGTGCTCGAGCCATCGCCGCGTGGCGGAGGATGCGATTGACGAAAATCGAATTTCCGGCTATTTCGAACGCTCTTCAATGACGCAGCAGGTCCAATTCATGTGGCTCAAGCCGGCGACCCTCACGGTCGTCGCGTGGGGCATGGACTGCGTCGATTTCCGATTCCGCATTCC
>JAQTOP010000106.1 GCA_028713285.1 Terrimicrobiaceae bacterium
CCTCGAGCAGCGCGGGCACGCTCCCGGGATCGGCGCTGGATTCAAGCAGCTCGAGAGCCGCGCGGCGGATCGATTCCTCCGGATGGAGCAGGTGGGGAGTGAGTTCTTCGGCGGGCAGCCGCTCGCCATTTTTGAGGGCGCGGGTAAGGCTCGCGAAGAGTTCGCGAGGATTGGATTCGGATAAGAGACGCATGGTTGTGGAAGTAAAGTTTGGATTTTCTTCCGGAATGCCCACACGGGCTTCCGGGGTGAACTGGCGGACGACGGGTGTCTTTCGACACGAGCCGTGGCGTCCGCCAGTTCGTTTTCCCCCCGGAAAACAAACTTCCTTCGATTGAAAAAATCCTTGTCCCATCAATCGCAGCGTCAATCGTTAGACGATCATAATAGTCGTTATTTAAAGCAGGGGAAGAAAAATTGTGAGAAATTTAAGCCCCATGGAAAGGGCGTCCAACTATGCCCCGCTGCGAGCTCCGTCCCTATCGGCCGCCTCTTCCCTGGCCAATGCAATCTCGACTGGAATGGTCGAGTCCAGGCCGTGAGCGGCGAGCCACGCGTCGTTGAAAATTCGGGACTGATATTTCAAGCCGGAGTCACAAAGGATCGTGACGATGGTCCTGCCCGGACCGCGTTCCATGGCCGCGCGCGCGGCGCCGACGATATTGATTCCCGACGAGAGGCCGAGAAACAAGCCCTCTTCGCGGAGGAGTTGGTGGACGATGCTGAGCGCCGCCTGATCGGAAATGCGGTAGGCGTGGTCCACGGCGATGCCCTCCAGATTCTTCGTGACGCGCGACTGTCCGATGCCTTCGGCGAACGAGTCGCCGTCGTGGATGTCGGTGTGCCCGTGGGTGACCCAGGACCACATGGCCGCCCCGTAGGGATCGGCGCAGACGACCGCAACTTCCGGGTTGCGCTCCTTCAAATACAAAGCGGTGCCGGCCAGCGTGCCGCCCGTTCCGACGGATGCGACGAAGGCATCGACCGTTCCCCTGGTCTGGTCCCAGATCTCAGGGCCCGTGCTCCGGTAGTGGGCCAGCCGATTTGCGGGATTGTCGAATTGGTTCGCCCAGAACCAGCCCTTCTCCACGGCGAGCCGCTCCGCGACGCGGTTGTAGTTGCCCGGGTCGCTGTAGGGTCTCTCCGGGACGGTGATCACCTCCGCGCCCAGCGTGCGAAGGAGGCCGATCTTCTCCGGCGACTGCGTCTCGGGAATGACGATCACCGTGCGGTAACCCTTGGCATGGCCGATGACCGTAAGGCCGATTCCGGTATTCCCAGCGGTGCCCTCGACAATCGTGTCACCTGCTCGCAGTTGCCCGTTCGCCTCGGCGTCTTCGATGATCCCGAGTGCCGCGCGATCCTTTACCGAGCCGCCGGGATTCATGAATTCGGCCTTGCCGAGGATTTCGCAACCGGTGAGTGCGGAGAGCTTGCGGAGGCGAATCAGCGGCGTGCGGCCCACGTGCCTCTCGACTCCAAAATAGCTGCGCGCGCTCATGGCTGTGCCGCCAGTTTGGGTCGCGGAGTCAGGCCGGCTTGCGGGTGTTCCAGGGCAGCTTCGCGAGGAGCAGGCCCATGCCGCAGAAGTCCGTGATGCCGGCGACGACGAGCCCTGCACCGACAAAACCGGCGATGCCAAAGAACGCAGGATTCACCAGCCAGCCGAGCAGAACGCCAAGAAGGACCAGCGAACCGGCGGCGATTCGCACCTGCCGCTCGAGGCTGATCACCTTCACCGCGCCGCGGGTGACGGGCAGACCGGCCGCGATCCACGATTGCGTGCCACCTTCCACGACCAATAGCTGCGCGTAGCCTGCGCGGGCCAATTGTTCCGCAGCCCGGGTCGCGCGTCCGCCGGAATGGCAGAGGAGATAGACCGGTTCGTTCTTCGACTGGTCGAGCGCGTCGGGCCGCAATTCTCCCAAGGGAATGTTGCGGGCCTGCGGCACATGCGCCTCGGCGAACTCCGCCGGCGTGCGGACGTCGAGCACCGGAAGATCCGGGCTGGCGGTGAGAAGCTTCTGAAGGTCGGCGGGTGTGATGGTGGCCATGGCAGGCTGGATGTTACGGGCGGGGCAAAAGGTGCAGCGCCCTCACGAGAGCATCGACGTCTTCGCGGGTGTTGTAAAATGCGAGCGAGGGGCGGACGGTGCTCTCGAGGCCGAAGTGGCGGTGCGCGGGGAGCGCGCAGTGGTGGCCCGCGCGAACGGCGATTCCCTGCTTGTCGAGGTGGTGCGCGATGTGATCGTTCGACTGGCCGGGGATGATGAACGACAGCACGCTGGCTTTGCTCGCAGCCGTCCCGATGGGGCGCAGTCCCGGAACGGTCGCAAGCGCGGTCGTGGCGTATTCCAGCAACGCGTGCTCGTAGGCGGCGATGGAAGGGATGCCCACCTGGAAGAGATAGTCGATCGCCGCGCCGAGGCCCACCGCGCCGGCGATGTCCGGCGTGCCGGCCTCGAATTTCTCGGGTGCATGGCGAAAGGTCGTTTTTTCAAACCGCACGTCCTGGATCATGTGTCCGCCGCCCTGCCACGGCGGCATGGCCTCGAGCAGGTGGGGCTTGCCGTAGAGCGCTCCGATGCCGGTCGGCCCGAAAACCTTGTGGCCGGAGAAGACGAAGAAATCCACGTCGAGCGCCTGGACGTTGACCGGCAGATGCGGAGTGGATTGCGCGCCATCGACGAGCACGGGCACGCCGTGCGCATGAGCGAGCTGGATGATGGTCTCGACGGGATTGAGCGTTCCAAGCGCGTTCGAGACGTGCGCGACCGATACGATCTTCGTGCGCGGGCCGAGGAGCTTCACGTATTCGTCGAGGATCAATTCGCCGCGGTCGTTGATCGGCACGACGCGAATCACGGCGCCGACCTGTTCCGCGAGCAACTGCCACGGGACGATATTCGCGTGGTGCTCGAGCTCGGTGAGAAGAATCTCGTCCCCCGCTTCGATGTGCTTTTTCCCGTAGGATTGCGCGACGAGGTTGATGGCCTCGGTCGTTCCGCGCAGAAAGACGACTTCGCTCTTGTCGCCGGCGCCGAGGAATTGCCGCACCTTTTCGCGCGCGTTCTCGAACGCCGCGGTGGCGCGCTCCGCCAGCTCGTAGGCGGCGCGATGGATGTTCGCGTTGTCGCGGGAGTAGAAATGCGAGGTCGCATCGATCACGGCCTGCGGCTTCTGGGTCGTCGCGGCATTGTCGAGATAGACGAGCGGGCGTCCGTTCACCTCCTGGTCGAGCGCGGGGAAGTCCCGGCGGACCGCATCGACATCGAAGGCGGAAATCGGCGGCGGCGAGCTGCGCGGCGCCGGAGCGGAAACTGCCGGCGCGGAATGCGGCGCGCGCAAAAAATAGAAATCCGGCTCGGCGACGACCTCGTAGCGCGCGGGCGCCACCGCCTCCCGGGAGTTTTGATCACGGGCGTCGCCGGCCACCGACGGCTCGGTGGACCGATTGGACGAAAGCAGAGACTGATTCCGCGGCTCACCGAAGGGGAACGCGTCGGCGGAATCGGGGCTGTGACCGCCGCTCGGCGGCGGGGAGGCTGGACGCTTGCCGGGCGAGTCCGCGACGCTGGGCGGATGGACGGGCGGCGGCTCCTGTGCAGGTGCGACCGCGTCGGGCATCTGCGGCGCGGCGCCCGGCGTGTCGAGCGACGCCGGAACGGCTCCGGGAACTCCGGCCTCCGGATGAACCGCAGGGAAGGTCGAAAACGGTTGCTCCGCGCGGGTTGATCCCGAGAAAAACTCGCCGGTCAGTTGCTTGATCAGCGCCGTGTGCAGCGCGTCCCCGCCAGCGACCGGCGTCTCCGCGGAATCAAGCCTTGGGATAGACATACTCGTGGTATTTGTTCACCGAGACGCCGTCGAGGCGGGCGATGGCGTCCTCGGTGAGCACCGCCGCCGAGAAGTAGCGGGTCACGAGATGCGAGGCGATCGAACTGTCGCTCGTGCCACTGTAGCGCACGGAAAGTCCCGGCTCGACTTCGCCGGTGACGCCAATTTTTTGCAGGCCGACCACGCCCTGCTCGGCCTCGCCAACGCGCAGGAGCAGGATGCTGGTGTTGCCGGCCTTGTCGATCTCGAGCTTGTTGGTGGGAACGAGGGGCACGCCGCGCCACGTGAGAAAGGGCGAGCCGAACAAGTGAACGATGACAGGCGGCACGCCCCGCCGGGTGGCTTCGCGACCGAACGCGGCGATCGCCTTCGGGTGCGCGACAAAAAATGCCGGCTTTTTCCACACCAGCGTCAGGAGTTCATCGAGATCGTCCGGCGTCGGCGCGCCCTTCCGGGTCTTGATCGTCTGGCTTGCCGCGACTTCCTTGAGCAGGCCGAAATCGGGGTTGTTGAGGATTTCGTATTCCTCCTTTTCCCGCACTGCCTCGACGGTGAGCCGGACCTGCTCGCGGAGCTGATCGATCTGGTTGCTGTAGAGATCGGTGATGCGCGTGTGGGTGTGCAGCACCGTCTGGATCGCGCTGAGGTGGTATTCCCGCGGATCCACCTCGTAGTCGATGAACGTCGTGGGCAGCTTCGGTTCGCCGGTATCGACCGTGAGCAGCTCGGGCTGGAATTTGGCGTCCTTGTCCGTCTTCTGCGCCACGCGGTTGACGCGATAGACGCCGCCGTCCACGTTTACAAATGGGAGCAGCTTGTGGAGCCAGCGCGGCGTGATGTGCTCCCATTGCGGGACGGTTACGGTGGCGGTCGCGAGATTCCGCGCAGCGGCCGCGCTCAGGCTGAGGTTCGATGAAGTGGTGCTCATGGGTCGAGAGTGGGTTTTCTAGCAGGTTGGAAATGGTTCGAGGCGTTCGCCGATCGCTTCGGGTGGAACGGATTTCCTCCGTAATGCTTTACGTCCTGGCACCCCGGCCGTCCGCTGAAGCGGTCAGACCCACTGGGTACGAAATGAAATTGAACTGCGGAAAGGATGGTTCCCGGAAAAGGCGGGAAAGGTCAAGCGCGATTCCCGGTTCCTGCCCGGCAACACGGAAATGCGTCCTCTCGAGTTAACGCTCGCATCGGCGCCTGAATATGCGATAAAGTGCGTCGTTATTCAAAACCCGAATGGATCCTTCCTTGAACCCCTACGTCCCCGATCTCCTCGCTTCGTATGAGCAAATCGGCGGCTTGAACAACCGCGACTCGCATAACATGCCGTCGAAGCGGGCGGTCGGGCAAATCTGCGAGGATCTCCTCCAGCTCCTCTTTCCCGGATTCCATGACGACGACGCCGTTCAGCACGGCTCGCTTGCGGATCTCACGAACGAGCGGATGACGAGGGTGACGGAACGCCTCGAGGATCAGGTCCGCAAGAGCGTGCGCATCGGCGATCCGAAGCGGCCGACCGGAAAGACGCCGCCGATCATGCAGAAATTCGGCGAATCGCTGCCGGAGGTGCGCGAGCTGCTGCACACGGACATCGAAGCGGCGTTCGATGGCGATCCCGCGGCGCTTTGCCGGGAGGAAATCATCCTGTCCTACCCCTTCATCGAGGCCATCTCCATCCAGCGTCTGGCGCATCGGCTGCATCAGTTCGGCGCGCCGATGGTGCCGCGCATGATGACGGAATGGGCGCACGGCCGCACGGGCATCGACATCCACCCGGGGGCCGCGATCGGTTCGCATTTTTTCATCGATCACGGCAGTGGCGTGGTGATCGGCGAGTCCTGCCGGATCGGCGACCACGTGAAGCTCTATCACGGCGTGACGCTCGGCGCCCGCAGCTTCGTCCGCGACGAGGAAGGGCATATCATCAAGGGCGGCAAGCGCCATCCCGACGTGGAGGACCATGTCACCATCTATCCGAACTCGACGATTCTTGGCGGCAAGACCGTGATCGGAAGAAACTCCACCATTGGCGCAAATGTCTTTTTAATGCACAGTGTGCCTCCACATTCGCTCGTCATTTACGAAGACAAGCAACTTGCGATCTTCGACAAAACGGCCCGGGCCAAACAATCCGCCCTTTAGCGTCCGCCGCGCGCCGGTGCGGGTCTCTCGAAGCACCGAATGCGGCGATCCACCTTCATGACCACCGACTCCCAAGACCCCAAGCCGCTCAGCGCGAACGAAGGCATCAAAGCCGCGTCCCGCCTCCTGCGCGGCACGATCGCCGAAGACATCGCCGATTCCTCCACCGGCGCGATCTCCGAGGACAACAACCAGTTGACCAAATTTCACGGCCTCTATTTGCAGGACGACCGCGACCAGCGCACTGCGCTCAAGCGGGCCGGCAGGGAAAAGGCGTTCGCCTTCATGTTGCGGGTGCGGCTTCCGGGCGGCCGGGCCACGCCCCAACAATGGCTGGTGCTCGACGCGCTCTCCGAGCAATTCGCGACGCCGTCCCTGCGCCTCACGACGCGCCAGACCTTCCAGTTTCACGGCGTCCTCAAAGGCAACGTGAAGAAGCTCGTCCAGGGCATGCATCGCGCGCTACTGGATTCCATCGCGGCCTGCGGCGACGTGAATCGCAACGTGATGGCCCCGCCAAACCCCGAGCGCAGCCCGGTGCTTCAGCAGGTCCATGACCATGCCAGGGCCTGGAGCGAATTCGCGCTGCCCAAAACCCGCGCCTACCACGAAATCTGGCTCGACGAGACACTCGTCGCCGGCGGCGAACCGGAGTCCGAACCGCTCTATGGCGCGACCTACCTGCCGCGAAAATTCAAGACGGGCTTCGCCGTGCCGCCATCGAATGACGTGGACGTCTTCTCGCAGGACGTCGGCTTTATCGCCATCGTCGAGGCCGGCCGGCTCTCCGGCTACAACGTCACCGCCGGCGGCGGGCTCGGCATGAACCACGGCAACTCCGAGACCTTCCCGCGTCTCGCCGACGTGCTGGGCTTCATTCCGCCCGACAAGGTCAACGCCATCGGCGAGGCCATGCTCGCGACGCAGCGCGATTTCGGCGACCGCACGAATCGCCGCCACGCCCGCCTGAAATACACCATCGAGGACCGCGGCGTGGATTGGTTCCAGGCCGAGGTCGAGCGGCGCTCGGGCATCGCCTTTGCCGCGCCGCGTCCGTTTCATTTTACGACCATCGAGGATCCGCACGGCTGGACCGAATGCGCCGACGGGACCTGGTTCTACGGCCTGCACATCCTCAGCGGTCGCATCAAGGATCTGCCCGGCTGGCCGATGAAGACGGCCCTGCGCGAGATTGCGGAGATTCACAGGGGAGATTTCCGGCTCACCCCGTCGCAAAATCTCAGCATCGCCGGCGTTTCGGCCGATCAAAAAGCCGCGATCGACGTCATCCTCGAAAGGCACGGCCTCGCCGGCGAGAACAAGCGCTCGCGCCTGCGGCTCAACGCGCTTTCCTGCGTGGCGCTGCCGACCTGCGGCCTGGCGCTCGCCGAGAGCGAACGCGCGCTGCCGGAAATCCTCGCGAAATTCGAAACGGTCCTCGATGAGGCGGGCCTCCGGGACGACGCGATCAGCCTGCGCGTCACCGGATGTCCCAACGGCTGCGCGCGGCCGTACCTCGCGGAGATCGGATTCGTCGGTCGGGCGCCCGGCAAATACGCGCTGTATCTCGGCGCCAGTTACCATGGCACGCGCCTCAACCGTCTCTTCGCGCCGAGCGTCACGATCGATGATGCCGTGCGGCTGCTCACACCGGTCATCCGACGGTTCGCGGTCGAGCGCAACGAAGGCGAGGGCTTCGGCGATTTTTGCAGCCGGCTGATTCTCCCCACGGATGCGACCACGCACAGCGTCGGCACACCGGGCGCAACCGTTCCCGCGTGAACTCCGACGCTTCGGTGAAATGAGCGGATACCATCTCGACCACCTGCAATACCTGGAGACGGAAGCCATGCACGTGCTGCGGGAAGTGGCGGCGGAATTCGAGCGGCCCGCCCTGCTTTTTTCTGGCGGAAAGGATTCCATCTGCCTGCTTCGCCTCGCGGAAAAGGCATTTCGGCCCTCGGAGATTCCGATGCCGCTCCTCAATATCGACACCGGCCACAACTTTCCCGAGCTGAATGCGTTTCGCGACAGGCGCGCGGTGGAACTCGGCGCGCGCCTGATCGTGCGCACCGTCGATGACGCCATCGCCAATGGAATCGCCGTGCAGCCGCCCGGGCAGATCAGCCGGAACCATCTCCAGATTCCCACTCTGCTCGCCGCCATCGACGAATTCCGCTTCGACGCCTGCATCGGCGGGGCCCGCCGCGACGAGGAGAAGGCGCGGGCCAAGGAGCGGTTCTTCAGTTTTCGCGACAGCTTCGGCCAGTGGGATCCCAAGAACCAGCGGCCCGAGATCTGGAATCTCTACAACGCCCGGCTCAACCCCGGCGAAAACATGCGCGTCTTTCCGCTGAGCAACTGGACCGAAATGGACGTGTGGGAATACATCCGAAGGGAACGGCTCGAGGTCCCGAAAATCTATTTCAGCCACCTCCGCCAATGCGTGCGCCGGCACGGGCAGCTGCTGCCAGTCAACGAACTCGACCCGCCCAGGCCGGGCGAGCCCATCTTCGATCTCATCGTCCGCGTGCGCACGATCGGCGACATCGTCAGCACCGGATGCATCGAGTCCCCCGCGGACGACGTGGACGACATCATTGCGGAGATCGCCGCCGCGTGCGTGACGGAACGCGGCTCCAGGGCTGACGACGCGGTATCCGAAGCGGCAATGGAAGATCGCAAAAAGGCCGGATATTTCTAACGTCCCGCAGATACGAAAAGAGCCGTGGCCGTTCCGCTCCATCATCCCGTTGACCTCCTGCGCTTCAATACGAGCGGCTCGGTGGACGACGGCAAGTCCACGCTCATCGGCCGGCTGCTCTACGATTCGAAATCGCTCATGGAGGATCAGCTCGAGGCCCTCGAGCGCTCCGCCGACATCACCGGCGGCGGGCAGATCAATCTCGCGAACCTTACCGACGGCCTGCGCGCCGAGCGCGAGCAGGGCATCACCATCGACGTGGCCTACCGCTACTTCGCCACGCCGCGCCGGAAGTTCATCATCGCCGACACGCCCGGCCACGTTCAATACACGCGCAACATGGTCACCGGAGCCTCCTCCGCGAACCTCTCGATCGTGCTCGTGGACGCGCGGCTCGGCGTGATCGAGCAAAGCCGCCGCCATAGCTGCATCGACGCGCTGCTTCGCATCCCGCATCTCGTGGTCGCGGTGAACAAGATGGACCTCGTGGGCTGGAGCGAGGAGCGCTTCGACGAAATTCGCACCCAGTTCGAGGAATTCCTGCCCCGGCTCGACCTCAAGGACGTCACGTTTATCCCGGTGAGCGCCCTGCACGGCGACAATGTCGTGGATCCCTCGCCGAGGACGCCGTGGTATCGCGGCCCGACGCTTCTCGGCCATCTCGAGAGCGTCCATATCGGAAGCGATTGGAACCTCAGCGATTTCCGCCTGCCGGTGCAATGGGTGAATCGCCCGAACCATCCGTCCGATCCGCGCCTGCACGACTTCCGCGGATTCAGCGGACAGATCGCCGGCGGTGTCGTGCGCGTCGGCCAGCAGGTCATGATTCTGCCGAGCGGATTCACCAGCACGGTGAAGGAGATCTGGACACTCGACGGCCCCTTGCACGAGGCCTTCTGCCCGCAATCCGTCACGCTCGTGCTCGCGCACGACATCGATGTCAGCCGCGGCGACGTCATTGTGGACCCGGCCAGCCTCCCCGGAGCCGGCTCCATCCTGCAGGCGAAAATCTGCTGGCTGCACCCGCGACCGCTTCAATCCGGCCGGAAGTATCTGCTCAAGCACACGACCCAGACCGTCCAGGCCGTCGTCACTTCCATCGAGCATCGCATCAATATCTCCAATCTCGAACAGGAGCCGGCCGCGCCGGAACTCGCGATGAACGACATCGGCGCGATCCGCCTGAAGACCTCCAGGCCGCTCATCTTCGACGGATACGCGACCAATCGACTGACCGGCTCATTCATCCTGATCGAGCAGGGCACCAATGCCACCGTCGGCGCCGGCATGCTGCTTCCTCCCACCGAACTCGCTCAGCCCGAGTATCGGGATTTCTCGATCTGAATCGAAGCGGCTTTCCAAGCTTGGATTCGGCTTCCGCGAAGCCATATAAACGATCATATTGATCGTTATGCAAGATATATGACAATATATGTTACAGATATATTTCGACTAATAACGACTAATCTGATAGACATTCAAATGGAATTGTGTAGAACGTTTCCAACCGAGCGCTTCCGTCCGGGAATGCGGACGCGGGCGCCGGGCTAAACAACTCAAAAAACAGCAATGAAAATCACCCATGCTCCACTTGCAGCCCTTGCGGCGGCGATCCTCTCCACGTCGGCGCCCCGAGTCTTCGCGGACGTCATCACCGACTGGAACTTCATCACCATCAAGGCGACCAAGGGCCTGCTCACGCCCACGCAGGCCGCCCTCAATACGAATGTGGCTTCGCGAATCGACGCCATCGAGGCGATCGCGGTTTACGACGCGGTCAACGCGGTGCTCGCATTTGGAACGCCGTATCACTACAGCACGCCGGCGGCCAGTCCCGCCTCCGCCGATGCTGCAGCCGTCCAGGCCGCGCGCGACGTGCTGGTGAGCAATTTTCCAGGCCAGACAGCGGACCTGGATGCGAAACTCGCGGCGAGTCTCGCTGCGATTCCAGACGGTCCGGCGAAGACCAATGGCATCGCCGCCGGCTCGGCCGCCGCAGCCGACATCCTTGCGCTGCGCGGGTCGGACGGATCGAGTCCGAACATTACCTACGCCGGATCGACGGGTGTCGGCGAATGGCGTCCGACTCCGACGGGATTTGCCAATGGGATCAACCAGCAATGGGCGACCCTGACCCCGTTTGTGCTGGGCAGTCCGAGCCAGTTTCGCGCGCCGGCGCCGCCTGCGGTCGGCA
>JAQTOP010000155.1 GCA_028713285.1 Terrimicrobiaceae bacterium
AAACAGTTCCCGAAACGGTCCGGGAGAGCATCGAGGCGGTTTGCCTGGACGTGAGCGGCATTTACAAGGATGGCGCGGCCTTCATGGTCCCGCAGGCGGCGGTGGGGCGCGGCACCAACAGCACTCCTCCGGCTTTTTTTAGCCAGCGCCAGACCGTTTGGTAAGGTCGATCGACTCCATGAGATTCTTTGAGCCAGCGCCGGGCCGCCACTGCCGTGACGAACTCTCCGGCCGCCAGCCTGGTTTCAAAGTCCGCCGCCACTTCCGCGCTCAGACCCTTGCGCGTTCCCGCCTTCGGACCGGGCTTCCTGTAATCCAACAGCCCTTCAAGTCCCCGCTCTCGCAGGGTCCTCAACCACACAAAAGGATGCGGTCGCGCGATGCCGCACAAATCCGCGATCTCGTCTCTCCACTGGCGGCCAACTTCACCGCCAACAGACGACTCTTACGCCGCCCCAACTTCAACTTTCTTCCTCCCATTCCTCTTTCTACCACCCTCCTCTTTATTTGTCTTCTTATTCGTGAGAGATGGTATCGCAATCGGGATTCACATGGTTGCCGCAGATGAGCGAACGGCCCTCCGCTTCTCGCTCTCGGCTGGAGAAGCCGGAGACGCTCCGCAAGGGCGCAAGCTCCTGAGCAGCCTGGGAGCTTCCAGGCCACCGAGCCTGCACAGCGTGGCTATGGATCGCGCCTGCGAGGGCGATGAAACTCGCCAACTCGTCTTTGATCCCGGTCGTGCCTCCCAAGGTCAACCGCATCAATCCTTGGCTATATGACCGCGAACTCTACAAAAGACGCAACGCAGTCGAAAGGCTCTTCCGTCGCCTCAAGGGCTTTCGTCGCATCTTCTCACGCTTCGAGAAGCTCGATGTCCTGTTCTCGGCCTTCATCCCATATTGCCCTCATCTTCGACGCTCTCATTTACGTTAACACGCCCTAACGCGATGCCCTGCCGAATGCGGCGTTCGTCGGGGTTGACTCGTTGACTCGGTCGAGCCTAGCCCGCGAGAAATCGCAATCCATCGCCCAGCCGGGTGCGCCACGAGGCTTCGTCGTGACGTCCGCCGATCACGCGCAGGATCCGAAACTCGCGTCCATCCTCCCAGCCGTGCTCGCGCAGGCGCGCGCCGAGTTCGCTGTGGCAGGGCTCGCGTCCGCGGTCGCCGCCCTCGGTGCCGTGGTCGAAGTAAAGCCGCAATCCATCTGGAAGCGCGGATCGGCCGGCGAGAAGCCGCAACGCGGCGCAATGGTCCGGCGGGCTTTGCGACACGTCCTCGAATTCCGTCGAGAGGCCGAGCATTTTCCCAAAGACCGCCGGATGATTCAGTGCGGCGTAAAAGGCGTTCAGCGCCCCGAGCGACGTACCGCCGATGAGCCGCGCTTCCGGGCTGGCAAGGGTGCGGTAGCGCAGATTGATGGACTCGACCAGCTCCGTGGCGACGAACTGCGCATACGCCACGCCGCGCAGTTCGAGCGATAGTTCGATGTCGCGCTCGCTGCGCAGCCCCTCCGCGAATCCCTCGGGATGGCACACCGCCACGACGAGGGACTCCTGCATCACGCCTTCCGCCGCGAGCAGATGCACCCATTCGTCCGCCGCGAGATCGACTCCCGTAATCGGGCTGGTCTCCGGATCGAACACGTTCGCGCCGTCGTTGAAATACAGCACGGGAAAGCGCCGGTCCGGCTCCGTCGCATAGCCGGGCGGAAGCCAGATGAGCAGCTCGCGCCACGCCGCGAGTTCATTCGAGTACACCCGGTCGCGTGTCAGCCGCCCCGCGTAGCGATCCTTCCAGTCGGCCACCGTGCGATGCACCGTCGCGTCGAGCCAGACGTCGTGGCGCGCGTTCGGCGGCACGCTGCCCCATGCATCGACAGCCTCCGCCTGCCAGCTCCCGCGCAGGATCTTGTATTCGAGCGTGATGCCCGTATCCACCTCGATCACGCCGACATGACGATCCCGCTCCCACCGCAGCGGAAGCGCCCGCGCCGTATCCCACTCGCCCAGCGCCGGCACGTTGCCGCAAATGCGCACGGGCTCCTCGGGCCGGGCAATCGGCGGCAGGATCTCGAAGCGTATCCGGCTCATGGATGAACGGTTCTACCTTCCGGCCGGCTGGAGCGCCAGTTGACACTCGCCATCCCACCATCCCATTCGCACACTCCCGCGCGAGCCCATGCCGGAACATTTTGATCTGATCCTCACCTTCACGGGCGGCCTCGCGGCCGCGCTGTTTTTCGGCTACCTGACGACCCGGATTCACCTCTCGCCCATTGTCGGCTACCTCGTCGCCGGGATCGCGGTGAGCCACCACACGCCGGGCTTCAAGGCCGACGAGAGCCTCGCGAGCCAGATGGCCGAGATCGGCGTGATCCTCCTCATGTTCGGCGTGGGGCTGCAATTCCATTTGAAGGAACTGCTCGCCGTGAAGCGGGTCGCCATCCCCGGGGCGCTCGTGCAAAGCGCCGCCGCCACGGCGCTCGGCGCGGTCGTCACCCACTTTTTCGGTTGGAGCTGGAATGCCGGCCTGTTCTTCGGCCTCGCCATTTCGGTCGCCAGCACCGTCGTGCTCACCCGCGTCCTTGCCGATCACGGCGCGCTCCACACGCGCACCGGCCACATCGCCGTCGGCTGGCTCGTCGTCGAGGACCTCTTCACCATCATGGCGCTCGTCCTGCTTCCCATGCTCGTCGGATCGTCGAAAGGCACCCTTGCCGTCGCCTTCGGCATGGCCCTGTTCAAGCTCGCCGCGCTC
>JAQTOP010000013.1 GCA_028713285.1 Terrimicrobiaceae bacterium
GCGGCGGCGTCGATGAGGAACGTGTAGGGAATGTGGAAGACGGTGAGGTGCTTTTGCTTCACCGCCTCCGGGATGCCCTCGATATTCGTGAGCTCGCCGTCGAAGTATTTGATCTGGTCGCGCATCGCGTCGTCCCACAGGCCGAGCTGCTTGAGGTCGCGGACGAGTTCGCCGCTCAGGATCGTGAACTTGCCGCCGAGGTTCTCCTTGACGAAGAGGTTCTTGAAATTCGGTTCGATGCAGGGCGTGGTGCCCGTGATGTTCGAGATCGTCGCGGTCGGCGCGATGGCGAGGACGTTGCTGTTGCGCATGCCGTGGCGCTTGATTTTGTCGCGCACCGGCGTCCAATCCATCTTTCCGCCGCGCGGGACGTCGATCTTGATGCCGCGCTCGCGCTCGAGCAGCTCGATGGTGTCCTGCGGGAGCAGGCCGCGGTCCCACTTCGACCCGCGGTAGGAGCTGTAGGCGCCGCGCTCGGCAGCCAGGTCGCTCGACGCCGAGTAGGCGAAGTAGGCGATGGCCTCCATGAATTCGTCGTTGAATTCCACGGCCTCCGCGCTCGCGAAGGCGAGGCCGCGCTTGAAGAGGGCGTTTTGCAGGCCCATCACGCCGAGGCCGATGGGGCGGTGCCGCAGGTTGCTGCGCCGGGCGGCCTCGGTGGGGTAGAAATTGATGTCGATGACGTTGTCGAGCGCGCGCACGGCGACGGTGATCGTCTCGCGAAGCAGGTCGAGGTCGAGTTCGCCATTGGCCTTCATGTGCGAGTCGAGGATGACGGAGCCGAGGTTGCAGACGGCGGTCTCGTCCTCGCTGGTGTTCAGCGTGATCTCGGTGCAGAGGTTCGACGAATGAATGACGCCGGCGTGGTCCTGCGGGGACCGCACGTTGCACGGATCCTTGAATGTGATCCATGGATGCCCGCTCTCGATGAGCATCTTGAGCATCGTCTTCCAGATTTCGAGCGCCTGGACTTTTTTGCCGAAGATTTTGCCTTCCGCGGCGAGCTGCTCGTAGTGAGCGTAGCGCTCCTCGAACTTGCGGCCGTAGAGATCGTGCAGGTCGGGCGTTTCATTCGCGCGGAAGAGCGTCCAATCCTGCCGGGCCTCCATGCGTTTCATGAACAGATCGGGCACCCAGTTCGCGGTGTTCAGATCGTGGCAGCGGCGGCGTTCGTCGCCGGTGTTCCGCCGCAGCTCGAGGAAGTCCTCGATGTCGTTGTGCCATGTCTCGAGGTAGGCGCAGCCCGACCCGCGCCGCTTGCCGCCCTGGTTGACGGCGACGAGCTGGTCGTTGTGGAGCTTGAGGAAGGGGATGACGCCCTGGCTCTCACCGTTCGTGCCCTTGATGTAGCCGCCGGTGCCGCGGACGGAGGTCCAGGAACCGCCGAGGCCGCCCGCCCATTTCGAGAGGTAGGCATTCTCCGCGATGCCGCGCTGCATGATGGACTCGATCGAGTCATCGACCTTGTAGAGGTAGCAGCTCGAGAGCTGGCTGTGCGGCGTGCCGGCGTTGAAAAGCGTCGGCGTGCTCGAGCAGAAGCGGCGGCCTTTGTAGAGATTGTAAAGGCGCACGACCCATTCCTCGCGGTCCCTTGACGGGGGTGGGGTCCCCGTCTCCCCACCCGGTTCATCGACGAACAGACCCATCGCGACGCGCATCCAGAAAAACTGCGGCGTCTCGAGGCGGCGCGCGGTCTTGCGCGTCTTGTCCACGACGAGGTAGCGGTCATACAGCGTCTGGATGCCGAGGTAGTCGAAATCGAGATCGGCGGACGGGTCGAGGGCTTCGGCGAGTTTGTCGATCTGGTAGCCGAGGAGCTTCGGGCTGAGGCGCTCGATGGTGACGCCGTGGCGCAGGTAGCTCTTGAACGCCTTGCGATGGGCGTCCTTGAGACCCTCGATGCCGTCCTGCACGATGTCCCAGGGGAGGACTTCCTCGTAAATGTAGGTGAGCAGGATGCGGCCGGCGAACTTCGCGAAATCCGCGTCGCGCTCGATGAGGGATTTCGCGTTGAGGATGATCGTTTCGCGCAGGCTTTCCTCGGTCGTCTCCGCGCCAATGGAGCGGCGAAGCTCGCGCTCGATGTGGCCGGCGTCGATGTTCAACTCGAGGCCGATCGTGGCGAACTGGATGCGGCGTTTGAGGTCCGCGCCATCCCAGAAGACGCTCTGCCCATCGGCCTTGCGAACGACGACCAGCGAATCCTGCTGCGGCTCGTCGTCGGACGGACGCGCCGCGTCCTCCTCGCGCTGCCGGCTGCGATGGGCGCGGTAGAGAATGTAACTCTCGGCGACCTTGTAGAAGCCGCTGCGCATGAGTTCCTCCTGCACGAGATCCTGGACGTCCTCGATATTGATGAACGCGCGGTCGCCGTGGCGGGCGCGGTCCGTAATCGCGCGGGCGACGCGGGCGGCGGGCTCGGCGTCCTCGCGCACGGAGAGGAATGCCTTGCGGACGGCGGTCTCGATTTTGTCTTCGATCCACGGCACGACGGAGCCGTTGCGGCGGATGAGGCGGACGTTCGTCGGCGGCGCGTCGCTGTCGATCGTCGCGCGCACGCCGCCCTTCGCGGAGCGGCTGAAGACGAGGCTCTTCGCGACGTCGTGGGCGTCGTTTTCGATGAGCGCCTTTTCGATGAGCAGCGAGAGGTCGTTCTCGGAGAGCTTGAGCGAACGTCCGTCGGTGACCTGGTCGGCAAGCTTTTCGGCGACGGAGTGCGCGACGCTCGCGACGAGACCGCGGTTCGTCTCGTTGAAAATATCGCCCTGTTCGCGCGACAGCAGGAGGTCGGTGAGCGCGTTGCCGATCTCATCGGCGACGTCGGCGAGGTTGAAGACATGCTCCTCGGCGCCGCGGGTGACCTTGATCTCGGGTCGTTCGAGCGCGGGTAGCACCTCGCGCCAGGCGAAGTCCGGTTTCTGTTCGCGCGGTGTGGTGACGAGGCGCTTGAGGGCGAGGTCTTCTTCGAGAGTGACTTTGCGGATCATGGGACTTGGAATGTGGAAACCGGATGGATGGGCGGGTCAGGTCGATGGGCTTTTGCTTCGGCGAATCATCGGCCCGCTCTCAAAGTTCGTCGTCATTTGCGTCCTTGATGGATGCGCCGCGGCGGTAGTCGGTGACGCGGCTCTCGAAGAAATTCGATTCCTTGCGCAGGTCCATCATTTCGGCGAGCCAGGGGAGGGGATTCGGGATCGGGCCGTTGAGCGGCTCGAGGCCGACGCCTTCGAGGCGGCGGTCGCCGATGTAATCGATGTAGGTGAGGAATTCCTCCTTCGTGAGACCGACCGCGGAGACGGGCAGGCAGTCGGCGATGAAGTCCTTTTCGAGCCGGACGCCCTCCCGCATCGTATCGCGGAGATCCCGGCGGAAATCCTCGGTCCAGATTTCCGGATTCTCGTCGATGAGGTCCATGAGCAGGTTGCGGAAGACCTCGATGTGGTTGCTCTCGTCGCGCAGCGTGTAGCTGAACATCTGGCCGATCCCGGGGAATTTCGTCTGGCGGTATAGCGCGAGCACCATGCCGAAGAGGCCGTAGAATTGCGTGCCTTCCATGCACTGGCCGAAGAGAAAGATGTTTTTTGCAAGAGCCTGCTTGTTTTCCAGCACGGTGAGGTCCATGTCACGGCGCAGGGCGCGGCTGTTCGAGACGACGAACTCGGTCTTCTGCTTGATCGTGTCGATATCCTCGAACATCGCCTCGCACTCGTGCGGATTGATGCCGAGCGAGCTGATCATATAGACGAGCGAATCCGCGTGGATGTTCTCCTCGTGCGCGTGGCGCCCGAGCACGAGCTTGAGTTCCGGAGCGGTGACGAGTTCGCGCACGACATGTTGGATGTTGTCGCCCACGATGCCTTCGGCGGCGGAGAAGTAGCCGATTGCCATCTTGATGATCCAGCGATCCGTCTCGGAGATGCGACCGGTCGCGTCGCGCCATTGCTCGATGTCGCGCTGCATCTGGATGTCCTCGGGCTCCCAGTGATTCGCCTTCATCGTCTTGTAGAGGTCGTAGGCCCATCCGTATTTGACCGGCAGGATGTTGAAAAACATCGTCTCGCGGCCATTGATCACACGTTTTGCGGCGTAGGCGCTCTCGGCCTTGTCGCGGTCGAGGACGAAGGTGCGGTCTCCGAGCTGGATGGTGGTGGTTTGGGCCATTGGCGAATTTGATGGATGAAAGTTTCTCCCGGACGGCATCCGAAAACGCCGTCCGTTCGCACATTTGGGGCAATCTACACCCGCCTACTCCCCGGCGCGCAAACGCCCCCAATCTGCCCGAAGAATATGCCTGGATTCGCTCGACGGAGTCAACGATAATCCACTTCCTATTGTGGAAATTCTTCACAACCACTCTATATGTTGTGGTTCTGTGAATAAAATGCGAATTAAAGGTTGACGCGAAAGGGAGCAAGGCGGCCGCCTCCTGTGTGGAACGGACGATTTGCGGGGCGAGGATCAGCCGTTCCAGCGAAAAACGACGGCCTTTTCGACGTCGGGATGCAGGCTCAAAGCGACCGGGCAGGTGCGCGCCGCATGTTCGAGTCCGGCGCAATCGGGGTGACCGGCCGGCAGGGGCAGGTCGAAGTCCACCTCGATCCGCGCGATCCGCCGCGGCGGCTCGGACGACATGATTTTACGCACCTTGAGCTTCGTTCCTGCGAGATCGAGGCCCTTCTTTTGCGCGATGATGCCCATGACGGTCATCATGCAGACGCCGAGCGAGGTCGCGCAGAGGTCGGTGGGGCTGAATGCCGCGCCGCGCCCATGGTTATCGACCGGGGCGTCGGTTTCGATGCGGGCCCCCGAGGGGCCGTGGACCGCTTCGCAGTGCAGCTCCCCCTGATACGTGATGGCGAATTCGACCATGGGGAAATCAAAGCGCTTCCGCCGGCGGGGTCTTCTTGAAGATTTCCTCCGCCTTTTTTAGAAAATCGTCCGTGGAGAGGTCGTCATTGACCTGGAGGAGGCGATTGCCGTCCGCATCCACGAGCACCATGGCCGGAATGTATCCCCAGTTGCTGCGTGGGATATCGGCGGCGTGCTTTTGATCGAGCGGGAGGGCGGGCCACGGCATCCGCATCTCCTTCATGTAAGCGATTTCGTCCTCCAGGGTCTTGTCGCTCGGAGAGAGAATCACTTCGAAGCTGGAGTTCCTTCCCTTCATCTTTCGGTAGAACTGGATGAGGTCCGGCGTGAAGCGATGGCAGGGGCCGCACCACGAGGCGGAGTAGTAGAAGAGGTAGTATTTCGGCGGGCCGGGATCTGCCGCAAGCTCATGCGGCTTTCCCCGGTCGTCGATCAGCTTGCCGGCGAGGGCGGCGGGAATTTTCGCGGATGCAGCGGCGGCCGGGCTCCCGGCTGCGGAAGGATCCGTCGCAGGGACATTCTTCTCGATCCATTGGAGGTCCGCGTCGCTGAGGAGGCTCTTGTCCACGACCTGGGAGCGGCCATTCGGGAGGATGAGGGTGACCCTGCCGGCGTCCGCGTGTTGGAAGGTCGCTGTGATCGTGGCGGTGCCGTCCTTGCTGGTCCAAACGCGGGGCTCTGCGTGGAGGACGGTTGTGGCCGCTATCGCGAGGCAGAGAAAATGACGCATGGGAATCTGACGGTGGTCCGCGGATTGTAGAAAATCCGGCGTTCCTCGTGCAAGACCGGCGTCGTGAATCCGGGCGTCGCGTGATCGGGGCTTGCAGCAGGCTAGCGCCGGCGCTTCTTGCTTACGCCGCCAAATTTTGTGCCCTTGTGCGTGCGCACGCCCTTTGCGCCCTTGAGCACGGCCGTCACGCGCGCTTCGTCGAAGACCGCGGAATAGACGTAGTCGAAGCCCTCGAGTTTCGTGCGTTCGACCTTCTGGCCGATGAAGCGCTCGATGTCTTTCACGTGCGGCAGTTCCTCGGCGGTCATGATCGTGAACGCGTCGCCCGTCGCCTCCGCCCTGCCGGTGCGGCCGATCCGGTGGACGTAATCCTCTGGATGTTGCGGCACGTCGTAATTGATGACGTGGCTCACGCCGGCGATGTCGATGCCGCGCGCGGCGATGTCGGTGGCGACCATCACCTCGTATTTTCCGCTCTTGAAGCCTTCCAGCGCGTCGATGCGCTCCTGCTGGGTGCGATTCGAATGGAGAACGGCAACGGAATGCTTCTCGTCCTTGAGTTTGCGGGCGATGCGGTCCGCGCCTTCCTTGGTGCGCGAGAAAATGAGCACGCTGTGGAAATCGGTGGCCTCCAGCAGCGCGATGAGCAGGTCGAATTTCTGGTCCGCGGCGACCGGATAGATCGCGTGGGTGACGGTCTCGGCGGGCGACCGGCGCTCGCCGATCTCGATCTTCTCGGGATTGCGCAGGCACCAGGTCGCGAGGCGCTGGATTTCATCCGGGACCGTGGCGGAGAAGAGGAGCGTCTGGCGCTCGGTGGCGCATTTCTCGATGATGCGGCGCACATCGGGGAGGAAGCCCATGTCGAGCATGCGGTCCACTTCGTCGAGCACGAGCACATTGATGCGGTCGAGCTTGACCTCGCCCTGCTCCATGAAATCGAGCAGGCGGCCCGGCGTGGCGCACACGATGTCCGCACCCGCCTTGAGCTCCTCGCGCTGTTTGCCGTAGCCGACGCCGCCGTAGAGGCAGGTGACGCCAATGTGCATGAATCGCGCGTAGTCGCGGAAGGCGGTCTCGACCTGCATCGCCAGTTCGCGCGTGGGCTCGAGCACGAGGCAGCGCGGGTGGCCGTGGCCATTGCCGAGGCGGCTGAGGATGGGCAGCGCGAAGGCGCCGGTTTTGCCGGTGCCGGTCTGGGCGGATGCGATGAGATCCCTGCTTTCGAGCACGACGGGAAACGATCGCAATTGAATGGGGCTCGGATCGATATAGCCCATCCGTTGCGCACCGTGAACGACGGCGTCCGAGAGCCCTAAACCTTGAAACGACATAAATGCAAACGACGAATGTGGCGGCGATGCATGGGGGTGTCGAAGGAAAAATCGGTCGGGCGTGCGCTTGCGGGCCGATTGTGCGAACGTCCGCTCGATGGATGCATTCGACCTGCTTGGCCTGCGACGCCGTCCCTGGCTCGACCCCGCTGCGGTGCGGGAGAGTTTTCAGGAGCGCGCCCGCGCGCTGCATCCCGACGCACCCCGCGGCGATTCCGATGCCTTCGCGCGCCTGAACGCCGCGCACCGCGAATTGAATCATCCGGCATCGCGACTGCGCCTGCTCGTTCCGGCGGCGGCGATTCCAGCGACGCCTCCCGACATCGAATTGGGCTTTCGGATCGGCGCATTCCTCCGGGAAGGCGACGCCCTCCTTCGACGGCATCGCGAGGCGAAGGGCCCCCTCGCTTGCGCGCTGCTTGCGGGAGAAATCGCGAAGGCCCGGCGCGAGGCAGACGAGCTTTCGGGCGAGGTGGAGGCCCGGATCGCCGCGAGCGAGGCGCTGTTGTGCGCGCTCGATGCGGGCTGGCCGGATGTGGCGGAGGAGGATATTGCGGCGCTCGCTGGAGCGTTCACGTTTCTCGACCGCTGGTCGGCGCAACTGCTCGAGCGGCGGGTGGCGTTGCAAATAATGAGCGGCGGCCATCGGAGCGTAACGAAGATGGACGAAGTCAAAGCGCCGCCTTCCAATTCTGGTTGATGCTGATTCAGGCAACCGTCCTCATTTTCGCAGGCGCGGAGGAGCTCGATGTATTCGGGCCCTACGAGGTGTTGTGCGCGGCCCGGCTCGCCGGAGCCGGGATCGAGACGTCGCTTGCGACCGTCGGTGAACCGGGGCCGGTGCGGCTCGCGCACGGGACGACGGTGATTTCGCCGGGCAGATTTGACCGCGCCGATCTCCTCGTGGTGCCAGGCGGCGGTTGGGCGAATCGTTCCGCAGCCGGCGCCCGCTCAGAAGCGGAGAATCCCGCCACCCTCGCCGCGTTGCGGACCGCGCATGCCGCTGGCACGGTCATCGCGGGAGTCTGCACGGGCGCAATGCTGCTGGCGCGAGCGGGTCTGCTCGCGCGCCGGCCCGCCATCACGCACCATTCCGCCGTCGAGGACTTGCGAGCGAGCGGGGCGACGATCACCGGGGCGCGCGTCGTCGATGATGGCGACGTGGTCACATGCGGAGGCGTCACGGCGGGCATCGACCTGGCGCTTTGGCTCGTCGAGCGGTTCTGCGGTGCTGCGTGCGCCGCGCGGACGGCCGCTTACCTGGAATACGAGCGCCGCGGCGAGGTCCGGCGCGGGTGACGCTTCCCGGCGCTGGAGAAAATCAGTGCGCGCGGACGGCGGAGGTTTCGGCTTCGCCATTCGCTCCAGCCCCATTCCACGCGCTGCGGGCCTCCGTGGCCGAGTTCCGCGAGACGACATGGACTCCCGCGAGACAAACGTCGTCCTCGAAGGCGTTGCCTCCGGCAAATTGCTCCGCTTCGGCAAGCACGCTGTCGATGATGGCCGCGACGTCCTGCCGTGCGCATCGCTGCAATGCCTCGCACACCCGCTCCGCACCGAACAATTCGCCCTCCGCGTCGCTCGCTTCGATCAGTCCGTCCGTAAACAGCAGGATGACGTCGTCACCTTCGAGCGCTGTCTCGGCAGTGCCATACGCGGCGTTTTCGAAAATGCAGAGGCCGGGGCCGCCGACGCCGCGCGGGCAGACGAGCTGCTCGACCGCGCCGGACCGTCGGTTCAAACGCACCGGACCGAGGTGGCCCGCCGTGGCGTAACGCACGGTGCCGGCGCGACTGTCGGCGACCAGGTAGAACGCCGTGGCATACATCATCTCGCCGGCCTGCCGGATGATTGCCGCGAGAGCGCGATTGAGCTGCGCAAGCAGGAGGCCCGGCTCGGTGCATGCGGCCCCGGCATCCTCGACCATCGCCCGGAGCATCGCGGTGACGAGCGCGGAGCGCACGCCGTGTCCCATTACGTCGGAGATGAAAATGCCGACCGAGTGTTCGGAAATGGGGACGACATGGACGAAGTCGCCGCCCACGCTTCCCGCCGGACGGTAGAGATGGGCGAAGCGAATTCCGTCCGCGCCGGGAGGCGCATTCGGCGGGAAGACAAGCCGCCCCTGCGGCAGCATGGCGAGCTGGATCTCGCGGGCCATCACGAGTTCCTCCTCCATCTGCTGGTTCTTCTCGCGAATCACGCGCTGCTGCGCTTCGAGCTGTCCGATATTCTCGCGCAGGAACTGCGTCTGGAGGCGCACGAGCGTGTGGACGTGGATCAAGCCGAGAAAGGCGCCATCGCCGTCGAGCAGCACGATATCATCGTAGAAACTCTCGCTGGTGCGCGAAAAGACGTTCTCGAGCACAGCGGAGATCGGAAGGTCCTCTCGCACGCAAACCGGCGCGGGCGACAGGTAGTCGCGCACCGGTTTTTGGGAAAAAAGCGGGAAGCCGTAGCGCGCGCCGAGCCGCATCCCGATCTCGTGACGCGAACAGACCCCGAGCACGCGCTCGCCATCGAGCACCGCCATGAATTCATGATCGTGCGTTCCGAACCGCTTGTGCACCTCCTCGAGCCTGCAGTCCGACCAAACCCTCTCCCTGTGGCCAACCAGCTCGCGCAGATCGGTCCGTTCCCACGTCCTGCTGGAAGGGTGCAGTTCGATAAATCCCGACGTTACCGGGATGCACGACATCGAGCAACTACAGGCGGCGGCTGTGACGAAATCGTAGCAATCCGATGGCGCCTTCGTCCGGCGGGCGGGGTATCGAGGGACTCACCCCGCGATCGCGGCGTCCCAGTCCTTCCACACGGGATCGAGGCCGAGGCGGGCGAGCGTTTGAGCGACCTCCGCGGCGCTGCGGTCGTCCGAGATGCTGAATTGCTCGGTGGCGGCGGCGGCGGGTCCGTCGCAGGCGATCTGGCGGCCTTTGACCGTGAGGTGCAGGCTTTCCGCGCCCTGGCCGGTGTAGCCGCCGGGCTCCGTGTGGCTGCCTGCGCTCATCATTGTGACGCCGATGCGGGCGGCGGCGTCGCGGAGCGGGGCGGGTTCCCGGGTGCTCATCACGATGCCGACGTGCGGGAAGGTGAGTCGCAGGGCGCAGATGAGCTGGAGAAAATCGCGGTCGCCCAGCGGGTGGCGCGGCTCGAAAGCGCCGGCGGCGGGACGCAATCGCGGCAGGCTCACGGTGAGCTGCGCTTTCCAGCAGGTCTTGAGCAGGTGGTCGATATGAGCGGCGAGGGCGACGGCTTCCTCGCGCCAGTCCCACAATCCGAACAACGCGCCGACGCCGATGCGGCGGAATCCGGCCTCATACGCCCGCTCGGGGCAGTCGAGACGCCAGTCGAAGTTTTTTTTCGGCCCGTGGGCGTGCATCTCCGCGTAGGTCGGGCGGTGATAGGTCTCCTGGTAAACGACGAGGCCCTCCGCGCCGGCGGCGACGAGTGGGAGGTAGGCGGACGTTTCCATCGGCGCCACTTCGAGCGAGATGCCGGGTGCCACTCCGGCGAGTCGGCGGATGCATTCCTCGATGTAGCCGTTCGATACGAATTTCGGATGCTCGCCGGCGACGAGAAGGATGCTCCGGAATCCTTCGCTTGCGAGGTGGCGCGCCTCGGCGAGCATTTGATCGATCTCGAGCGTGACGCGCAGGATCGCGTTCTCGCGCGAGAAGCCGCAGTAGGCGCAGGAATTGATGCACTCGTTCGAGAGATAGAGCGGCGCGAACAGGCGCATCGTGCGGCCGAAAAAACGCCGCGTCACGGCGGCGGACTCCGCGGCCATCCGCTCGAGCCGGGCATCCGGCGCGGGTGTAAGCAGGCTGCGAAAACGCCCTGCAAAGTCGGTGCGCAGGCTCGATTCAAACTGGGACGAAAACGGCATCGAAGGCGAGAGAACGCATGGAATGTTGCATGCGCGCAGACCAAATGTAGAGGAATTGCGCAAATTTCGCCATTTCAATCAAAAGCCGTTGACTTCTCGTTCCACGCCGGTTAGTTTCGCGTGCTTTCCCTCCCCGCGAAATACATGAAAATCCCCCTCAAGAAGCTCGTCCTCGTTGGAACATTCACCCTGATGGCGATGACCTCCGGTCGAGCTGACAACGTGACGTTGAGTCTCATTACCACCGGAACGCCTTCATCCAGTCTAAGTATAGCAGCCGGTCAGAGCTTTTCGCTTTACGTTCAAGTCAGTGGAATCGTTTCGCCCACTCTTAACAATTTTGATCTGGCGATTGGAACTATTCCAATTCCGGTTTCTCCGAATCCTCCTTTTCCTACGGGATTGGCCATAAGTAATTTCACGGACACAGTTCCCTCGGGTTGGATCAAGATCCCTGACGCGGCAGCGGGAAAATATGGAGCGAACGCTTTTTTCGATGCAGATCTTCCGCCAGGAACGGCGAATCTTGTGCAAATAAATTTTAGCTCCACTGGAGCGCTGGCAGCCGGCAATTACACGATAGGTTTTGATACTCCCAACACGTTTCTGCGCTCTTCTTCAAACGGCGTGATTTCCTACACGGATTCTCCACTCTCCCTCACGGTCGTTCCAGAGCCTGGCAGCGTCTCGCTCCTGCTGTCGATGGGATGTTTACTTCTGATCTGGCGTCGCCGGCACCTGAGGCGTCATCTCTCGATGAACTAGAACCCCTCCGATCAGGATACTTGGTCGTGCACAGTTGAATTGGAAACGGAATTATCCGTGGTTCAGTTTTTCTTCGAGCCTCTTGACGCGGTCGTAGAGTCTGCCGAGGCGGTTGACTTGGGCGGCTTGTTCCTTCCAATCCTGGATCGGGCGGGCGGGGGAGCCGCAGACGACTTCGCCGGCTTTGAGGTTGCGGCTTAGACCGGTCTGGGCTGCGACGATGGCGCGGTCGCCGACTTCGATGTGGCCGACGAGGCCGACCTGGCCGGCGAGCGTGACGTAGCTGCCGATGCGGGTGCTGCCGGAGACGCCGGCCTGCGAGCAGATGATCGAATGCGCGCCGACGCGCACGTTGTGCGCAATCTGGACGAGGTTGTCGATCTTGGCGCCGGTTTGAATCCAGGTGCGTCCGAATCGGGCGCGGTCGATGGTCGTGTTCGCGCCGATCTCGACGTCGTCGTCGATTTGCACGATGCCGGTCTGGGGAATCTTCACATGGCGCCCGTCCTGGAGTTCGTATCCGAAGCCGTCGGAGCCGATCACCGCGCCGCTCTGGAGATGCACGCGGTCGCCGAGCTTGCAGCGTTCGCGGACGGTGACGCGGGGATGGATGAAGCAGTCGGCGCCGACTGTGGTGTGGTGGCCGATGAAGGATTGCGCGGCAATCACCGTGCGCGCGCCGATGCGGGTGCCGGCCTCGATGACGACGCCGGCGCCGACGTGCGCGGTCGAGTCGATCTGCGCGGAGCCGGCGACGACGGCGGTGGGATGAACCCCGGCGGGATGCGCGACGGGCTCGGGCGCGAAGTGCGCGAGAATTTTTGCAAACGCGGCGGAAGGATTATCGACCCAGATGCGCGCGGCGGGAATTTCTTCGCCGCATCCGTGGGGCACCAGCACGGCGGAGGCCTGGGTGGCGCGAAGGGCGGCAAGATATTTCGCATTGCCAAAGAAGGCGATGTCGCCCGGGCCGGCTTCGACGAGCGAGGCGGGGCCGTGGATTTCGATGGATTCGCGGTCGGGGTTCACATGGCCGGAAACAAGGCCGGCGATTTCGCGCAGAGTCATGGCGGTAATGATGGAAAGGATTGCGGCGGGGAGGCGAGGAATTTAGCGGGTGGCCGGGCCATCGACGAAGAGGCGGAAGCTGTCGAGAGCGACGCGTCCGGCCTTCGGCGAAATGCGGAAGCGGACTTGCACGGCATCCGCTTCCGGCGGGATGGTGATGAAGAAAAAATCCTCGCTCGATTCGCCGAAGAAATAGGGGGTGAGTGAAAGATCCTGGATGCGGACGCCGCGGTGCAGGAAAGCCGCGGCGGCGCGGATGGGTTCGGTGGCGTCCGACGAATAGCGAAGCGACAGGAAGAGCGTGCGGCCGGCGAGCAGGGCGGGAAGGGGCCGGGGCGGCAGTTCGATCGCATCGTGCTTCGGTTTGGAAAAGTCCCACGTATGCGGCACGGGGAGTTCGGGCAACAGCTCCGTGCGCAGCAGGCGGCCTGTCGAGCATTGTTCCGAGAGGCGAGCGCCTGCCTTGCGGCGGGCGAGAAAGACGAAGTCGGGCGCATCGTCCTTGAGAATGACACTCCGCGCGGACCATCCGCCAAGCGGCGGGCGCAGGTAGGGCGCGATTTCGCCGATGGCGGAGAGTTGATCGTATTCGCTTTTCTTGCGCGTTCCGGTCCATATCCATTTGCGGTTGAACCAGATTTCATCGGCTGTGGCGGCGAGTTGCCGTGTCATCGGCGAAGGATCGAGCAGATCGTTTTGCAGAATCCAATCGACGCGTTCGGCGGCGGCGGGATCGGCGAGATAGGCGACGTGACGCATCGGCGCGTGCGAGAGGACGCGCAGGCCGGGAGGAGCCGAGCGTTCGCAGACGGCGATTTCGTGGAGATAATTCGGCCCGCGGAACGGACGGTCTGCCAAAAACGCAAGCGCCACGGCAACCGCCGCGAGCGCCAGCGCCGGGCGGCGGCCGATCCAGCGGGCGGGCGGCCAGGCGCGCAGGGGCCGGGGCAGGCGTCCGACAAGCCATGCGAGCGCGAGGGCCGACAGGATCGAGAGCGGGAAGGCGAGGCTGCCGAGAAATCGATCTCCGTCGCGCATGAGCGGGCGGGGAGGCGAGAGGCTTTGCAGCGCGCAACTGTAGATCAGCAAGTAGCCAATGGCGTAGAGGACGAGCGCGCGACCCGGCGGGCCGAAGGTCCTCCATGCGACCCCGATTCCGAGCAGGGCGGTGAGATTGAGCGCGATGGCGGAAGGGCGATCGAAGAGGGACGGCAGGAAACGGAAGGGCAGCTTCCAGAGCGAGAGGGACTCGGTGCCCTTGCGCCCGCGCGCGCCGAGATTCGCATGCAGGCTGTGCAGCCAGTCGCCGGTGAGGGAGTGGTAGATCGCGGCTTCGATGAAGACGAAGCCCGCCGCGAACAGGCCGCAAAGCCCCAGCCAGAGGACCTGGCGCGGATAAAAGGCGAGCGTCGCGATGACGAGCACGGGAACCGCGAAGACGCCGGTGATGCGGTTGGCCTGGGCGACGGCGAGCGCGAGCCCGACCAGCGCGACGAGCGGAACTTTCGCCGTGATCCGCTCGGTGCGGACCATTTTCAACCAGGCGAGGAACGCGAGGGAGACCCAGAAGCCCTCGGAAAGATCGGGCATCGGGCGGTTCATCAGCGAATCGAGCTGAGGGTGAAAGAGCAGCAGTATGCCGGCAAGGAACGCAATGGGTTCGGTCGCACCGACCTCCCGGGCGAGCAGATAAACGATCGCCGCGCTCGCACCGAGGTAGATCATCGGCTCGAGGTAGTAGGAGAGCGCGCTGAAGCCGAAGGGGATTTGCAGGAGCCAGCACAATCCCCATACGGGCCAGCGGAGGTCGTGAAAAGATCCCGGGCTCCATGCGTCGGGAACACCGTGATGCAGGTCGAAGGCGAGGCCCCAGTAATTCAGATCGTCGCCGAGCGAGGGGGGAGCCTGGTAAATCCAACAGACGAGGAATCCGCCCAGGAAGAGCAGGATCGGCGCAAGGAGGGGACGCGATTTCATGAGGCGGCGGCCGCCGGCCGCGAGGGGCGCAAGCGCGCGGCGAAGATGAGCAGCGTGTCGAGGAGCGCGAATGCGTAAAGAATCCAGAACGGCTCGAAGAGCACGCGGAAGCGCGCGCGGATGTTCGCGGTGACCATGATCAGCACGAACAGGCCGATCAGAAACGCGCCCCAGAGCTGATGAAAATTCAGCGGTGTGCGATCGCGCAGGGCGAGGCAGAGCATCCCGCACAGGGCGGTGGTGTAGAGCCACGGAAGGCCCCGGATCGGCACGCCGCCTGCATTCGAGCCGGGCAGGTCGATCGGGGCGACGGGCAGAAGGCTGAAGGACTGCCAGGCGCGGAGAAGGTGCGTGAGGAAATCGCCGGGAATCGGGCGATAGGTTGACGCGAGGAAATCGCGCGCGGCCTTGGGCGATTCGAGCGGATGGCCCCAGAGGAGCCCGGAAGCGCGAAGCAGGTGGTCGTCGTGTCCGCCATTGGTGAGGGCATCGAGCTGGCCGTCGATCGCGTAGGAGTTGAAGTCACCGCTGGGGAGTTCGCGATGCGCGACGATGAATTTTCGCAGCGCGAGGCCGGGCAGGGCGACGGAATTGCGGACGGCGATTTCCAGACCGGCGCGCTTCGCGATGGAATCGACCTGAGCTGCGGCGGCGCGCGTGGATAAGCCGCCGGATGCCTGGGTTTCGATGAGAGTTTGTTGAAGCTGTTTACGCAGTGCGACAAGTCTCGGCGGCTCTGTTCGCTGCCAGGCGATCCGGGTTTGATCGGCCAGCGGGCGCACACTTTCGGCCACGCCGGGCGAGAAGATCAAATGCTCCGGAGTGAACTGGAGCAGTGAGGTGAAGAGCAGCAGGCCGCTTTGGCCGGTGCGGGAGATGGAAAAAAGGAAGGCCGTCCAGATGAGCGTCGAGGCGACGCCGACGCGGAAGGATCGCCAGTCGCCCCACAGCGTGCGAGCGACGAGAACGACGGCGAAGAGGCTGAAAAGCCGGCCCTCGGGGCGGGACCCGGCGATGAAGAGCAGGGCGAGCAAAAGTGCGGCGAGCGTGTAGCGATTCGGAGCGCGGTAAAAGGCCGTCGCGACCAGCGCAACGAGCGTGATGCCGAAGACGGCATACGTCTCGGCAAGCGCGGTGTGTTCATACCACAGCAGAACGGGATTGAAGGCGGCGGCCAGCGTGACGGGCACGATGAGCGCGCGCCAGTTTCGCAGCCAGGCGCGGGTGAGCAGGCCGCAGGCGAAAACCGTGGCGATGCCGAGCAGGTGCTGGACGACGGCGAGGAAGGGCAGCACGGGCAGGTGAAGGATGGCAGGGATGCCATAGACCGCGGGCGCAAGGAAAGTCTTCTTCACGTCGAGAACAAAGGCGCCGCGCTCGACGAGGCGGGCGGCGGTTTCCAGGGTGGCGGCGGTGTCGTTGTGGACGAATGCCGCGGGCATGCAGGCGAGCAGGACGGCCCGCAGGACGACGGCGAGAACGGCGGCGGGCAGGCTGAGCCTGAGCGCAAGCCGAATGTCCGGCGCGCGCAGCCGCCGCAGGAACGTCCGAAGCGCGGGCGGATCGATGAGGCGCGTGAGCCAGCCGCGACCGGGCATGGGCTAGCAGCCGCGCAGGCTGCCGAGGAGCAGTTCCGCGTTCAAGCTGGTGTGCTGGAGATTGGTCTGAAGGACTTCCATCGCCTCGACGGCGGGGAGTTCGGCGAGTTGTTTGCGAAGGGCGACCGTGCGGTCGAACTCGTCGGGATGGAGGAGGAGATCCTCGCGGCGGGTGCCGGATTTCGTGATGTGGATGGCGGGGAAGATGCGGAGTTCGGCGATGGTGCGGTCGAGGTGGATCTCCATGTTGCCGGTGCCCTTGTATTCCTCGAAAATGAGGTCGTCCATGCGGCTCTGGGTCTCGACAAGCGCGGTGGCGAGGATCGTGAGGCTGCCGCCCTCCTCGACGTTGCGGGCCGCGCCAAAGAATTTCTTGGGTTTGACGAGCGCCTTGGAATCGACGCCGCCGCTCATCGTGCGGCTGCCTTTGTTGGGCTGGAGATTGTTGTAGCCGCGCGAGAGGCGCGTGATGCTGTCGAGAAGAATGACGACATCCCGGCCCGTCTCGACGAGGCGTTTGGCGCGTTCGGAGACGAGTTCCGCAAGGGCGACGTGACGGGCCGGGGATTCGTCGAACGTGCTGCTGAAGATGTCGCAATCGAGCGAGCGCTCGAAGTCGGTGACCTCCTCGGGGCGTTCATCCACGAGGAGAAGGATGAGGTGGATGGCGGGATGGTTGCGGCGGATCGCCTGGGCAATCTGCGAAAGCAGCACGGTCTTTCCAGCACGCGGAGGCGCGACGATGAGGCCGCGCTGCCCCATGCCGAGAGGGGCGATGAGATCGATGGCGCGCGGGCCCAGGTCGGCATGCCCGGGGGTCTCGAGAAAAATGCGGCGGTTCGGGAAAAGCGGGGTCAGCTTTTCGAAGTCGGCCGGCGTGGTCCACTCGGCGGCGGGCCTGCCCTCGACGGTGAGGACGGAATCGAGCACGAGGCCGTGCTCGCGCTGCTCGGGAAGGCGAAGGCGGCCGTGGATCTTCAGACCCGCGCGAAGGTTGTGCGCGCGGATGAGCGGCTGGGGCACGGAGACATCCTCGGGGCAGGCGCGGAAACTGAATTTTTCCCAGCGCAGGATGCCGCGATTGCTTTCCAGATCGAAGATGGCGTCGGCGGTGACGGCATCGCCGCGTTGCAGGTGAAAGCGCGCCTGGTCTAGAATGAGGTGATGAATGCCGCCCTCGGGACGCAGGCGGATCGAAAACTCCCGCGCGCGCGCTGCAAGGGCGGCACGGTCCAGGGCCTGGAGCGCGTTCAGCGAAATCACGAGCGGCTGGGGTTCGCCGGGAGTGGAAGTCCCCGAGGGAGGCGCTTCGGGTGTGACGACATCAGTCATACTTTTGGCGGAGATAAGCGGCGAGCAGGGCGGCTTGCGATTCGAGCAGGTCGAGACCGGCATCGTTCCAAACGACGTGGCCTGCGCCGCGCATCTTAACGTGCAGGCTCCACTGGGAAGCGAGAATTTTTCGCGAAAGATCCTCGGGCAGCGCGCGAATCTGCATCATGCGATGCATCTGGGTCACTGTGCTTGCGCCGACGACGATGACGTGATCGAACAAGCCTTCGGCGCGGGTTTCGAAGAGGAGGGGGATGTCCACGATAAAAATGCGTTCGCGCGTGGCGGAATCGCGGGCCCGCTCGGTCCATCGGGCGCGAATGGCGGGATGAAGAATCCCTTCGAGGGTCTTTTTTTTGGCGATGTCGCTATAGATGATTTCGCGAATGAGAGGACGGTTGGGCTCGCCCGCAAGCGAGTAGGCGCGCGGAGAGATCGTCTCGAGCACTTGTTCGCGGATGTTCTCGTTCGAGTCGAGCAACTCGCGCGCGCAGGCATCGGCGTCGAAGAAGTCCGCGTCGATTCGCTCGAGCAGCATGCGGCGGAACGTGGATTTGCCGGTGGCGACGCCGCCGGTGATTCCGAGGGTGGGCATCGGCTCAGGTGCGCGGGACGAACCGCCGGCTCGTGATTCCGAATAGCGAAACGGCGGGGAGGAAGTCCTCCCCGCCGCGAACGACGATCGCGCTGTGAGTGGAACTCACTTGGCCGGCGGACCCTTTAGCTGAATGGCGGGAGGTGGAATCTCCTCCGGCAGGCCGATGGGCTCGACGACTTCCTCCTGTTCGACGTCGGATCGGACGGGCTTGCCTTCCGCATCGATCAGCTTTGCCGTGACGAAAATGATCAGGTTTTTCTTGAGCTTCTGGTCCACGTCGGAGCGGAACAAGCGACCGACAAGCGGGATGTCGCCGAGCAGGGGAACCTTATCCTGCACCTTCTGGACATCCTCGCGGATCAGTCCGCCGATCGAGATCGTCATGCCATCCCAGATGGTGACGCTGGTCTTGACCTTGCGGGTGTTGAACACCGGCTGATTGATCACGTTCGGGCTGACCTCGACGCTGCGAGGCCGTGTGAACAAGGTGGTCGAGACGGCGCCGCCTCCGCTGGCGAGGCCGAGAATCGGGTTTCCGTAATTGATGAATCCATCAAAATCCACCACCTCCGGGGCGAGTTCCATGTCAATCGTGTAGCCGTCGGCGCCCACGGTGGGCGTAACATCCAGGGTGACGCCGAGGTTCCGGGTTTCAAAGGCGGACGGTGTGGTGGGAGTAATGATCGGGCTGGTTTGGAAGCCGCTGGCGACGATGCCATTGCCGTTGTTGCCGACGGTTTGCGGGATTTGCGGCGGGTCAAACTCGGTGGGGTATCTGAATTCGCGAATGACGTTGATGACGGCATGGGCGCCGCTCTTTGTCGTCACGGTCGGCGCAGACATCAAGTCGATGCCCTTTTTCTGGTTGATTGCGCGAATGACCACCTGAAACTGGGGATTCGTGTAGATGCCTGCGAGACCGAGCATGGCAGGGGCTGAGCCGGATGCGAGGCCGCTGGCGCCGGCGAGCAGGGCATCGATGCCGTTGATTGACACCGCGGATTGTGGCGAGGTGCCCTGGCCGGTTCGGAGCCCGGACGTGAGCGAATTTGAACCGATCGGATTGCCCTGGGGATCGTTAAAGGGAAGCGTGTTGAACGCAGGGGTATCCGATCCACCGGAGGCATAGACTCCTCCGCTGCCGATCTGGAAGGCGCCGAGCTGCCAGTCGAAGCCCAGTTCCTTGAGGTTGTTCTGATTGATTTCCACGAACTTCGATTCGATCTGGACCTGGGTGGGCGCGGCGCCGCTGATCGCATCGACGACCGTATCGATGAAGTCGATGTTGTCCTGCGTGTTGCGCACGACCAGCTTGCTTCCGGAGGGGATGTATTGCGCGCTCGCACCTTCCGGGAACAGCACGCCGAGGGAAGTAAGGTAGTCCTGCGCACTCTGCGTTTTTGAAATTCGTTGCGCCGCGTTCGTTTGATCGACGACCGCAGCGCCGAAGCCGCCCGTGGTATCCGCAGCCACTTCCTTTTTCGGAATGAAGGTGGGGGGGACTCTGTATTCCTTCGTGATCAGTTCGCTGCTCACGTCCGACAGGGGAACGATGGAGACGGCGACGGGATCGATCTTGATCTTCAACCCGGCGAGGCCGGCCAGATAGCGAAGGGCTTCGTAAAGGGGGACATTGCTCAATGCGAGGGTCACCTGTGTATCCTCGGTCGCGGTGGGAGCCGCGGGAGCCGCTTCCGCTCCGGCGGCGGGAGCTGCGGGCTGTTGTCCCGCAGGCGGAGGAAGGATGTCCGCGCCGGTGGCGGCCGGCGCAGCCGCGGCGAGCTTGAGGAAGATGTTTACGCCCTTCTTGGCGGGGTCGGGTTCGAGGGTGTCGAGCTTGACGCTGAGCTGGCGCAGATACTCGACGGCCTCGCGAATGGTGGTATCACGCAGGTCGATATTGGGGACCACGATGCGATTGAGCTTCGCTGTGATTGCCTCAGTCACGGAAACGTCCGCCCGATTCTGACTGTTTACGGTGTCCTTGCCTCCGGTGAAACGGCGGACCGGGAGTTCCCAGCCCTTCGACACCTGCCATAGCATGCGGCTGCGGGTTTCGTTGTAGGCCTCGGCGTCGTATCTTTGCTTCGCGACGCTGACCTTCTCCATGCCCTTGCGCGCAGCGATGTTGTATCGATCGACATTGAGAACCTGTTCGTAACGCTTGGTTGCGAGGTCGTAGCTGCCCCGGGCGAAAAAGCCGTCAGCTTCGATCAGCAACTGCGAGACTTGTTCGCGATCCCTGGCGAAGGCGGGAGTGACCGTCTTGTTGTAATAATCGGGTTGCTCCAGATTGGCGAGCAGGGTGATGGCCGGGCGGTAGGTCGGGTTGTATTGGGGCAGCAAAATGGTTTTTGCGACCTTTTCCGCGTCGCCATAGCGACCGTGGTCGATCAGATACTCGGCGTAGGCGATGGCTGCCTGGCTGAATTTCCCAAGAGCTTCCTTGCGCTGCGCATCGACTGCGGGGCCGGAACCGATGGCATCGACCGCCTGCATGTAGGAGAGGTAGGCGGTCTCATAGTCCTTGCTTGCGAGGGCGCGATCTCCGATCTGGATCAGCCGCTCGGCGTCGAGGACGCTCTGCTGGCGGCGAACAATTTCCCTTTGAGAGGAGGAGGACAGCGAGCCGGAGGAATCGTAGCTGCCGGCGAAGGATGCCGGCGCACAAAGTGCGGCGAGCGCGATACTGAGGCCGATCGGCCGAATCCGGGAATCGAGAGGTTTGATCATGGAGTGTGTCTTCGGCGGCGGTTAGTGGGAGGGGAGGGGAACATCGCTGGTGCTGGCGTCCCCTGGGATGGCTTCAGCGCCGGTGGCTCGCGCGTCGGGAACGGCGACCTCGGTATCGTCTTCAATTTCCTTGATCAGCGGCTGGCCGGCTGGATCGAGCAGGCTGGCGGTGACAAACATGATCAGGTTGCGTTTGATATGTTGATCTGCCGAGGTGCGGAAAAGACGGCCGACGAGCGGGATGTCGCCGAGAATCGGGGTCTTGTCTTCGACCTTCTGCACGTCTTCCCGCATCAGCCCGCCCAGCACGACGGTCTGTCCATCATACACAGTGACCTGGGTTGTGACCTGGCGGACGCTAAAGATCGGCTGGTTGATCACGTTGTTTGAGATCAGCACGGTGGATTGGGGGCCGAGGATCGTGCCCAATCCGGTAAGAGCGGTGACGGCGGCGGCGCCGTTGACCACGCCGGTGAGCACCTCGCGGGCACTGGTGTAAATCGGGCTGCCGTAGTTGATGAAGCCATCGAACTCGGTCACGCGGGGCGAAAGGTTCAGGTCGATGGTGTAGCCATCGGGCCCGACCGTGGGTTCGACTTCGAGTTCGACGCCGAGATTGCGCGTCTCGAAGGCGGAGGGCGTGGTCGGGGTGACCGGCGAGAAACCGGTGCCCACGCTCTGCGGAATCTGCGGTGGGTCGAACTGCGTGGGATAACGGAACTCGCGCACGAGCTGGATCGTGGCGCGCTGGCCGCTCTTCGCGGTCACGCGGGGCGCCGACATGAGGTCGATGCCCTTCTGCTGATCCAGCGCGCGGAGCACGACTTGAAATTGCGGATTCGTGAAGACGCCAGCCAGCGCAAGCACGCCCGGGGCGGCTCCGACGGGCGAGCCAAAGAGCAGGCCGTCCAGCGCGTTCACGCTGATCGCGGTGCTGCCGGTGCGATTGCCGCCGGTGATCGGGCCGGAAGTGAGGCTGGTCGCGCCGATGGGCACGCCATTTGAACCCGGCGCCTGAATGGGGTAGGCGCTGTTCGAACTCGAACTCGTGGCGCCATTGGAGGTGGTTGTGGTGCCGTTGAGAGGCTGGCCGAAGGCGGTGGTGCCGCCGCCGCCATAGACGCCGCTGCCGAAGGGGAGCTGGAATTGCCCAAGCAGCCAGTCAAAGCCGAGTTCCTTGAGATTGTTCTGGCTGACCTCGACGAACTTCGACTCGATCTGCACCTGTGTCGGAGCGTTTGAGCTGTCATTGTCCACGAGCTGGTCGATGAGATCGAGGTTTGCCTGGGTGTTGCGCACAACGAGCTTGCTGCTGCTGGTGAGGTAGTTGGCGGAGGCGCCCGGCGGGAAGGTGACGCCCTGGGCGGTGAGGAATTCCTTGGCGCCCGATTTTCCGACCGTGGTGGCTGCACCGCCGGCGCCCGGCGCGGCGGCTCCAAAGCCGAATCCGCCGGGTGCGGCGGCGGCGCCACCGCCCGCGGCCTCGCCGGTCGCGGGAAGATTCGAGATGAAGCCGGGAGATACCTTGTATTCCTTGGTGATGAGGGTGTCGGTCACTTCATTGAGCGGCACCACGGCGACCGCGTAGGGCTCGACCTTGATTTTCAGGCTTGCGGCGGTGGCGATGTATTTGAGGGCTTCGCCGAGCGGAACGTCGGTGAGGGCGAGGGTGATTCGCTGGGCGGAATCCGCAGCCTGGCTTTCCGGGCCGAGCTTGAGGACGATATTGATGCCGCGCTTGTTCTGGTCCGGCTCGTTCTGATCGAGCGCCTTGGCGCGCTGCTTGATGTAGTCGAGCGCCTCGCGGACCGTGGCCTCGCGGAAGTTGATGCTGGGGATGCGGATTTCCTCGAGCTTGCGGTTGATCGATGCGGTGCCGCGGAGGTCGATGGTGGGCTGCTCGATGACCTGGGACTGGCCGGCGTTGTATTTCGTGACGGGCAGCTCCCATGCGGAATCGATCTTTTCGATGAGCTGTGACCGGGTTGAATTGTAGGCGTTGTCCGCGTAGTTGGCGCGGGCGTTGTTGACCTTCTCCATCAACCGGCGGGCGGCGATGTTGTATTTGTCGATGTTGAGCACCTGCTCGCAGCGTTTGAAGGCGAGGTCGAAGCGCCCGCTCTGGTAGTAGCCGTCCCCTTCCCGGAGGAGTTGCTTCACCTGCTCGACGTTCGCGACGAAGCCCGGGGTCACCGTCTTGTTGAAGGTGTCCGGGGACTGGATTTTTGCGAGCAGCTTGATCGCGGGCCCGTAATTCGGATCGTATTGATCCTCGAGGATCACCCTCACCGTGGTTTCCGCGTCCTTGAAACGGCCTTCGGAGACCCGCTGCTCGGCGAGCTTGACGACGGCCTCGCCGAATCCGCTCATCGCCGACGCGCGCAGGTCGGAGGTGGCGTCGCCGCCGCTCGGGAGGGCATCCACGGCGCTTTTGTAATAGGCGTAGGCCGACTCGTAATCCTGGCTGTCGAGCGCCGCCCTGCCCTTGGCAATGGCATCCTGGGCGAAGGTGTTGACGATTTCCCGGCGGTGGATTTCGCGCTCGGCGGCGCCCTGAACCCCGGCCTGCTGGGCGCAAACGGGGGTGACGGTGGCAGCGGCAAGCGTGAAAATTCCGATAAAGAGGGCGGATTTACTTGGCATGGTTAAGGCGGGTCAGCGTGGGGAGAAAGGCAGGTTTTGGCGAATGCGGCGAACTCGGCGGATCAGTGGCGTTGGAATGAAGAACGGTCGGGCCACTAGGAGTCGCCCTTGGGAACATGAATCTTGTCCCCTTGGGGGCTTTCGATTACCGCTTCGCTGTCCGAGATGTCAATGAGTTTATACTTTACGCCGTCATCCGGCTTGACGGAGAAGTGGTCGTTCTTTTTGACCTTGGGTTCCGAGCCATCCCAGAGGTATTTGAATTTCGCGTAAACGGTGGGGTCGTTTACCGGTTTATCATAGACGAGAGCGATCTTCTGTCCGGTGTCCTGGTTCTCGACGGTAAGCTCGGAGACATCCAGCTCCATGCCGTTCTTGTCCACGGACTTTTTCTCGTAGTTGATGATCTTGTAGGGCGTTCTCGGAATCATGTCGCCGAGCTTGAGGAACTGGGTCGGCTGCTTGAGGTCGAGCGTGTTGATCGAGAAGGTCTGGCCTTCGTCGGGCGTGCCGCTGAATTTCAGGCGGAACGGAACCTGAATGAATTGCTCGAGGCGCAGTTTCGTGATGTAGGCCGGCCGGGACTTCGGATCCGTCGGGTCGGTATGGCCGAGGAATTCCTCGAGGTTCGAGAATTTGTCTCCGTCCGGGTCGGCATTGAGGAGGCCGGGGTCCGCGTAGTCGAGATTGTATTTCACCAGCCACTCGTTCGGGATGGGTGGGTGGAGGGGAATCTTGTCCTCGAGGGGATTCACCGGTTCGCCGCCATTCTTGATCAGATACGGGTCGGAGACAAAGAGCGAGCCCTTGTGTGCGCCCCATTCGTCGGGGTTTGCGATGAGGGCGATCCGTTCCTTGATCAGCTCGATGGCCGGCGGCGGCACGGAGTTATTCGGTTTCTTGGCGCTGTTGCGGGACGCGAAAATGTCGTTGAAGGACAGTGCCTGGCTGATGATGAGGCCCGCGGTGGCGAGCAGGAGGAGGCCAAGGGCGGCGAGGATCGCGCGGTCGAAATGTTTCTTAAACCAGTCCATGGGATCGGGGAGGGCTACTTCTTGGAATCCGGAGGGTTGAACGTGATCATTTCGATGCGTGCCGCAAGGGTGAGAGTCTCCCGTCCGACCAGAAGGCGCATGCTCGTCTGGGGGGTGCCCTGGGCGGCGGGAGGCTGCGGCAGGGCGGCGCCCGATTCCACCGACGCCTCTTCGTTTTTCTTCGGGCCCTCGAGCTTGCTGTTCTCGATGGTGAGGTTGCGGATGATGAAGAATTTGTTGGCGCTGATGATCGCGTCCAGGGATTGCCGCAGGCGGCTTTGATCGGCGACGAAGGCGATCTCGAACGAGTTGGCGGTGACGATCTTCGGCCCTTCCGCCACGGTGGAGCGGCGATTTCCGGCGGCGGCGGGTTGCTCCGGGCGGGGTGCTCCCCCTTCTTCGGGAAGCGAATCGCGTTTGATGCCGATGATTTCGCGGATCTTGAACTCGATGAGCTTGTCCACGACGAGGCGGATTGCGTCGAGTTCACGGGCGAGCGCTCCAGCGGATTCATTCGATGGGAGCGTGTCGCGATACTGGTCGAAGCCAAGATAGAAGGCGTCATTGAGGGTTACGCCATTCAGTTTCGCGGCTGCGGACACCTCGGAGACATACGCGCGGAGGCGATCCTGGAACGCTTGCGGCGTGATCGACTCGATTGGCTTCTGCATCTTGAGCGCCTGGGCGAGCAGCTTGTCGTATTCCGCGCGATACTGGGTGGTAAGCGCAGCGTAGGCCTGGTTGTTTTCCACGCTCGGATACGGCGTGCGATTTTGCAGGGACTGAAGCCGGGCGACCTGGGTATCGTATGTATCGGAGACCTCGGAGAAGTGCGCGTAACTCGAGTAGAGGAGATAGCCGAGGATGCCGGCGCCGATGACGGTGACGGCGAGGTAGCCGGTGAGGAAGGGATTCCGCCAGTTCATGGGAGGGCGATGGGATTTTTCAGCGGGAGGACGATGGTGTAGGCGTAGGCCCAGCTTTCGTCATCGGGCGTGTTGCGACGGGTGACGACCTTTGCCTTGTCATTGGGGGCGATGGAGAACAGAGGGGATCCCTGGAGGTTGTTGACAAAATCGTCGATGACCTTCGCCTGGCTCGGGTTGTAGAAATAGAGACCTTGAATCTCGATCGCATCGATAGCGGGCTTCACCGGCGCGGTGCCGGGCCGCTGGCGGGTGGGAGCGGCGGGCGGCGGCGGCGGGGCCTGGCCCTGCTTGGTGTCGAGCAGGCTCAACGAGCGGCCATTCGACATCGGGGTGAGCCGGGTGATCCAGATGAACTGCGGGGGCAGCTTTGCGCCGAGTTCGTCGATGATACGCACCCAGATGTCGCGTTCCAGGGCGCTCGTGAGCAGCGGTGTGGCGACCGCCTCGAGTTGATCCTGGGCCTTCTTGAGGCGGTCGAACTCCTGGGCCTTGGAGTCGAGCGCGGCAATGTCGCGATTGACACCTTCGAGCACGACGCTTTGCACGGCGGAGGCCTTTGAGAAATAGATCCAGCCCTGGATGAGGGCGAGGAACAGGCAGACGGTGGCGGCGATGAGAAACGGCTTGCGCCTGGCGAGGGTCTGCGCGTTGACCACGGCGGGCGGGCGCAGATTGATCTCGATGGGGCAATTCCCGAGCTCGCGAAGCGCAAGGCCGACGATTTCGCCGGCGGCGTGGGCATTGGCGGAAAGGATCTGCGTGTCCACCGTGGATGCGATGGCGACGTTGCGAAAGGGATTGAAAAACTCCACGGGCATCTGGAGCTTTTCGCCGAAGAATTCGAGCATGTAGGGCATGCTGACGGCTCCTCCCGCGAGGAAGACGCGCAGCGGCTGGGTGCCCCCCTGGTTTGCGCGGTAGAAGCTGATCGAGCGGACGATTTCGGCGTGGAGGCGGGTGAGGGTGGTGCGGGCGAGCTTGGAGATGCGGCTGGCGAGTTCGTCCTCGTGCTCGGCGTAGGAGCCGCCCAGGCCGACGAAGCCCTTTTCCTTTTTCGCCAGTTCGGCGGCCTCGACGGGCTGGCCAAATTCCTTGGCGATGGCGACGGTGATCGCGTTGCCGCCGACCGGGATGCTGCGGGTGTAGGCCTTGTCGCCTTCGATGAAGATGAGGTTGGTCGTGCGCGAGCCGACATCGACGAGCAGCGAGCAGCCGTCGAGGTCGGCGTAGTTGTAGCGGAAGGCATTGAGCAGGGCGAGCGGCGCGACGTCGATCTTCCGGGGCTCAAACCCCGCGGTCTCGACGGCGCGGTTGATGGCCTCGAGCAGGTCGGTTTTGATCGCGAGGAGCACGACGTTGAGTTTGCCGTCCCTGGCCTCGCCGAGCGGTTGATAGTCCCAGACCACTTCGTCGATCGGGAAGGGAATATTCTGCTGCGCCTCGAAGGCGATGATCTGGTTCAGGTCCTCGGCGGTCGAACCGGGCAGCGAGAGGTAGCGGGTGAAGACGGACTGCGAGGGCAGCGCGTAATTTACCGGGCTGTTGGGGATTTTCGTCTGGGCCTTGAGCTGGGCGATGGCGGCCTCGAGCTGGCCGGGCCGCGACGCATCGGCGCCGGGATCGGCAAGCAGTTCGGAGAAATCCAGTCTGGAGAGGGTGAGGGCGCCGGCCGGGGTCGTGTGGAACTCGGCGAGCGCCACATTCTGCATCCCCAGATTCAGCACACGGATACGGGTCGGGGCGGACATTCGAGAAGAGGGCGTGTCGGGTAAAACGTGGAGGGGCTAGTTTCCGGCCTTGGCTTTGACCGCGTCGAAGTAGTCGTAGAACAGCGGTGCGAAGGGCGTCTGGTCCTTGCTCAATACGAGGCCTGCGGGTCCCTGCTGGAATTTGTTCCACCACGACGGGCTTCCCTTGCCTTTGCCGGTGCTCATTTCCGCGACGAGCTGACCCTGAACGCTGGCGGTTACTCCGATGGCCTGGGTGGCGGAGGCGACGCTCGCCGGTGGACGGGCGCCGAAGAAGCGCTTGAGCGTTTGCGGGCTGACGAGGGCGACGGAGTGATGCACGTCGGTGCCGGAGGTCACCCCCGTATGGATGATGGTTCCGGTGAGAAGAGTGCCGGTGCGGTTTTGCGCGCTGACGTCGTTGAGGAGCACGTAATAGTTGAGCGTGAGGTCATCGATCGGCGGGGCGTTTCGGACGGGCGACTGGTAGGTGAAGGAAACTTCGATCCACAGCCAGTCCTGGCTCGTCGCCTTGCGCTGCGGCCCGATGCTGATGGTGAACTCGGGTGTCTTTTCCAGGCTGGACTTGATGTCGGTGATCTTGACGGGAGAGTTGGAAACCTGTGCCTGCAACAGGGTGGTCGCGACGACGAGGAGGGTGGCTGCCGGGAAGAGGGATCGGATCATTGTTCAGGGGCTGCGGGTTATGGTGGAGGAATTGCGCAGGCTAGAGAACGCCTGCACTCAAGGCAAACAAGATTCTCGCAAAAGACCATGAGATTTTTATGCAAATCCATCAAACGCGGTCGCGAAAGTAATCGATCGTGCGGACGATGCCATCCTCGAAGGGCACGCGCGGTTCCCAGCCGAGAAGGCGTTTGGCCAGATCGATATTCGGCTGGCGGACCTTGGGATCATCGACGGGAAGCGGCTTGAACTCCATTTTGGCGGTCGTTCCGGTGAGCCGGATGATATGCTCGGCGAATTCGCGGATCGTCATTTCGCGCGGGTTCCCGATGTTCACGGGCTCGTGATAATCGCTCATCATCAGACGGTAGATGCCGTCGATGAGATCGGATACGTAGCAGAAGCTGCGCGTCTGCGAGCCGTCGCCGAAGATCGTGATCGGTTGATTCGTGAGGGCCTGTCCGATGAACGCGGGCACCACGCGGCCGTCGCGCAGGCGCATGCGGGGGCCGTAGGTGTTGAAGATGCGGATGATGTGTGTGTTCATCTTGTGGAAGCGATGGTAGGCCATCGTGATGGCCTCGGCGAAGCGCTTGGCTTCGTCATACACGCCGCGCGGGCCGATGGGATTCACATTGCCCCAGTAGTCCTCGGTCTGCGGATGCACGAGCGGATCGCCGTAGCACTCGGAGGTCGAGGCGAGGAAGAATGCAGCGCCTTTTTCCTTGGCCAGACCGAGGGCGTTGTGCGTGCCGAGCGAGCCGACCTTCAACGTCGGGATGGGCAGCTCGAGGTAGTCGATCGGGCTCGCGGGGCTCGCGAAGTGCCACACGTAATCCACCTTGCCGGGCAGGTAGATGAAGTCGGTGACGTTGTGGTGGATGAATTTAAAATCGGGATTTCCCGCGAGATGCTCGATGTTCGCGACATTTCCCGTGATGAGATTGTCGATGGCGATGACGCTGTGGCCCTCGGCGAGGAGACGGTCGGAAAGGTGTGAACCGAGGAACCCAGCGCCCCCGGTCACGACGCTGGCGGGCTTCGTTGTAATTTCACTCATGCGGCGAATTGTCTATGCGGAACGTGCCGGGCAACGCGAGCAGAAAACAGGCCCCGGACCGCCCGCGCGCGAATTTTTCTATTTTGCGCCCAGGCCGAAGGCCACGACCGGCACGGTGCGCAGCAGGATCCACAGGTCGAGCGCGAGCGACCAGTTGTCGATATATTCGAGATCCATGCGCACCCAGTCGGCGAAATTCGTCACCGCGTTGCGCCCGCGCACCTGCCAAAGGCAGGTGAGGCCGGGCCGCATGCTGAGGCGGCGGCGGTGCGCGGTACTTTCAAATCGCTCGACTTCATAGACCGGCAGCGGGCGCGGGCCGACGAGGCTCATGTCTCCGCGCAGCACGTTGAGGAGCTGCGGCAGCTCGTCGATGCTGGTCTTGCGGATGAAGCGGCCGAATGGCGTGACGCGCGGGTCGTCCTCGATCTTGAAAACGGGGCCGCTCATCACGTTGTAGGCGGCGAGTTCGGCGCGCTGCATCTCGGCGTTCGAGTGCATCGAGCGGAATTTATACATCGTAAATGGCCGCCCGTGCCGGCCGGAGCGCTTCTGCACGAAGATCGCGGGCCCCGGCGAGGTGAGCTTGATGCCGAGCGCCACCGCGAGCAGCACCGGCGAGAGCACGATCAGGCCGAGCGCCGCGAGCGTGCGGTCGAGCACGCTCTTGACCAGCAGCGCCCACGAGATGTCGGGTGTCGTGCGGAAGACCAGCATCGGCCGGTTCGCCAGCAGCTCGTAGGTCGGGCGCGCGATCGACGTGCGAATGAAATCCGCGCACAGCCAGGCCTCGACGCCCTCGAGTTCGCACGCCTCGATGGCCCGCTGCACGACGTCGAGCTGGATCGAGCCGAAGGCGAGCAATACGCGGCCGACCGAGTGTTCATGCACCGCGGCGATGAGCGGCGCCATGTCGTCCGTCACGAGGGGCACGCGCGCGACGACGGCGATTTCCAGCCGCTGGCTGTGCGTGAAGCCCGCCTCGACCTCCGCCATCTTCGCCGGCTCTCCGACGATGAGGATGCGCTCGCCCACCGAACCGTCCTTGAGCGTGCGCTTGTAGATCGCGGTGACGAGGCGCTCCTTGGCGATGAGCGCGAGCGGGGCGGACATGATGAAAAAGAGGATCACCGAGCGGCTGGGGATCGGCAGCTTGAGCAGGAACGAGCTGGCCGCCAGCAACGCGAGCAGCCAGAAGCTCGCCCGGGCGATCTGCGACACGGATTTCCAGACCGTCTTCTCGAGCGGATACTGGTAGTAGCCCTGCAACTCGAGCAGGAACGGGCCGAACGGCACGATGACCGCGAGCACCCACACGAAGTATTTGAACTCCGGGATATCCGGTGAGCTGTCCAGGCGCAGGATGCCCGTGAACCGCAGCCAATGGCAGAGCCAGAAGATCGCGCCCAGGATCGCCGCGTCGGCGAGTTCGTTGAGTTGAAGGTTGATTTCCTGCTTGCGCGCTAACATATAACGGCGGCCCCTCGCACGGACCTCTGAAGGGCAGTTTAGGTAAGTTTAGCATCGATCATGCGTCAAAGAAAAAGCCCGCTGCGCCTGGATCGCGCAAACGTCGTCGGCGTCGCGGAATCTCCCGCCGCGCTGCAGCTCGCCCGCGCCCTGCCGTCCGGCGCGCTCGACGCGATCGAGGTGCGGCTCGACGCATTTCGCGCCGCGCCGGACTTGCGCGCTTTCGGCGTGCCGATCCTCGCGACGGTGCGCAGTCCGGACGAAGGCGGGCGGAACCGCCTCAATCCCCGAGAGCGCGCCTCGCGCTATCTTGCCGTGCTCGACCATGCGGAGGCGATCGACGTGGAGCTGGCCTCCCGCACGGCGCTCGCGTCCGTGCTGGATGCCGCTCGCGACACCCGCCGCCGGATCGTGCTCTCGTTTCACGACTTCTCGGGTACGCCCTCCGCGGCTGCATTGAGGGCCATGCAACGCCGCGCGGCGGCGTTGGGAGCCGATGTTTTCAAGGCCGCCGTCACCCCCCGCACGCCGGGCGAGTTGCTCGCGCTGCTCGCGCTGCTCGACGACCCGCCGCTGCCGACCGCGGTGATGGGAATGGGCGCATTCGGCAAGATCTCGCGCCTGGCCGCGGCCGCATGCGGCTCCGTGCTGAACTACGGCTGGATCGAGCGGCCCAACGTCGCCGGGCAGTGGTCCGCCGTGGAATTGCGCGCCAGGCTGGACGAGCTCGGCGCGTGAGCGGCCAGGCTGCCCTGCTGTGGCTGCCGGCGATCGCTGCGCCCGGCTACGCGCTGGCGGCGATGTTTCTCAAGCGCGCGCTGTCGGCGGGCTGCGGTCAGGCGCAGGTGAATCTCGCCGCGAATCTGATGCCCGCGTTGCTCTTTCAGACACTCTGGTTCTGGGCGGGGCCGGTGGACTGGTCGCATGCCTGGGAGCCGGCTGCCGTCGTCGTCGCGTATTTTGTCGGCCAGATTTTCGCGTTTCGCGCACTGCGCCACGGCGAGGTGTCCGTGGCCACGCCGTTGCTCGGCACGAAGGTGCTGTTCACCGCGGTCTTCAGCGCGATCGTTTTCGGCCAGGCGCTGGCCGCGCGCTGGTGGGTCGGCGCGGCGGCCAGCACGTGCGGCGTGATCCTGGTGACGGGCGCGACGTGGCGCATGCTCGCGCCGCGCCTGCTGCGGCCCGACGCGCTGTATTCCGTGGGCGCGGCGGCGGCCTTCGGGCTCACGGATGTGCTGGTGCAGCATTGGACAAGGCACCTCGGCGTGCTGGTTTTCGTGCCGATCATGTTCGGCCTCGTCGGCGCGGTGTCCGTGCTGGTCTTCGTTCCGCGCGAAGGAGGGCGCATCCTTGCGATGCCGCGGCAGGGGGTCGTTCCGCTGCTTGTCGGCTCGGCGATTCTTGGCATCCAGGGGCTCGGCATGGCCACCGCGATCGGTTTGCACGACAGTGCGACGGTCGTGAACATCATTTACAGCTCGCGGGCCGTGTGGAGCGTGGTGCTCGCGTGGCTGCTCGCCAGGACGCTGGGGATGGACGAGGCGCATGACGCAGGCGGGGTGCTCATGCGCCGGCTTGCGGGTTCGATGTTGCTGTTTGCCGCGGTTATCGTCGTTTTGTTGTAGTGGCGGGATGGAAGGGCTTCTCGAAAAACTCCGCGCTCGCGTCGATCTCACCGGGTCCGATGTCGCGGCGCTGTGCGCAATGCTGCTGGACGAGGCGCGGACGGTCGAGGAGCGCGCCGGGCTGTTGCGGGCGCTAACGGCAAAAGGGGAGACACCGGCCGAGCTCGCATGCTTCGTGCGCACGCTGCTGGCGCGTGCGCGGAAGATCGAGATTCCCGCGAGCGGCGCGCCGCTCATGGATGTGTGCGGAACGGGCGGGGACAGGCAGGGGCTGTTCAATATCTCGACCGCGGTGATGTTCGTCGTCGCGGCGTGCGGCGTGCGCGTGGCAAAACACGGGAACCGAGGCATCACCTCGAAGAGCGGTGGCGCGGACGTGCTCGAGGCGTGCGGCGTGCGCATCGAACTCGACCCCGCGCAGGCGGCGAAAGTGCTCGACCAGGCGGGCTGCGTGTTTCTCTTCGCGCCGCTGTATCATCCCGCATTCAAGGCCATCGCGCCGGTGCGGAAGTTCTTGGCGGAGCAGGGGCAGGCGACCGTTTTCAACAAGCTCGGTCCGCTCCTGAATCCCGCGAATCCGCCGTATCAACTCGCGGGTGTGTTCGACCCCGCGATGGTCGCGACGTATGGCGCGGTCTTCGCCGAGCTTGGCCGCACGAGGGCGTGGGCCGTGCATGGCCGCGCGCCGCGAGGCGTTGGCAGGGAACCCGAGGGCGTTGACAGGCAGCCCGGGGCCGGGTTGGACGAGATGTCCACGCTCGGGGTGACGGAGGTGCATTCCGTCGATGGGCTTTCCCGCGCCAGCTTCACGCTCGACGCGGCGGAATTCGGGATTCGGAAACCGGCAATCGAGGAATTGCTCGGCGGCAGCGCGGCGGAGAATGCCGTGCGGCTGGATTCGCTCCTGCGCGGACGTGCCGAGGGGGCGATCGCGGACATGGTGGCGTGGAACGCCGCCGGCGCGCTGGTCGTCGCGGGAGCCTGCGCTGACGTCGGATCCGGGCTCGATCGGGCCCGCGAGGCGATCCGTTCGGGCGAGGCGGCCGCGCGCCTCGACGCGCTGCGGGCGGCTACGCGAGCGGCTTGAAATCCACCCGCGACAAGTGCGGCATGTCCCGCGCCAGATCGAGGAACTGCGCGGGCGAGAGGTTGTAGATGCGCCCCGGAGCGGCGGCGGCGTCGCCGAGGCCCGCCGCGACGGCTCGTTCGATGACCGTTGCCCGATCTTGCGCTCGCTGGCGTTCGGCTCGCAGCGCGGCTTCTTCGCTTTCTTTGAGCCGGTCCATTTCTTCCTCGGTGACCGAGTCGGGACGCGCCGCATTTTCGCGATCAAAGGTTTCGACTTCGGCCCGGGCGTAGCGCCCGCCGGTAACGAGGTGTTTGATGGTTTCTCCACAATCCGTCGGCTCATTGAGCGGCAGGCCCAGTTCAGACAGTCGTCCCGCCCCCACGGTGCGATGCGCGGCTGCGGGAAACGTGCGCGCCAGCACGATCTCCGCCATCTCTTCGTAGAGTTCCCGCAGGCGGTTGACCGCCCCGCCCAGGAGGGGCAAATAATCACGCACCAGTTCGTCCTCTGGAGTGGGGCCGCCCAGAATGAAGCTGCCTTGGAAAGGATCGGCGCTGCGGTGTTCCAGCCACCGCGCGGCGAGCGCCACTATCCAATAGTGATCGTAGTCGTCGTAGGAGCCAGCGTCGGAGATTGCCGCGCCGAACAGACCTTCAAGCAATTGCAGGCGCTTTGCCCTGTATGCCGCCACTTTTTTCCATTCGCTCCGCTCAGTGGTCCCGGCGTAGGCGCGGAAGAGGTCCCGGAGCGTCAGTAATTCGGCGTGGTTTGGTTTCGTCATGCGTTAAAGGTAACCCAGCCGCTTGGACAAAGCCGGTCCGATACCGCAAGAGTTTTCGCAAATTTTATGCGGTCCGGAGAACCTGGAGGAGCGTCTCCAATGACTTCCTCCGCTTACCCGGTGGAATGAAAGTCAGAAGGGGGCTTAGAGCTGCGATCAAAATCGTTCGATTCCTCCAGAGCCATCCCAAAGCCGCTTTCGCCGATTCGGGAATATCCACGCGCGAAGTGCCCGCTTTGGCGCCCGGTGAACTGGCGCATCGTTTTGTAGGAGACATCGGCAACAGCACAAGATTGGCTGCCGTCGCCTTTGCCGACGGCTTTGGTGTGGCGGCAGAACCGGATTTCCCCTTTGCGACGCTCTTCTTCGGCACCGCGCGACGCGCCCGTTTTGCGACAGGAGGAGGGCTGCTCTTTTTTGCCATGGTGATGTGATTGCTTCCGAGGGAGGGTGAAGTCAAGCGCCCGGCGTTCATCGAAAAGGTGAAACCTGCCAGAAGCACCGCGAGCGCCTACGAGGCTGCCGTGGCGACCTCGATCTCGGCGATCAGGATGGGATCGAGAATCCGCATGCGGTCCTCGTCGCCGAAGACGATGAAGCGTCTTCCGGTGGGCGATAGCTGCGCATGATCCTGCGTGGGCACGGGCACCTGTTCGCCATCGGGCAGCCGCACCTTGAAGGGCCGGAAAGGCTGGGCGTGAAGCAGCTCGCGGATCGCTTGCGGGGCCACGGGAAACGGATACGCGGTCGGGGTGGAGTCGTCAATCGGGCGGATGAACACTCCAGATGTGCACCCCGACGGGGAAATCTCACGCGCCGAGATAGGCTTCGCGCACGCGGGGGTCGGCGAGGAGTTCGGCGCTGTCGCCGGCGAGCGTGATCGTGCCGGTCTCCAGCACGGCGGCCCGGTGCGCGAGCTTGAGGGCGATGTTCGCGTTTTGCTCGACGAGGAGAATGGTGACTCCCGTTTGATTGATCTCGCGAATGACGTGGTAGATCTCCTTCACGAGCTTGGGCGCGAGGCCCATGGAGGGCTCGTCGAGCAGGAGCGTGCGCGGGCGGCTCATCAGCGCGCGGGCGACGGCGAGCATCTGCTGCTCGCCGCCGGAGAGCGTGCCGGCGGGCTGGGTCAATCGCTCGCGCAGGCGAGGCAGGGCGGTGAGCATGCGGTCGAGATCCTCGGCGATGGCCTTGTGGTCCCGGCGAATCCATGCGCCGAGCTTCAGATTCTCCAAAACCGTGAGGTTGCCGAAGATGCCGCGGCCTTCGGGCACATGGGCCATGCCGAGCGAGACGATGGCCTCGGCGGCAATGCCCTCCAGGTCGCGGTCGCCGAGGCGCACGCAGCCGCCGTGGCGCAGGAGGCCGGAGATGGCGCGGAGCGTGGAGGTCTTGCCCGCGCCGTTCGCGCCGATGAGCGTGAAAATCTCGCCTTCTCGCACTTCGAAGGAAAGGCCCTTCACGGCGTGGATGTCGCCGTAGGAGACCGTGAGATTTTCGACCGTGAGCGCGCTCATTCGTCGTCCGCGCCTCCGAGGTAGGCTTCGATCACGCGCGGGTTCGCGCGGATTTCCTCCGGCGTGCCGTCGGCGATGGTCTGGCCGAAGTCCAGCACGGTGATGCGGTCGCAGAGGTTCATGACGAGATGCATGTGGTGCTCGATGAGAACGAGCGTGACGTCGAACTCCCCGCGCACCCAGCGGAGGAATTCCGTGAGCGCGGCGGTCTCGCCGGTGTTGAGGCCGGCGGCGGGTTCGTCGAGCAGGAGCGCGGAGGGCTTGAGAGCGAGGGCGCGGGCGATTTCGAGCTTGCGCTGGTGGCCGTAGGGCAGGTCGCCGGCGCGGTCGTGCGCGTGCGCCAGCAGGCCGAAGGGCTCGAGCAGGCGCAGGCTCTCGTCGATGGAGCGCTGCTCGCCGCGGCCCGAGCGGGGCAGGCGGATCAATGCCTCGATCGGCGCATAGTGCAACTGCGAGTCGAAGGCGATTCGCACGTTGTCCAGCACGGTGAGCTCCTTGCAGAGCCGAATGTTTTGGAACGTGCGGCCGATGCCCTTGAGCGCGATGCGGCCCGGGCGCAGGCCGGCGATGGATTCCCCCCGGAAGCGGATGGCGCCTTCCGTCGGCTTGTAAATTCCGGTGATGAGATTGAAGAGCGTGGTCTTGCCAGCTCCATTCGGGCCGATGATGCCGTGGGTGTGGCCGGTCTCGACGGCGACGCTGCAATCGGAGATCGCGCAGAGGCCGCCGAAGCGCTTGGTGACGTGTTGGATTTCCAGCAGGGCGCTCATGGCTTTTTGTAAAGCTCGCGTTTGATCAACAGCTCGCGCCTTGGAAGGAACCACGGGAGTTCGCGCAGGCCCATGATGCCGCGAGGGCGGAAGAGCATGAGCAGCACGAGAATGAGCGGCAGGATGACGAGGCGCCAGTAGCCGAGCGGCTGGAGCGCCTGCGACAGGAACGTAAAGATCGTCGCGCCGAGGATCGAACCTGCGAGCGAGCCGATGCCGCCGAGGTAAACCATCACGAGAATCTCGGTGGATTTCAAAATGTCGAACTGGCCGGGGTTGATGAAGAACGTCGCGTGGGCGGAGAGCGCGCCGGCGACGCCGCCGAAGAAGGACGACACGACGAACGCGAGAATCTTCGCCTCGCGCACCCGCACGCCCATGGCGTTGGCGGCGATTTCGTCCTCGCGGATCGCGATGACCGCGCGTCCGAACTTGGAATAAACGAGGTTGCGGATGATCCAGATCGTCGCGACGACGGCGGCGAAGACCCATGGCAGCGTGGTGAGCGGGGCGGTGGTGATGCCGCGCGGGCCGCCGACGTAGGGCAGGTTTTCCCACGTGGATTTCACGATCATGAGAAACGCCAGCGTGATGATCGCGAGGTAATCGCCGCGCGTCTTGAAGGACAGCAGCGCGAGGAAAAAGCCGATGACGGCGGCGACCGCTCCGCCAAAGAGCACGGCGGGAAGGAAGGCGGCGGGCGTGGCCGGAAGCCACTTCGTCGTGAAGATCGCGGCGGAGTAGGCGCCGAGGCTCATGAATCCGGCGTGGCCCACCGAGAACTCGCCCATGTAGCCATTCACGAGGTTGAGGCTCGCGCAGAGGATGATGTTGATGCCGACGGTGATCAGCACGAACTGCGTGTAGCCGTTCAGGATCGGCAGATACTGGGCCGCGACGGTGAACGCGAAGCCGGCGGCGATGAGCACGGGCAGGGGCCATCGTGCAATGGCGGCGGCGGCGAGGAAGGGCTTCATACCTTCTGATTCGGAGCGCGGCCAAGCAGGCCGTAGGGCTTGAAAATGAGGATGACGAGCAGCAGCGAGTAGGAGATGAGGTCGCGATAGGTCGAGGGCAGGAATGCCACGACCATGATCTCGACGCCGCCGAGAATGAAGCCGCCGAGCACCGCGCCGCGCACGCTGCCGATGCCGCCGATGACGGCCGCGATGAATGCCTTCCATCCAACGAGCACTCCCATCGAGGGCGCGATCACCGGATAGGCGAGGCCGTAGAGCATGCCCGCCGCGCCGCCCAGGCCCGCGCCGATGAGGAACGTAAGAGAGATGATGCGGTCCGCCGGCACGCCCATCAGCGGCACGGTGCGGGCGTCGAACGCGATTGCGCGCATGGCGATGCCGTAGCGGGTTTTGTAAATGAAGAAGTCGAGGCCGAGCATCAGCGCGACCGAGATGCCGATGATGAGAAGCTGGAGCGTCGAGATCGTGAGGCCGGCGACCTGATAGCTCGTGCTGGTGAAAAGCGCCGGCATGCGCTGGGCGTAGGGGAAGTTCACCAGCGTGAGGTTCTCGATCACGAGGCCGCAGCCGAGCGCGGTGATGATGGCCGAGACGCGGGGACCGCCGCGCAGCGGGCGATAGGCAACGCGCTCGATCAACGCGCCGAGCAGGCCGATGAGCAGGATCACGAGCAGGAGGATGACGACGAATGGCAGCGGGAGAAACGCCGCGATGAGCAGGCAGGCGAAGGCGCCGAGCATGAAGAGATCACCGTGGGCGAAATTGATCATGGTCAGCACGCCATAGACCATGCTGTAGCCGAGCGCGATGAGCGCGTAGATGGAGCCCAACTGGAGGGCGTTGATGGATTGCTGGGCGAGATAAAACGCCCAGCCCGAAAAAGCGGAGGATGCGGCGGCGGCTGCGAGGATCACGGCTGCGCGTTGGCCACCCAGACGAACTTGCCGTCCTTGATCTGCAGGACGACCGCGCTCTTGAGCGGATCGCCGCTCGGGGGCTGGAACTTCATCGTTCCGGTGACGCCGTCATATTTCGCGATCTTCGAGAGCGCGTCGCGGATGGCCTCGCGGTCGAGCTTGCCGGCTTGTTTGATCGCTTCGACAAGGAGACCGAAGGCGTCGTAGGTGAGCGCGGCGACGTCGTCCGGCGGCTGGCCGTATTTGGCCTGGTAGTCGGTCATGAATTTCTGCGCGACGGGCGTGGCGATCTGCGTGGAATAGTGGTTGCAGAAAAACGAGCCGTCGATATCCGCTCCGCCGAGCTTGATGATCTCGGGCGAACTCCAGGCGTCGCTGCCGACGAACTGCGCGGTGATGCCGAGCCGGCGCGCCTGCTGCGCGATGAGCGGCACGTCATTGTAGTAGGCGGGCAGGAAGATGACCTCGGGATTCGTGGCCTTGATTTTCGTGAGCTGGGCGGAGAAGTCGCGGTCGCCCGTGGTGTAGGTCTCGAAGCCGACGATCTGGCCGCCGTTCGCCTCGAAGGTCTGCCGGAAGAGCGTGGCCTGGCCGTTCGGCGCCTCGCTCGCGACGTCGTAGAGGACGGCCGCGGTTTTCGCCTTGAGGTTGTTCAGAACGAATTTCGCGAGCACCCCGGCCTGGAAGTTGTCCGTGAAACAGGCGCGGAAGACGTAGGCCTTCGGCTTGCCGGTGATCGCGTCGAGCGTCGTCTTCGGATTCGTGGACCACGGCGAGATCATCGGGCACTTGAGCGACTCGGCGATCTCGGAGGCCGGGATGGCGCAGGCGCTGGCGTCCGGCCCGATCATGGCAACGACGTTTTCCTGCGCGATGAGGCGCTGGGCGATGGCGGCGGCCTGGTCGGCCTTCGCGCCGTTGTCGCCGACGGCGAGCTTGAGGGGCAGCTTCTTGCCGCCGACGTCGATGCCGCCGGCGGCATTGATCTGGCTCGCGAAAAGCTCCGCGGCGTTTTTCGAGGAGGCGCCGACGGCAGGCATCTCGCCGGTGAGTTCGGTATTGAGTCCGACCTTGACTGAGGGCCCGCCGCCCTCGCCGCAACCGGTGAGCGCCGCGATTGCCAGACCTGCCGTGATGAGATGGGAAAATTTCATGGGAACCCGCATGGAATGAGGCATCGCGAACCGGGTGACAAGCCGGGTTTTCGCCTACACGCGGAAGATTGCGCCGAGTTTTCTGCCGAGGATGACGCTCGCGCCGAGGATCGTCACGCCGAGGAAGCCCATCGCCCACACGCCCAGCGCGCTCGCGATGAACCGGCCGTCGCCGAGGAGTTGGTAAAGTTCGTAAATCGCCTTCGTGATTGGGAAATCCTGCTGCTTCTGTGCGAGGATGAGGCTGTCGCTCACCTCGAGCATCGCGAAGCTGAAGGCAAGCAGGCCGCCGGCCATGAGGTTCGCCGCGATGAGCGGGAGCGTGATCTTGCGCAGGGCGCGAAAGGGCGGGCAGCCGAGGTTTTGCGCGGCCTCCTCGAGGGTGACGCTCGTTTGCTGGAACCCGGCGGCGGCGCTGCGAACCACGTAGGGCAGGCGGCGCACGCTGTAGGCGATCACGAGGATCATGAGGGGATCGATGGCGGGGTTCATGAACGCGAAAAGTTTGCCGGGCTGGGTCATCGCGAGATAGCCGAAGGCCAGCACGAGGCCGGGCACGGCGAGCGGCAGCATGGCCATCGCGTCGAGCAGTTCGCGTCCGGGCAGGCGGGTCCGGGTGACCACGTAGGCGATGCCGACGCCGAGCACGAGATCGACGAGAGTGGCCAGCGAGGCGTATTTGAGGCTGTTCTGAATCGACGGGAGCGTGAGGTCGTGGCCGAGCGCGGCGCGGAAGTGGTCGAGCGTCCAGCCATCCGGCAGAATCGTGCCATACCAGTCCCGGGAGAACGCGACGAGCACCACGCCGATGTGCGGCAGCACCGCGAGAAACGTGACGCATGCGAAGAACGCCGTGCAGGCCCATGCGGGCAGCGGCGCAATCGCGCGAGGGCCGCCCTGGCTGGTGGCCTTGGCCATCATGGCATGGCTGGCGCGCCCGAAGAGCATCTTGCTGAGGGCGTAGAGCACGACCGTGGAGACGAGCATCACGGCGACGAGCGCGAAGGGAAACGGATTGCCGCCGATGTCCTTGAGCCCGCTGAAAATCTGCACCGACGTGACGCGCTGGTAGTCGAACATGAGCGGCACGCCGAGTTCCGTGAAAGCCCAGATGAAGACGATGGTGCCGCCGGCGAAGAGGCCGGGCATGATGAGCGGGAGCGTGATTTTTCGGAACTTCCGCAGGCCGGTGCAGCCGAGGTTCTCGGCGGCCTCCTCCATCGCAGGATCGACGTTCGCGAGGGCGGCGACGAGGTTGAGATAAAGGATCGGATAAAGGTGCAGGGCGTTCATCACGACGACGCCGCCGAGGCGGCTGGCGCCAAGCCAGTCGATGGGGTGGGCTGGATTTTCCAAGCCGAGCGAGGCAAGCAGGGCGTTGAGCGCGCCCTCCTGGCCGAGGATTTGTTTCACGCCGATCGCGCCGACGAACGGCGGCAGGATCATCGGAACGAGGATGAGCGCGGAAAAAAGATTTTTAGCCGGGAAAAGAAACCGGTCGGTAAGAAAGGCGAGCGGCAGGGCGATGGCGAGGGTGAGCGCGGTGCTGAACACGGCCATCTGCACGGAGTTCCACAGCCCTTCGAGGTAAATGGGATTGCGAAAAACCTCGACGAGGTAGGCGGGGGTAAAGCCGCCGCCTGGCTGGCGAAACGCACCGCTGAGCGTCTCGCCGATGGGCAGCGCGAAAAAGAAAAGGAAGAAAAGCGCGGTGAGCGCGAAGACGACGTGGGAGATCGGGCGGCTCATGGATAACGAATCTCACGCAGAGGCGCGGAGGCGCGGAGGCGCGGAGAGTTGATGACGCGGACAATGCCGTCCCTTGGGAGTGGCGCGCCGGAGTTGATGAGGAGACCGAGTCGGAAGTCCAGGAGGCGTAGATAGGTAAGCAACTGCTTGCTGTGGACCGACGCGATCACTCATTTCCCCTCCTTTGCGAGCTGCTCCGCGTGGTGGTATTGCGTGCGGAAATGGTCGCCGAGCCGGCGGGCGAGCTGGACTTCCTCGAGCGGGGTCGAGCCCTTCAAGGCCGGGCGGATACCTTCCTTCGCGGCGGCGTAGTCGATGGCGGAGACGTCGTTGAACGCCGCGGTGGCGGCGGGCGGAAAACCGGCGGCGATGAGCGCCTGCCAGGCGGCGGCCTGTTCGTCGTGCGAGTCGATGCAACTGACGCGAATGATAAAGCGGAGCGCGGAGAAGAGCGGGCCCGTCCATGCTTCGTGGTAGCTGAAGGATGCAGCTTCCTCGTAGGGGCGGGCGCCCGGGTCGGAGCGGAGGGCCGTGAACTCCGGCGCGTAAAGTTCCTTGCGCACGGGCAGGCGGCGCAGGGCGTAGCGGACGGGACCGCCGGGCGCGCCGACCTGGAAGTTCCAGAGCTTCTGCCCATCGATCGACAAGACGAACGCGATGAACTCGCGGGCGAGCGCGGCGTGGGGCGCGCCGCGCAGCATGCCGATGGGATCGACGCCGACGGACGAGCCGCCGAGCGGCGTGAAGTATTGGAGGCGCGACGGCCGGTCGCCGATTTTCACCGACTCGCTTTGGAATCGCCCGTAGAAGTCGATGCACATGCCGATGGCGGCGTCGCCGAGAGACACGTCGAGCGGGACCTTCGGAGCGGCGTCGGCGAAGTAGCGCGAGTTTGCGGAGGCTTTGAGCAGGAGCTGGAGGCCGCGCGTCCAGCCTGCGGCGAGCGCGGCGTCCGTCGCCGGGGCCGCGCCGACGACCTGCTGCATCTGCTGCTGGATGACCATTTCGAATGCCTTCGCAATCGAGCCGCTTTTCGTCGGGTCGGCGAGGGCGACCTGCCGGGCGAATTTTGGGTCCGTGAGGTCGTTCCAGCTTGCGGGCAGCTCGGAGACGCCGAGACGGCGGAGCGAGTCGGAGTTGTAGCAAATTCCAAACGCGGAGAGGCAGGTGCCGATCCAGCGGCCGGCGGGATCGTAGTAGGGTTCGCCCGAAACGGAGATAGGAATGCTCGCGTCGGTGAACCAATCGCGGTGCGCGGTGAGAATGCCGCAATCGACGAGCGTGCCCGCTTTTGCCTGCGCGATGAAATCGAATGCGCCGCCGCCGAAGAAGAGGTCGATGCCGATGCCGGCGTTCGATGCAAGGAATGCCTGGCGCTCGGCCTGCCCAGGGGCGTCGGGCTTGAGCGAGCCGTTCGCGTAACCGGCGGCGGCTTCGGAGGTCCACGGCCGACCGGCGGCGGTCCATTCGCGTTTGAAGGCGTTGTAATATTCGCCCTGGAGATAGCGGGCGATTTCGCTGGTGCCGCCCACGCTGCGCCAGTCGATCCGCACGGTGCGCCCGGTCCGCGCGAAGTGGTATGCGGCGAAGGCGCGGCTGAATTCGTAGCGGATGGCCTCGTTGTGCGGGCTGATGATGACGAGCGTGTCGTCCGCGCTGGCGAGCAGGCTGCGCTTCGGCTTGAGCGCGAAGGGCACGCCGACCACGACCGCGAGCACGGCGAGGATGACGAGCAGGCGCCCGGTCATTTGCGCAGGATGACGACGTCGTCCGGGTCGGCGGTCGCGTAGAGTTCGCGATCCTGCGGGCGGCGGGCGAGGTCGGGGTTGAGTTCGAGAATTTTCAGCGAGGCGGCGGGGGTGTCGAATTGATACTGCGCGACTTCGCCGAGGTAGATCGATTCGCCGATGCGGCCGGCGGCGGCGTTGCGCGTGGGACGGGCCGTCTCGATGCGCCAGCATTCGGGACGGACGGAGAGCGTGGCGGATTCGCCGGGCTTCGGCTGCCAGCCGGGATCGGAAACAATTCCGTCGAACACGCCGAGCGGCGTTTCGACGCGGGCCGAGCCCGGCTGGGATTCGAGGATTTTTCCCTCGATGAAATTCGTCTCGCCGATGAAGTCGGCGACGGTCTTCGATTGCGGGCGGCGATAGACGGCCTGCGGGCCGCCGATCTGTGCGATGCGCCCGCCATCGAGGATCGCCATGCGGTCGGAGATGGAGAGCGCCTCCTTCTGGTCGTGAGTGACGTAGATCGCGGTGAGGCCGTATTCCTTGCACACCCGGCGAATTTCGATGCGCATTTCGAGGCGAAGTTTCGCGTCGAGATTCGAGAGCGGCTCGTCGAGCAGAAGGGCGCGCGGGCGGATGACGAGCGCGCGGGCGAGGGCGACGCGTTGCTGCTGGCCGCCCGAGAGCTGGGCGATCCTGCGCGCGGCGTAGGGCGCCATCTTGACGGACTCGAGGGCCGAGGCGACCCGCCCGGTGATCTCGGCCCGCGGGATCTTGCGCTCGACGAGGCCGAAGCCGACGTTTTGCGCGACGGTGAGGTGGGGCCAGAGGGCGTAGCTCTGGAACATCATGCCGGTGTTTCGCTTGTGCGGCGGGAGGCGCGTGACGTCGTCCTCGCCGAAGAGGATGCGACCGCTGTCGGGAATGTAAAATCCGGCGATGTTGCGCAGGAGCGTCGTCTTGCCGCAGCCGCTCGGGCCGAGAAGGAAGAAGATCTCGCCGGGCTCGATGCGAAAGGTGACGCCGTTCAGCGCGACATTTTCGTCGAACTTCTTCACCAGGTTTTCCACCGAGATCGAGATCATCGCGCGACGGCTTGCGTAGAGAGTTCGGCTTCGCCGCGCAATCCAAAGAACCGGGGAGATTTGTTACGACCGGGTAACATTGAGCATCGATGGAAAGCAATCGCTGTTCCACGACCTTGCGTATGGGGCTCGGATTTCCTAGTAATGCGGGCAGTGTGATGCACCAAGCGAAAGAAACCATTCGGCGCGCTGCTGGCCGTGGCTCCCGGGTGCATCCTGCGCGCGACGGCATTGTCACCGCGTTGCTCGTTTTTGTCACCTCCGCAGCCGGGATCCTGGCAATCGAGAACTTTTCGCGACAGTCGCAATTGACGCTCGCGCGCGGCGATCTGCTGCGATGCGCGAACTCGGTCGCCGCGCTGATCGATGGCGACAAGCATCGGCGGCTTACCGCACCGGAGCATACCGGTTCGCCGCTCTATCTGGAACTCATCGATCCGCTTATGGCGCTGAACCGGCGGTCGCAGGAAATCGTCCGCATGCGTTCGTTCGTCGAACGCGGGGGAGGACTTTACTTCGTGCTCGACTCCGCGACCCAGGCAAAGCGGATCGGGCTCGACGGCAGGATGGAAGCCTCCAGCGTGATGACGCCTTACTCGAGCGGTTCGATCGACGAGGATGCCCGTGAGGCGCGGGCGGTGAGGGACGGCGTCCCATACACCTCCCCGGACCTCACGGAGAATGGCCGGGGAGCGTTCATGAGCGGGCTGGCGCCGATCTATGATTCCGCGGGCCGCCCGGCGGGAGCGGTGGGTATCGATCTCGATGTCAGCGGCCTCTTCCAGCGTCTCGAGCGCGGACGGGCGGCAGCGGCGGCGGGCCTTGCGGGCGCGGCGCTTGCGGCATTGATACTGGGCGTCCACGTCCGGCGCATCCGATCCAAATCGCTGCGCGACGAGTGCGAGCGCATCGGCGCCCAGGAAGCGCGGCAGGTGGCCGAGGTCAGGCAGGCTCTCCTGATCGAGGCGCTCGGGGAGGTGGTCTATCATCACGACATCATTCGGGATGAAGTCGAATACAGCGGCGGTTGCGAGGCGCTGCTTGGAGTGAAGCCGTCGAAATTGAGCCATAACACGGCCGGGTGGCTCGGGATGATTCATCCGGATGATCGCGAGCGGGTGGCGGCGGCGTTCCACCTTGCAAGGAGCGGGCGGGAGCTGTTCGTGGTGGAATATCGCATGCAGCATGCGAACGGCGACTTCGTGTGGGTCTCGGATCGCGGCGTGCTCACGTTCGACGCCGGCGGTCGCATTGCCGCGATGGACGGTGTGATGCTTGATATCACGCAGCGCAGGCAGAGCGACGAGCGATTCCGCGTGATCTTCGAGAGCACGACCGAGCCGCACCTGCTGGTCGATGCAGCGGGCGTGATCGATTGCAACCAGGCCGCGCTCGACATGCTCGGCTACGGCGACAAGTCCGACCTCATCCGCCAGCCGCTCATGAAATTCTGGCCCGAATTTCAGGCCGATGGAAGACCCACGATGGAGCATGCGCTGGAACTCAGGAATGCGACCAGGACCAGCGGCGTGCAGCGACGCGAGGTGCTCAAGAAGCATGCGACGGGAGAATTGATTCCGGTCGAGGTCGGCAGCACCTACGTGACGATTGATGGCCGGCGGGTCATGCTGATCGTCTGGCACGACCTGCGCGAGATCAAGCGGGCGCAAAACGAACTCGAACTCAGCGAGACCAAGTATCGGGAATTCGTCGAGGATCTCGAACTCATCGTCTTTCAATCGGACATCGATGGCCGTTTCGTCTTCCTGAATCGTGCGTGGGAACGCGTGACGGGCTATCCGGTTGCGGAGTCCCTGGGCGTACCGTATGCGAAATTCGCCGCAGCCGCCGATCTGGCGATGCTCGCCGAGGCCCATCGGAAAAAGGTATCCGGCGAAGTCGAGTCTCTCGATATCGCCTTCCGCCTCATCCATGCGAATGGCGGGGTGCTGTGGCTCGAGGGCTATTGCCGCGCGAAGCGCGATCCGGGCGGCGCGATCTCCGGAACGACAGGCACCCTTACGGACGTGACGCGCAGGCGCCTGGCCGAGCAGGAATTGATCGCCGCGAAGAACACCGCCGAGGCCGCGAACCGCGCGAAGGGCGAGTTCCTGGCCGTGATGAGCCACGAGATCCGCACTCCGCTCAATGGCGTGCTGGGCTTTGCGAACCTGCTGCTTCACACGAGGCTCAACGCGACCCAGCAGGAATACCTGCGCACGATTGCGAGCTGCGGCGACTCCCTGCTCACGATCATCGACGACGTTCTCGATTTCTCCCGCATGGAGTCGGGGAAGTTCGAATTGGAGTCGCGACCCTTCGACCTGCGCGAGTGCGTGGAAGATGCGCTGGACGTGCATGCCACACGCGCCTTCGCGAAGCGCATCGAGCTGGTTTCCGAGTTCGACGAGGACGTCCCGACCGCGGTGATCGGAGACTCCGGACGGCTGCGGCAGATCATCTCGAATCTCGTGAGCAATGCCGTGAAATTCACGCCCGGCGGCGTGATCGTCGTCTCGTGCAGGCTGGCATGGCTCGAAGGGGACGACATGACGGTGGACTTGCGCGTGCGCGACACGGGCATCGGCATCGAGCCTGGACAGATCGATCAACTTTTCGAGCCCTTCGTGCAGGCCGACAGCTCAATGTCGCGGCGCTACGGCGGGGCGGGGCTCGGTCTCGCAATCTGCCGCCGGCTCGTCCTTGCGATGGGGGGTAAAATTGGTGTGACCAGCGAGCCCGGGATCGGCACGAAATTCACCTTTACCGTGCGGTTGAAGCGCGATGCCGCGCGCACGTCCGTCCCGGCCGGGACGCGCTTTTCCGGCCAGCGGGTGATTGTCGCCGAACAGAATGATGCCGTGCGGATCGTGATCGCCGGCCAGTTGAGGGCGCTCGGCCTGGAGGTCGCCGGGTGCGACAACCTCGGCGCCGTGCGATCCGCCGCGGACTCAGACCGGCCTCTCGAGATGGTGATCGTCGATTCCTCATTCGGCGAGGCGGCCGCAGTGGCCGATCTCGCCGCACAGCGAAACATCCCCGTCCTCGTGCTGGTCCAGCTCGGAGTGCCCCCATCCGAGCAACCCGCGAGGTTGTCCGGGGAGTGGGGGCGATTGGCGAAGCCCGTCCATGCGGCGGCCTTGCGCGGGGCGGTGGACTCCATACTGGCAACGAAACAGCCGGAGCCGCACGCGGAGCCGGTGAGCCAAAGCGACCCGGGGGCCGAGCGCGGCGCGCCGCTCGATCCACGACGCGCGAGGGTGCTCGTCGTCGAGGACAATCTCGTGAACCAGAAGCTCATCAAGCGCATACTCGACCACCTCGGCTACAACGCCGAGATCGTGGACGGCGGCGAGGCCTGCATCGAATTCTGTGCCGGGCGGACGTTCGACCTGATCTTCATGGACATCCAGATGCCAGGCATGGACGGATTTGCCACCACGCAGCGACTGCGCGAGCTGGGTTCCCAGGCGTGGGTGATCGCGCTCACCGCCCATGTGATGGCCGATGCGCGCGAGCGTTGCGTCGCCGCCGGGATGAACGACTTTTTGTCCAAACCGATTCGGAGCGAGGCGCTCAAGGCCGTCCTGGCGAATTTCGTGGCGGCGAGGGGGCCGGGCGGATGACGGGCGGCCGGAATCGGATCGGCCCTTTGCAAGTCGCCGTTCAAGAGCGGCGGCGCTGGATTTTTCCCTCGCCAGGATCGCGCGGGCTTTTGCATCCTGCCCCGCTATGTCCGTTCTCGTCGTCGGCTCCATCGCGCTCGATACCATCAAGACCCCGATCGAGGAACATGCCGATCTCCTCGGCGGATCGGCCTCGTATGCCTCGGTGGCCGCCAGTTTTTTTGCGCCGGTAAATCTCGTCGGCGTCGTTGGAGACGACTTCCCGAAGCAGCACGTCGAGCTTTTCGCCAGCCGCCGCATCGACACCGCCGGCCTGCAGATCGTTCCTGGTAAAACATTCCGCTGGTCGGGCGAATACATGTGGGATCTGAACATCCGCGAGACGCGCTCGGTCGAGCTGAACGTCTTCGAAAATTTCTCGCCGGCGCTGCCGGAGAGCTATCGCTCGACGCCGATTGTCCTGCTGGCAAACATCGCGCCTGCGCTCCAGCACCACGTGCTCGATCAAGTCGTCCAGCCGCGATTCGTCATCGCCGATACGATGGACCTCTGGATCAACATTGCGAAGCCCGAGCTGATCTCGCTGCTCGCCCGCGTGAACATGCTCATCCTCAATGACGGCGAGGCGCGCCAGCTCACGGGCGAGACCAGCCTCATCCGGGCGGCCCGCAGGATTCGGGAAATGGGCCCGGACATTGTCGCGATCAAGAAAGGCGAGCACGGCTGCCTGCTCTTCGGCGGCAGCGCATTTTTCAGTTGCCCCGCCTATCCGCTCGAGGACATCCACGACCCGACCGGCGCGGGAGACACCTTTGCCGGAGGGCTCGCGGGTTATCTTTCGAGCGAAGACGGAAGCGAAATCACGTTCGACCGGCTGCGCCGCGCGGTGGTGTATGGCAGCGTGCTCGCGAGCTACAACGTCGAGCAATTCAGCCTCGAACGCCTGCGCACCGTCACCCCCGGGGACATCTCCGAGCGCTACAGGCTGTTCCAGTTGATGAGCAGCTTCGAGGCTTTGTAAGCCCTCGTCCGCGGATGCCGGGCGTTTGTCGTCGGCGATGCAAAAAGTTCAAGGGTTTGACGGAGGAACGGGATTGAACATTCAGAAACCCGAAGCGTTCGCGATGAACTGCGAGTGGTTCCTGAATACAAAATCCCAAAATCCCATCATCCAATGAAACACACCAACCTCCTCAAATCGGCCGGCATCCTTGCCATGGCCGCAACGTTTGCCGGCGCCGCGTTCGCCGGACCCACCAACGCCGCAGGCTTTGCCGCGCCCGCCCATCGGACCGCGTCCGCAGGCTGCCCGCTGCAGGTGAACGACACGAAGTCGCTCGGCGCCATCAACCCCAAGACCCACGTCGCGACGCGCGTCGTGACCGGCTCGCACTTCGACGGCTGCACGGGCCGCAACCTTGCAACGATGACCTGCAAGGACTCGTCTGTTTCGTGCGCGGAGATGATTCGCGGCTGACCCGCCGGCTCCGGCGGCAGCGGGGGAGAGCCTCCGCTGCCACGGGGAGGCGGCAACTTTTGATCCACCGATGAAAGACGATTTATCCGATCTGTTGAAGACGTGGCAGCCGCAGACGCCCGAGCCCGTGGCGTTTCGCCGCGACGTGTGGACGAGGATCGAAATGGCCTCGCCGCCGGCCGACTGGTGGCAGGAAGTGCTCGTGCTGGTTGCCAGGCCCCGGGTGGCTCTGGCGGTCGCGGTGGTCGCGATTGCGCTGGGAGGCATTTCGGGACGCGCTCTTTCCGGGGTCCCGGGCACGGACGCCTATTTGCGCTCCGTGAATCCCTACGCAATGATCCGATGAACCGCGGCATCGCCGTCCTCGTCGGAGCGGTGGCCCTGGCGGTCCTCACTGCGGTGATATTCTGCCTCGCTCCGCGCCACGCGGCGCCGGCGGATTGGCTGCGGCGGGAGTTCGGCCTCGACGCCCGTGAGGCGGAGCAGGTCTCGATGATGCAGGCCGACTACGAGGCGCATTGCGCGGAAATGTGCGTTCGCATCCGCGAGACGGACTCCCGGCTTGCGCGTTTGATCCAGGCGAACCGGAGCATCACACCGGAGATTCGCGGTGCGATTGTCGAGTCCGACGCCGTGCGTAGCGAGTGTCGCACGAGCATGCTCGCGCATTTCTACGCCGTCGCGGACGTGCTGCCCGCCGACAAGCGCGAACGGTATCTCAAGATGGTCGTCCCCGCGGTTCTGGATCCCGAGAATATGAGCGTGCGGCGGACGACGCCATGACACCCGCCGGAGAGGACCATGCGGCCATGGCCCGGCTGCGAGCCGGTGAGGATCTCGCGCTCAACGGGATCATGGAGCGCTGGCAGCGGCGGGTGACGGGTTTTTTGGTGCGGATGACGGGCAATGAAACGATCGCCCTCGATCTTGCGCAGGAGACCTTCGTGCGGGTGTATTTGAGCCGGGAGCGCTTTCGTCCGCAGGGCGAATTCTCCACGTGGCTGTTCGCCATCGCGGCGAATCTGGGGCGTCAGCACTTTCGCTGGCAGAGGCGGCATCCCACCGTGTCGTTCGACGATCCGAATCGCGATGAAGGCTCGCTTGTGAAAAAACTTTCGGCGGCCGCGCCCGATGCGGTCCAGACGCTGGTTGCGGACGAACGGACGATGTCGATTCGCGACGCGGTGATGGCGCTGCCGACCGAACTGCGCGAGGCGGTGATCCTTTCCGAATACGAGAATCTTTCCCATCGGCAGATCGCCGAGATCGCCGGCTGCACGCCGAAGGCCGTCGAAACGCGGCTGTATCGCGCGCGCTCCATTCTCCGCGAGCGGCTCGCGGCACTCCTCGCATGAAGACGCGCTGCCCGGCCTTGTTCGCAGTCCTGATGATGTCGTGCGCGGGAGCGGCCCCGAATCGCGAAGGTTCGCTAACGCTTCAAAATGCCGTCGCCGAAGCGCTGGCGAACAACCCGTCGATCCGCGCCGCGCTGCGGAAGTGGAGCGCAGCTCGCGCCCGCGTGCCGCAGGCGAAGGCCTGGGACGACCCGCGGGTGAGCTACGACA